>NZ_JBGTZD010000012.1:0-87377 GCF_041807865.1 Moraxella sp. E33BD | reverse complement strand
ATAGAATAAAGAGCAAGCTAAAAGGACTAAGTCCTGTAAAGTACAAAAACTTAGTCCTTAGCGAAACCACTTAGTTTTATCAACCTAGCCTTTAATCCTGTGTTTAAGATTTGGGGGTTGGTTCAGACAAGGCGGTTCATAGTAGCCGGATTGAGATTATTTTATCCATTTGCCATAGATAGGTCTACCAAAATGTGCAAGCACTGCAATCATACATACCTCAATAGAAAACGCCCAATAAATATGACCCAAAAGCTCACTAAAGTTTTCAGCAAAGTTTAAATTCCACAACCATCCTGTTTTGCCATCAGCATAAACAGGATTTCTAAAGCCAAAGGCAGGAATTACAAAACCATGAAAAATAATGCTGATCATAATCCCATAAAATGCCCCATACCATAGACGGGTCACCTTATTCCAGCGTGTAGCAAGCATTACATAAACAAAGGCAAAGGCAAAACTAAATAACCAGTGATATAAACTTACTGCTCCTAATACGGTATTGCCTTGATAAACATAATCCAACGAATGCTGGTTAAAGCCTGTCCAACCAAGCCACGCATCAATGTGTGCTCCTGGTGGTGATATTTCACCTTTGACTCGTGGCGGAGTATTAACCTCAGAACCCCATTTAACCAAAGAACTGATGAAACCACCAACTAAGGTTGTCCAAAGGATGATTTTTGCGTTAGTTTTTTTGTCGTATACTGATGTAGAGTGAGCCGGTTGCATAATACCTCTTGTGACTGAATCATATAAACAGATTTAAAAATTTGACCAATATGCAATTGATTTATGATACTTTTGACAAGCGTCAATTTACCGGCCCAATTTTCTTGGAAACTTAATCGATTTTTTAGTATTGATTAGATGTTATAATCCATCTTAACTTAATTTATCATTCATGGCATTATTTGTCAATAAATGTATTTTATTGCTGGTACTCAGCACCGTCTATCTCACTACAACATTGGGTATATCGCTACCGTTGCCTCATAAGTTCAGACATCAAACTTATTTCTATTAAAAGAGCTGTTTAGATTGAAGATTCAACACTCAGTACAGTCTTTGATAGAACAAGAGTGGTTTAAACCACCTTGCCACCTACCAAAAGCCCATGCATAGGACTTGCCCCAATCAAATAACACAAATCAGCAAGTCTATCAATATCCCAAATCGCTAAATCAGCATCAAAACCAATGTCTAATTTGCCTTTACTCTCTTGTAGTCCCAATGCTTTTGCTGCGTAAAGTGTCGTCCCCGCTAACGCCTCTTCACAGGTCAACCCAAATAGCGTACACGCCATATTCATGGCAAGCAGTAAAGATGTGCTTGGCGATGTACCAGGGTTTGAATCGGTAGAAACTGCCATATTAACACCCATTTGTCGCATTTTATCAATCGGTGGCAGCTTAGTTTCTTTTAAAATATAAAAAGCAGTCGGTAAAAGCACACCAACCACACCATGCTCCGCCATTTTGGCGATACTTTCATCACTTAGATACTCAATATGATCAGCAGATAATCCATGAAAATCCGCCACTAATGCTCCACCACCCATATCGCTCATCTGCTCAGCGTGCAGTTTGACAGGTAAGCCTAACGACCTTGCCACATCAAAGACCTGTGCCACCTCATCACGATTAAACGCAATGGATTCACAAAAGGCATCAACAGCATCAACCAGCCCTTCATCATGCAAGATTTTTAGCCACTCACAGGCATTTTTAACATATTTTTCTCGGTTATCTTTGAATTCTGGTGGTATGGCATGTAGAGCAAGGTAAGTTTTTTTAATTGTGATGCCAAAATCATCGCCTAATTTTTTGGCAACAGTCAACATTTTGCGTTCAGAATCTAAATCAAGTCCATAACCCGATTTGATTTCAACAGTACCAACTCCTTGATTGATAAGCGTTTTTAGGCGTTTTGCAGAAAGTTTGTACAGATCATCAAAACCTAGGTCTCTTGTGGCATTGACCGTTGCCATAATACCACCACCTGAGCTGGCAATATCTTGATAACTAACCCCATTTAGTCGCATTTCAAATTCATTACTGCGATTGCCACCGTACACCAAATGTGTATGGCAATCAATTAAGGCAGGTGTTATCCATTTATTGCCAAAATCCAGACTGTTATCCGCGGTTAATTGAAGCGTTTTGGTATCTTGTTTTGTGCCAATCCACGCAATTTCACCACCGACAATACCCATCGCCCCTTGGTGAATTACTCCATAAGGGGTATTGTGTGTAAAGCCGAATTCTTCATTGAATGTAGCTAGATTGGCAAAAAGTAGCATATCAAAATGTGTTGTCATGATTTTTTCCTTACTCTCACTTTATCTTATTTACTAAAATTTGTTCAATCATCATACCAAGCAGTCTTGCCACCACCTTTATACCACGACCATCAATATCGTATTTCGGGCAGGTTTCGGCAATATCAATGACCTTGACTTTACCACTGTTAATAATATGCTTAACACACCGCTCCAAAAATGGCAAATCAAGCCCAAACGCTGCCACCGCACTGACACACGGCATAATCGCTCCCGCTAGGCAGTCCATATCAAGTGTTAAATAAACAATGTCTTTATCAATCAAAAAATCATCGATTTTTTTGATAATATCTTTAAAATCAATCTCATAGCATTCATCATCACTGATAACTTGCACGCCCAATGTTTGAGCTTTATCAAATAGTGCCTTGGTATTACCAAATCGGCTAATACCAATCGCCATATAATTAAAATCGGTGTTTTGGGCGTGTAAAAATTCACTAATCTGTAAAAATGGTGTACCAGATGTGGCGTATTTATCAGATCGTAAATCAAAATGTGCATCAAAATTGACAATACCAATATTAGAGCTTAATTTTTGGTTTTGCAAATGTTGCCACAGCCCCAAAAATGAACCCCAAGCAATCTCATGTCCACCACCAAGCCCAATGGCAACAGAGTTTGCATCCAGTATGTGCTGAATATTGTCCGCATATTTTTTTTGGGCGACCTCCAAACTATCATGAGCAATAGCATCATTATCATCGCAAATGACATTGCCACAATCACCCACAAGCATGGACAACTTATCACCATCAATAAAGCCCTGAACACCTGTCATGGGTAATTTGCCAAAGGCGGATTTGATAACATCAGGGGCGTATTTTGCCCCAATACGACCTTGATTGCGATTAACCCCTTGGTCGGATGCAAACCCAAGAAGTCCAATGCTCTGGACATTAGGGTGTTCATTAAAGGCATGAACATGCTGATACCAGTATTGGGCGGCATCAAGCTCGAAAGGTTCAGCCCTACCTGTATAAAGTTTTGGATTATAGGAGGTAGTTTTTATCATTGGATTATTTAATCAAATTGGTTTGTAATGAGTTAAAAAAACAAAACCCAAAAAGTATTTTGAGTTTTGCTTAAAAATCAGGCGCTTAAATACCACTCATCACGCAGATCTGCCCATTCTTGTGACAGCTTTCCTGATAGCACCAAGTTTTTGGCGTTTTCAATATCAGGGGCAAAATAGCGGTCTTGATCATAATAAGCGACCGTTTCACGAAGAGCTTTGTGAATATAATCAAGTAGATTAGATGTCTGATAGCCAAAATCATCACGCACTATGTCCACGCCTTGAGCCGCCGCCAAAAATTCAATACCTACAACACAAGCAGTATTCTGTGCCATATCAAACAGGCGGCGTGCAGCAAAGGTTGCCATAGATACATGATCTTCTTGATTAGCAGATGTTGGAATGCTATCTACACTAGCTGGGTGAGCAAGCGATTTGTTTTCGCTGGCTAAAGCAGCAGCGGTAACATGGGCAATCATAAAGCCTGAATTCACGCCCGCATTGCGAACCAAAAATGCAGGTAAACCTGAAAGACTTGCATCAATAAGCAGGGCAACACGGCGTTCACTCATCGAACCAATCTCACTAATGGCAAGAGCAAGCGTGTCAGCAGCAAAAGCAACGGGCTCTGCATGAAAGTTGCCGCCAGAGACTGCTATAGGGTCATTATTATCATTAAAAATCAATGGGTTATCAGTTACTGCATTGGCTTCAATGAGCAGTGTCTTACCCGCTTGGTTAATCAAATCCAAACACGCCCCCATAACTTGTGGCTGACAGCGTAGGCAATACGGGTCTTGCACACGCAAAGGTTCTTTGCCATGAATTTCGTGGCGAAAACCGCTATTATCAAGCAGTACCTTATAAGTTGCCCCAAGTGCCATTTGCCCATGATGACCACGCACCGCATGAATGCGTGCATCAAATGGCGAAATATTGCCACGAGCAGCCTCAACCGATAATGCTCCAATAACGGTAGCAGATTGCAATAAATCCTGTGCCAAAAAATAACCTTGAATAGCAAGAGCGGTGGATGCTTGTGTGCCGTTAATGAGTGCTAAACCTTCTTTGGCGGCAAGAGTGATGGGGCTAAGCTTGGCATTTTTTAGGGCGGTTTTGGCGTCTATTCTTTGACCATTGACCAGTACATCACCCACACCCAATAAAGCCAAGGTCATGTGCGACAGCGGTGCCAAGTCGCCAGATGCCCCAACTGATCCTTTAGCAGGAATGGCAGGAATGATGTCATGATTTATCAAGTCGATAATACCATCAACCACACAAGCCCGAACGCCAGAGTATCCTTGGGCAAGGCTAGATAACTTCATCACCATAATTAAGCGAACCACCTTGTCAGACAACAGCTCACCTGTGCCAACCGAATGACTTAAGATAAGATTTTTTTGGAGCAATTCAAGTTCATCATCATTGATGCGAGTCTTGGCAAGTAGCCCAAACCCTGTGTTAATACCATAAGCAGGCTCATCTTTGGCAATAATATCTTGCACCGCTTGGTGTGATTTGTTAATGGCATCATAAGCACTACCATCAAGACTAATGGTTACAGGCTCATCATAAATTTGACGAAGCTGTTTAAAGGTTAATTGGCGAGGGGTAAGCGTTAAAGTGGGTTTCATAGTATACTTCCGTTTAGAGTCAAAAAGTTTATAAAATTTAGTATGAATGAATGTTGTCTAAAAAAATTAAGCCAACCAGCCCATAGTCATTGCCAAATGCCCAACCAAACAGGCAAGCACAATGCCCAAAGCTGTGCGAATTAGCCAAATTACAACCATTTTACCAACAGTTACAGGTAGTTTGGTTGCCAAGACACAAGGAATCATCGCCGAAAAAAAGATAATGCTACTCACCGATACAATAGCAGTAACAAAACGCGTCAAAATATCACTATCTTTTAATACAAGTGCTGGCAAAAACATCTCCGCAAGCCCCGTAGATATACCTTTAGCAGCAACCAATGGCTCACTCATACCACCGAGAAATGTAAATGGTGCAAGCAGCAAACCAAGCACATCAAAAATTGGTGTATATTTTTCAAGCAGCAAACCAAGTAGCCCAATAGCAATAATGGACGGTACAATCGCCGCTGCCATATTGATGCCATCTTTAAAATTATCCCATAAAACCTTAGCCACAGGGTCGCTATGTTTTGCAACATTAACCCCTTTATCAATAGCAAGACTTAATCGTGACCGACCGTTAAGATTGGCTGTTTTAGCTTGGCTTGTGTTATCCATACCACGAATGGGTGGCAAGTGTACCGTAATGGCGGTAATTACAAAGGTAATGATAAGACAGCTCCAAAAATACAGCGACCAATACGCCATTAGGTCTAGGGTTTTTGCGATAATGACCATAAAAGCGGTAGAAACGGTTGAAAAGCCTGTGGCGATAATGATGGCTTCTTTGGCAGAATATTGCCCTGATAGATACACACGGTTAGTGATAAGCAGTGCTACTGAATAGCTACCCACAAAACTTGCCACCGCATCAATGGCGGACTCACCAGGTGTTTTAAATAGTGGACGCATAACAGGTTGCATCAGCACACCAACCAATTCAAGCAGACCAAAACCCAATAAAAAAGCCAAAATTAACGCCCCAATCGGCACAATCATGCCAACATTTAATGCCAATTTATCAAATAAAAATGGCAACATATCTTTGGTCATGATAGCATCAGGGGCTGTGTTGGTGATATACATCACTGCTAAAATCAGTCCAATGATTTTAAATAGACTTAAAATTTTATTGGTGGTATTTTTATGCCAATCATTCATCCCATTTATTCTGACAAAAGGCCTAATAACGCCATAAATCATCATCAAAAAAAGCAAACCCACCGCCAAAGGCTTTAAATCACTGACCAAAAAACTGGCCAAATGGTCAAAAGCAATCGTTTCTTTACCACGCCAATCAAACGGCACAAAAAACATAACAATACCGATAGCACTAAACACGGCCATTTGAGTAATGGCAAGTGATTTAGACTTCAATTTTTTAGGTGATTCATTCATGACTTGTTCCTTAAGTTTTTGATGAAATAACACAATAAATGGTTTTTGAATGGCTTTTAATTTAACAATGCTAAGATGGTAAAAAACAATCTTAGCATGTCATTTTATGTCAATTTACTTAACCATTGGCAAGTTAAGCCCATAGTCTTTAGCGGTTTTAATGGCAAGCTCATAACCTGCATCGGCATGACGCATGACACCACTACCGCAGTCATTCACCAAAACATTAGCAAGGCGTTTGGCAGCTTCATCTGTACCATCTGCCACAATGACCATGCCAGAATGCTGACTGTAACCCATACCTACGCCACCGCCGTGATGTAAGCTAACCCAAGTTGCACCGCCTGCCACATTGAGCATGCCATTTAACAATGCCCAATCAGACACAGCATCCGTACCATCTTTCATGCTTTCGGTTTCACGGTTAGGACTTGCCACAGAGCCTGTATCTAGATGATCTCGCCCAATGACAATCGGGCCTTTTAGCTCGCCATTTTTGACCATCTCATTAAAGGCAAGCCCTGCTTTATCACGCTCACCCAATCCCAACCAGCAAATGCGTGCAGGTAAGCCTTGAAAATGAATGCGTTCTTTTGCCATATCAAGCCAATGATGCACATGCGTGTTATTAGGGAATAATTCTTTGATTTTTTGATCGGTTTTGTAGATGTCTTCTGGGTCGCCAGATAGAGCAACCCAACGAAACGGCCCTTTTCCTTGGCAAAACAACGGACGAATGTAGGCAGGAACAAAGCCTGGAAAATCAAAGGCATTTTTTACCCCTTCATCAAAAGCCACTTGACGAATGTTGTTGCCATAATCAGTTACAGGTATGTCCATGGATTGAAAATCCAACATTGCTTGCACATGAACAGCACAGGATTTGGCAGCAGCAGCTTTTAGCTCGGCGTGGCGTGCGTGGTCGGAGGCGGCATTTTTCCACTCTTCAACCGTCCAACCAATTGGCAGATAACCATTAATTAAATCGTGAGCAGAGGTTTGGTCAGTAACCAAATCTGGTTTTATCTCGCCATTTTTGGCACGCTTGACTATTTCTGGTAAAATCTCGGCAGCATTGCCAAGCAGAGCAATCGATATCGCATCACCATTTTTAGTGTGTTCTTTAATCAAGCGATAAGCATCGTCCAAATCGCGGGCTTGTTTATCTACATAACCTGTCCGCAAGCGAAAATCAATGCTTGACTGCTGACATTCAATATTTAAAGACACAGCCCCAGCAAAAGTTGCCGCCAGAGGCTGAGCACCGCCCATACCGCCAAGTCCTGCGGTCAAAATCCAACGACCTTGCCAGTTTTTGCCATCATCGCTTGGATAATGTTGACGACCTGCTTCGGCAAAAGTCTCATATGTCCCTTGCACAATGCCCTGCGTACCAATATAAATCCAGCTACCAGCGGTCATTTGCCCGTACATAAACAAATCTTTTTTATCAAGTTCATTAAAGTGCTCCCAAGTCGCCCAACGTGGCACCAGATTTGAGTTGGCAATCAATACTCGTGGGGCATTTTCATGAGTATTAAACACACCCACAGGCTTGCCTGATTGAATGAGTAGCGTCTGATTATCTTCAAGCTCTTTTAGGCTCGCTAAAATCTGGTCATAGCATTCCCAGTTACGAGCCGCCCGCCCAATACCGCCATACACCACAAGACTTTGGGGGTTCTCTGCCACATCAGGGTGCAAGTTATTTTGAATCATACGGTATGGGGCTTCGGTTAGCCAACTTTTACAGGTTAAGCGAGTGCCTGTGGGAGCTTTAATGACACGGCTTGTGTCGGTACGGACAGATTGACTCATGATTTTTCCTTAAAAAAGTTAAATTGATGCAGATAAATTTGTCTATACAAATTTAAGGCTTAATGTAGCAAAAATTTTGGTATCTGACAATGGTTTTTAAAAAAAATTTTAAATTAACTGTTATAATATTATTTGCACAATCATTTTTTTAGTCTTGCCATGAAAACACCCGCCTACCAAACCATCAAAAATACCATCTTAGCAAATATTCATGCAGGAGTTTGGCAGGCAGGGCAAGCTATTCCAACCGAACACGCTTTATGTGATAGCTTTGGCGTATCTCGCATGACAGTCAATCGTGCCCTAAAAGAATTGGCTGATGAGTATGTTTTAGAACGCCGTCAAGGTTCAGGGACATTCGTTGCCCAAAAGCAGTTTCATCACACCTTTGTGGAAGTTAGGAATATTGCTTATGACATTATCGCAAATGGTCAGGCTTATCATGCAACAGTACTGGACAAAAAAATTATCAACCATCAAGACTTGGGTAAGTTAAAGACGGTGTTTGACATACCAACGGATGTGTACTTTGTAGCAATTGTACATTATGCTGATAATGTACCACTACAGCTAGAAGAGCGTTGGGTATCAGCAAAGCTTGTGCCTGACTTTATTCACCAAGATTTTGAGAATATCAATACAAGCCAATATCTCATTGATACCGTACCGTTGGAGCGTGGACATTATCGGATTTTTGCAAGCAACGCCGATAAGCATGTCGCAGCAGCACTTGATATTAAGCCAAAAGATGCTATTTTGGTTTTAGAACGCACAACGCTATCAAAAGGATGTGCAGTAACCTTAGTCAAAATGAGTCATGTAGGTGGGCGTTATGAGTTTAGTGGCACATTATAAACTTAGCATTTGCACTCACCACATTGACCACCCAAATTGGGTGATTTTGTTTTAAGGCAATTAAGGCGTATTAAACTTGATTAACAAAACA
The DNA here is from genome assembly GCF_041807865.1 of Moraxella sp. E33BD. Classification (NCBI taxonomy): domain Bacteria; kingdom Pseudomonadati; phylum Pseudomonadota; class Gammaproteobacteria; order Moraxellales; family Moraxellaceae; genus Moraxella; species Moraxella sp. E33BD. The sequence continues at coordinate 78,216 of NZ_JBGTZD010000012.1, read as the reverse complement.
AAAACGATTTTGATATCATGACAGTCCAAACCAAATCACCAAAATCATTCTGTCTTGCACTCTGCTTACAGATTTGCAACAAGTGCAATATTAGACCAACCATAGACTGATTGAATGGGGCAACATTTTTCTGTTATAATCAGTCATTTATTATTTTTAGCCCCAAAGGAGATTTTATGAAACTTATCGCTGCCGTCTGTGCTACTGTCATGATGACTGCGTGTAGCCATTTTACACCAAACAACAAACCAATCATCAATCAAATCAGCCCAACATCCAAAAACGATACATCAGCCATGACAGCCAAAACCATCACCATCAAGAGTGCCTACAATTTTGACACCACCACTGCCAAACTTAGCCAAGCCATCACATCAAAAGGCATGACAATTTTTGCTACCATCGACCATCAAAAAGCGGCCGCCGATGTCAATTTATCCATGCAGCCTGCCACTGTTATTGTCTTTGGCACACCAAAAGCCGGCACACCACTGATGATAAAAGATCCAAATTTTGCCCTACAACTACCTTTAAAGGTCTTAATCACTGAGGTAAATGGCGATGTTTTGGTGAGTTTTAATGACACCAAAGCCTTGATTAACGGTAGCGACATCAGCTTTGATGATGTTAAAAATACCTTAGCGGCAGCAGAAAATCTAATCAAAACAACCGTACAATAACACCATAGGATAAAATGATGACCACAACCAAACATTTAATCATCGGCTTTGGTAAAGCTGGTAAGACGCTTGCCAAAACCTTGGCAAGTCAAGGGCAAGATGTCATTTTGGTGGAGCAATCACAAGCAATGTATGGCGGTACATGCATTAATGTCGGCTGTATCCCCAGCAAAAAACTAAAATTTTTGGCAGAAAATGGCAGCGAATTTCATCAAGCAGTCCTACAAAAAAATGAATTGATAAAAAAACTAAACCAAGCCAATTTTGAAATGGTTGATAAAGTAGCAAAAGTCATTACAGGCAAAGCCGAATTTATTGACCAAAACACCGTGCAAGTTACAACTGATGCAGAGGTTCTGACCATCCGTGCTGATCACATCTATATCAACACAGGAGCAATCAATCGTGTTCCGAACATTGATGGCATTGATACTGCTCACAACATCTATGACAGCACAGGTATTATGCAGATGAGCCAGTTGCCAAATACACTGGCAATTATTGGCGGTGGTTATATTGGACTAGAATTTGCCAGTATGTTTGCAAAATTTGGCTCAAAGGTCATCGTGCTAGACAGCAGTGACAAATTCGCTCCAAGAGAAGATGTAGAAATTGCCCAAACACTGCAAACAATCATGCAAAATCAGGGAATTGAGTTTAGACTTAACACACAAATAACACGCCTTGAAAATGCAGATAACCAAACCAAAATCATCACAACAGACGGAGAGATTATCGCTGATGCGGTACTGATTGCTGCAGGGCGTGTGCCAAATACTGATTTACAGTTACAAAAAGCGGGGGTGGAATTAACCGAGCGTGGGCATATTCATGTCAATGAACATCTACAAACCACTCAGCCACACATTTATGCGATGGGCGATGTGGCAGGCTCACCGCAGTTTACTTACATGTCGCTTGATGATTTTCGGATAGTCAGAAGCCATCTTATCGGCGATGGCAGTTATACCACCGTTGGGCGAACTTTTGCCTATTCAGTATTTACCAACCCGCCACTGTCTGTGGTTGGCATGACCGAACAAAGTGCCAAAGAGCAAGGCTATCATGTCAAAACAGCAACGATCAGTGCCAACAGCATACCAAAAGCCAAAATCCTAAACCAAACGGACGGCTTATTAAAAGCCGTTGTTAATGCCGATAATGATGAGATTTTGGGCGTACAATTATTGTGCGAAGCATCACATGAAATGATTAATTTTGTGGATTTAGCGATTCGCCAAGGCTTAACCGCTCACGACATCGCCAATCACATTTTTACCCATCCAACCATGTCAGAGAGCTTAAATGACTTGTTCGGGCAATTCTAAAAGGAAGTATCATGAAAATTAAATACTTGGCAATAATAGCAACAGCGATTGCGTTGTCAGCTTGTGGCGATAAAACCGCAGAATCCAGACCGACCACCATAGCCAATCAAAGTGATGATATGGTCGTGCAGACGCCCAAAAAAGCCGATGGCATTTGGATTGATGTGCGTTCAGCCGAAGAATACAATCAAGGTCATCTACAAGATGCCGTGAATGTTACGCCTAATGAAATCGCCCAAAAAATTGCCAGTCTAGAGCCCAACAAAGACGCACCGATTAATCTGTACTGTCGCAGTGGTCGCCGTGCAGAAGCTGCTCGCACGATTTTGATCGAGCTTGGCTACACCAATGTCACCAACCACGGCGGTTATGACGACTTAGTTGAGCAGGGGCTTAAATAAATCCATAACATTAGCCTTATTAGCATCATGTAATAAGGCTAATTTTTTATAACCCTAAAACAAGAATAAACAGCGACTTTTAAAATCATAAAAGTTCATTTATCTAGCCTGATGACGATAATCCTTGATTAAAAAGGCGTGTTCATTGATAGATAAAATCTTGCAATCATACCCATAGGTGTGTTTTATCTTTATGTTTTGCCATCTTTAGCCCATCTACTATCATTACAAAAACAGACTGACTTTTTTGGTAAAATTTTTTATAATACTTATTGGTTACACATCAGGAGAACGCCATGACCGACCTTTTTTCCCAATTCATTCCCATGTTTTTTATAACACTTGGCATATTTGTTTTATTTTTCCTGTTTATGGGCATAGGCTATATCATCAAAAAACAACCTCTAAAAGGATCTTGCGGTGGCGTGGCGACATTGATGGGTGATGAGTTTTGCCAGTTTTGTGGCAACGACCCTAACAAATGCGAAAGCCTAACCGATGCCGACAAAAAAGCCATGCTCACTAATAAGACGACATTGGATAAAATCGCCAAAAAAGCATAATACCAACAAAAAACAAAAGGGTGAATGATTCACCTTTTTTATTATCCTTTTATTGATTCTTGATGTTTCACATGAAACACAATATCAAAATCATCAACCTGCGAATAAATAATCAGCCTCTGCCTGCCCGCTGTCTTGCCACTTCATATAGTGCCATGCCTGTAGCAACGCTAACATTTAAGCTCTGCGGACGATCGGGATTATCCGCCATTGGGATATACACCAAAGTATCGCAATGCTCTTGGGTCAGCCGTCTCATGCCGTCACCCTCCGATCCCATGATGATGGCAACTTTGCCACTAAAATCGCAGTCGTATAAAGGTTTGGCGGTGTCATCAAGTGCCGTACCAAATACGAATACACCTGCTTTTTTTAGAAGCTCAAGACTGCGAGCCAAATTTGTTACCGCAATCACAGGCACTACTTCTGCTGCCCCAACCGAGACCTTAGCAACAGTTGGGGTGATAGAGACGCTTTGATGCTTAGGAATAATGACCGCATCCACACCCATCGCACTGGCAGAACGCAAGCACGCCCCTAAATTGTGGGCATCAGTGATTTGGTCAAGCACCAAAAACAACACATCGCCTTGATCTGTCATGCTTGCTAGATGATGCTCATCGTACAGCTGCGGTAATCTGGCAGCAGCGACCACCCCTTGATGTTGGTGGCTATCGCACAGCTCAGCTAGCCTATCTTTGTGCGTCATCTGCACGCTCACACCCGCATTTTTTGCAAACTCTATCAGCTCATCATGCGTCTGACTCACCCCACCATCATCTCGTAACTGCACAAAAAGCGTCAGCACATCATGCGAACGGTGCTTTAACAAAGCTCTCACAGCGTGTATGCCATAAAAATGCGGAATGCGTCCTTGCTTATTTGTTTTGGCGGTAGATTTGATATTGGATTTGGAGAGTTTGTGGGGTTTGACATCTTTTTTTTCAAAAGATTTTTGGGAGAAATTTTTGCGTAACTTTGACATAAATAAACCAGTGATAATCGTAAGATAGTAATGAGTAGTATGGAAGATAAAAGGAATGGTAAAATGGATGATAAACTTGTAAAGACTGATTATATTGTGGCAAATTTATACTTGATTGTCAAAACATCTGCCACACCTAGCGAGAAATTTTTATCGCACTACTTTTGATATGGTATTTTGCCCCCATATCAAATCAAAAGTCGTACTCATCTTGTGCAAAGCCTTAAAAAGACCATTCTTATCATCAATAAAACTTGCAAGCACCATAAGAAGGTCGCAAAATAACATTTTGCAAATTGCCAAAACTGTCCAAATTGATTATCATAAGCCACCGATTTTTTAGGAATCCATATCGCCATGCTGGTATCTTTAAGTCTTAACAATTTTGCCCTAATTGATGAAAAAGAAATCGCCTTTGATGAGAGATTTAATGTCATTACAGGTGAGACTGGTGCAGGCAAGTCATTGATTTTAGACGCATTATCTTTGTGTACTGGTGAACGATCTGACAGCACCATGGTAAGACATGGCTGTGATGAAGCAACGGTTTTTGGGGAATTTGACATCACGGGCAATGACGAGATTGTGGCATGGTTTGCCGAGCATGAACGAGAACTAGAAGATGATACCCTGCTCATTCGCCGAAAAATCAGTGCTCAAGGACGCTCAAAATCATGGATAAATGGCGTGCCTGCCAGCATCGGTGAATTAAAATCACTGGGGCAAATTTTAGTCAATATCCACTCACAGCACGCAGGGCTTGAACTATTAAAACCGCAGTTCGTCATCGATTGGCTAGATAAAGTGGGTGAGTTAACCCCCCTAAAAAACAACGCCAAAGAAACTTATCATGCATGGCAACGCATCAAAAAACAAGCCGATGAAGCAAAAAGTCAGTTGGCTCAACGAGTTGACCGTATGGCTCTATTGTCCGCCAAACTATCAGACATCAATCCTTTATTATCAGTGAACTTTGATGAGATAGAAAGCGAATATGACGAGCTGTCAAACCTAGAAGCACTCATGACACAAGCGATGACAGCAGCCAATTTTTTAGATAATAGTCATGACGAGCCTAGCGTAGCAAGCCTACTTGGGCGAGCGATGCGTATCTGCGACCAAAGTGCCGATAAAAGCAAAATCTTTGGCGAATGTAGTCAGTTACTTACCCTTGCCCAAGAAAGCATCATGGACGCATCAGGAAAGTTATCTGACTATGCTGAGCAGTCATTACCTGATGAAGAACGCCTGCACGAACTCAACACACTGCTGTCGCTTGCCCATCGCCTATCTGGTAAATACCACACTCCAACCAAAGAACTCATCAGCGATGCTAAAAATTGGCAAAAAGAGCTAGACAAACTAAACTTATTGCCCGATAACGACACACTAGATGCCAAGGTTAATGAAGCTTATGAGCAGTATCTACAAGCAGCAACTGCACTTGATGACGCACGCATCAAGATCGCCCCAGACATCTGTGAACGCCTAGAGGCACGCCTATTGCCACTTGCCTTGCCTAATGCTCGCTGTGAATTCGCCTTTAATACCAAAGACGAAAGCACCTATAATGCCCATGGCAGATACGACATTGCTTTATTGTTTAGTGCCAATGTTGGTATGCCACTTCAGCCCCTGCACAAGGTTGCATCAGGAGGTGAGTTATCTCGCATCGCCCTTGTCATGCAAGTCATGGCGGCAAATGATGGCAAAGGCTGCCGACCAACTTTGGTATTTGACGAGGTGGATGTGGGTATCAGCGGTGCTACAGCACAGGTGGTAGGTGAGTTGTTGCGTAGTCTTGGCAAATATCAGCAGCTACTTGCCATCACTCATCAAGCCCAAGTAGCAGCAGCGGCTCATCGTCATATTCTTGTGCATAAAGACCATGGTGAGCATACCACAAGCGACATCGCCATCATCACAGACGAGCATCAAGTTGATGAGTTGGCACGCATGTCAGGTGGCGTGAACATCACCGAAGCCACTCGTGCCCATGTCAAGAGTCTGCTAGCAGATATCGCCTTAGCAGACCAAATCGGTGCCAACGCCGAATTCATCGAGACGCTACCTAATCAGACCAAACCCACAAAACGCACCAAAACACCACAATAGATAACTCATGAATACAACTACCCACACCAAAAATCTGGCTCATCATTTTTTATTGGCAAGTCCATACATGAATGATGAGCGATTTGAACAGACGCTCATTTATGTCTGTCGGCATACTGCTGATGGTGCATGGGGATTTGTCATCAATCAGCCACTGCCAACTTCGGTGGGTGGGATTTTGACCGAGCTGGATTTACCAAGCTCTCAGCTTGCCATGAATACGCCTGCCATCGCTGGCGGTCCGATACGACCTGAAGCCGGTTTTGTGCTACATACCGGCTTGCCTAATTTTAATTCATCTTTTGCCATTGGTGAGAATGTTTGCTTGACCACCAGTAAAGACATCTTAGATAGACTGTCTGAAGACAGCTTGGCACATTATTTGATGTGCATGGGTTTTTGTAGTTGGGGTACAGGACAGTTAGAAGCGGAGATTAACACAGGTGATTGGTTTATCTGCCCTGCTGATTTACAGATTTTATTTCGAGTACCGTTTAATGAGCGACTGATGCAAGCTTATGATAAAATTGGCATCAACCCTGACAATTTTGTAACGACCGCAGGATATGCCTAATGACCACCAATAATCAACCCGCTCTCATTCTCGCCCTAGACTTTGGCATCAAAAAAATGGGCATGGCACTGGGCAATACGCTAAGCTGTGATGCCAGACCCTTTGATATCTTAGCCATGAATAATGGTCAGCCTGATTGGGATAATTTGCTCGGTATTATTGATACTTGGAAAATCAGCACGGTCGTGGTTGGTCTGCCACTCAACATCGATGGCACTGACTCCATGCTATCTAAGCGAGCACACAAGTTCGCTCGTCGCTTGGCACATCGCTTGGGTGAACGCCATTCTCCTACCAAAGTTTTTTTGCATGATGAACGCTTATCTTCCAAAGAAGCACGAGCGTTGGCATGGGAACATGGCTGGATTGATGATGAAAAAGACCCCATTGACGACATCGCTGCTTGTATCGTACTTAACGGATATTTTTATGAGCCAAGTCTTGCCCAGTATGTCGGCAGTTATCATGATAATGAGCATAAGGGCAAAGACTGATTAACGCATCTTTGGGCACACCTAAGTTTTTATATCCGCTATTTTTTCAATCAATTCTTATCAAGGCAATGCCAAAATTACAATGAGCCAAACTACCACACTCATCACTCGCACCACTGAAGCACTTCGTCTGGCGAATATCAGCATCTATCTGGGATTGATTGCCATCGCCTGCTTTGTCGTGTTCGGCACACTAGCTAGCATGACAAACTTTAAGGACAGTACACTAATTTATTATTCATTTCATTACTTGCCTTATGTACTGATTGGGTTTAGCATTCCCATCAGCCTGTTTCATGTGCTGTTTTTAAGGCGTTATCACATCGTGCAAGGCGGTATTTTATTTGTCATACTCATCACCGCCATTAGCCTTGTGCTATTCGCTTTGGGAGTGTATGCGGTCGCTGGCATGACAACAAATTTCTTTATGGCGGTGTTTTTGGCAATGATGGCGTGGTTTGCCATGCCTTATGTGTTTCGAGTAAACCTAAACAAATTCCTAAATTTCTTACAAGACAAACAAAAGGATAACCCTCATGAGTAATCACCTACTAGACACCAAAGGGCTTATCTGCCCAGAACCCATCATGTTGCTACACAAGACCATCAGACAGGCACAAGATGGCGATGTCATCGAAATTCTTGCCACTGACCCTGCAACCACCCGAGACATTCCAAATTTTTGTCGCCATCTGGGGCATACTCTTAACACTCAAGAAACGCTCGATGATGGCAGCTATCGTTACTTGGTCATCAAAAAGATTCCATCATGAGCAAAACTCGTGCCAAAAATCCTCGAACACCCACCATCACCCATGTTGATGGCGACCCCGCCTACCTAACTGAGTTTCGCTCAGCAATGCTGGCTCGTGGGCTGTCTGTGCGTACTCGTAACGCCTATGTTCAGGATTTGCGTGCTTGCCTTATGCACCTAGACAAACCCTTAACCCTATGGGATAAAAAAGATGTGCTAGCGTGCCTAAAACTTGCCCAAACACAGGGCAAAAATCCACGCACCATCGCAAGACTACTCGCCAGTTTGCGTCAGTTTTTTTTGTGGCAAATCGGCAACGAGGGCAGGCAAGACAACCCTTGCGAGGACATCAAATCCCCAAAAACTATCCAATCTCTACCAAAAACACTCTCAGAAAGCGACATCAATCGCCTACTAGACACCCCAGACAGCAGTCTGCTTGGTCTGCGTGATAAAGCCATGTTAGAAATCATGTATGCCTGCGGATTGCGAGTAAGCGAGCTGGTCAATCTATCGCTTGAACAACTCAACATGAATGCAGGCTGGTTACAAATCACTGGCAAAGGCAACAAAACTCGTCTCATTCCCATGGGTGAATACGCCCAACAAGCCCTACAAAGCTACCTAAACCACCGAGCTGAACTACTCATCGGCAAGTCCGACTGCCAAGCGGTTTTTTTAACCGAGCAAGGTGGCTACATGACACGGCACAACTTTTGGCACATGATCAAAAAATACGCCCTAAAAGCAGACATCAGAACCGATATTAGTCCACACACCCTTCGCCACGCATTCGCCACGCATCTGGTCAATCATGGGGCGGACTTGCGTAGTGTGCAACTATTGCTTGGGCATAGCGACCTATCCACCACGCAGATTTATACCCATGTTGCCACCGCTCGCCTGCAGACACTACATAAAGAACATCACCCTAGGGGGTAGGTGGCTTAGTAGCTTTTAGGTGCTTATTGTGTCAGCTCATCAGCCATCACTTCAGCCTGTGCCAACACCAAATCCACCGCCTCATCCGCCCTATCTGGTGGGTATTTAAACCTCGCCAAAATACGGCGTACCGACAAGCGAAGTTTGGCTCGTACTGCTTCTTTATGACTCCAATCTAGCGTTACAGACGCTCTAAGCTGTCTGGTAATCTCTATCGCCATCACTTTTAGCACCTCATCGCCCAACTGCTCCAAGGCACTTTTATTTTGAGCCAATGCGTCATAAAAGGCAATCTCGCTCGCTGTCAAACCCAGCTCCTCACCCAGTTTTAGCCGCTCGGACAGCTCCTTACCGATGGCAACAAGCATCTCAAGCACTTCTAGCACAGACAGCTGATGATTGTGATAGCTGTTCATCGTCTCGCTAAGTTTGGTGGCAAAATCCTGTTGTAAGCTGATGTTGGTGCGTGCCTTGTCTTTGATTTGGCGTTTTAGGTATTTTTCTACCGCCAACGCCCACAGCTCTTTATGGTCGCTGCCTTTGATGTGGCTTAAAAACTCATCAGACAAGATGGCGATATTAGGCTTATCTTGACCCAATAAATCAAACAAGTCCATCACGCCTGTACTGGTAATCGCCCCATCCAAAAAGCCCAAAAGATTGCCAATCTCCACCGCTTTTGGCGTGCTGCTGTTTTTGACAATCACCGCTCGCACCGCATCAAAAAAAGCCAACTCCTTTTGATATGCCTTGACCTTCGTCATGGACGCACACAGGCTATAGCCTTTTTTGGCGTAGCGAATGGCTTGCAAGAACGCATTTTTGCGGGCATTGGGCGTATCTTTATCCAGCCTATCTAGCGATACGATGTGGTTCGCCCCACACATGACGGCAGCGATGATGTCATTAGGATTATCCAGTGTGAGTGCCGCCTGCAAATCAAACGACCGACCATCAACAGGCGTGGCGAATTGCCCACGAATGATGTCGATGAAAGTGAGCATTTTATTAAACACTTCATCAATATCCGTCTTAACCACGCCCTTGCCGCCATCTTTACTGTAGCGTGCGGTTGCTTCTTTTAGCTCCTCAGTCAGTCCGATATAATCGACAATCAAGCCGCCATTTTCTGCACTTTTATTCTTAAACACACGATTGACACGAGCGATCGCCTGCATCAGATTATGCCCGCTCATCGGCTTATCGATATACATGGTGTGGCAGCACGGTGCATCAAAGCCTGTCAGCCACATATCACGCACGATGACGATTTTTAGTGGGTCGTTTGGGTCTTTAAAGCGTTTTTCTAGCGTCTTTTTGTCCTGATGGCTATAAATATGCTTTTGTAGATGCTTGCCATCGGCGGCACTGCCCGTCATGATGATTTTAATGCTGCCTTTATCCAACGCATCGCTGTGCCAATCAGGTCGCAGACTGACAATCTTATCATACAGCTTGACGCAGATTTCACGGCTTAATGCCACCACCATCGCCTTGCCGTCCGTCTGACGGATACGATTTTCAAAATGATTCACCAAATCAGCCGCCAGCTCGGTCAGTCTCGCCTCTGTACCCATCAGCGACTCACGCAGTCGTACCGCTTTTAGATTACCATCATTATCCACCTCCTGCTCTTGGATTTGGGCGATGATTTTTTCATAGTCTTGGCTTTTATCCAGACGAATCTGGCGTGCCTCATAGATGATGGGTACGGTCGCCCCATCTTTGACCGCATCGGTGATGTCATAGATGGATACATAATCGCCAAACACCGCTTGCGTGTCTTTATCATCTAAGGCGATGGGCGTACCTGTAAAGCCGATAAAGCTGGCGTTCGGCAGAGCATCACGCAGGTGCTGGGCATAGCCTGTCTTATATTTACCATCAACCAGCTTTTGATTAAATCCATACTGTGAGCGGTGTGCTTCATCGGTGATGACGATGATGTTGTTTCGGTCGTTTAAGATGGGGTGCTTATTCTCGCCGTCCATCAGAGCGAATTTTTGAATGGTGGTGAAAATCACCCCGCCCGCCTGTCGTCTGGCAAGCTCGTCTCGTAGCTCGTCTCGCCCATCTGCCTGAATGGGCGTCTGCCGCAGCAAATCCTGCCCTGATGAGAAAGTGGCGAACAGCTGACCGTCTAGGTCATTACGGTCGGTAACCACCACCAAAGTCGGATTGGCAAACTCTGGTGTCGCCAGTACCCGCCCAGCATAAAACAGCATGGATAAGGACTTGCCAGAGCCTTGGGTGTGCCAGACCACGCCGATTTTGCCATCACTTTGGGTGGCACGCTTGGTGCATTCTACCGCTTGATTGACCGCATAATACTGATGATAGATGCCGCATTTTTTGGCAATCTTGCCTGTGCTGTCTTGTTCAAAGACGATGAAGTTCTGCACATAGTCGAGCAAGATGGCAGGATGAAATAAATGACTAAGCAAAGCATCAAGCTCAAACTCAAAATCCAACTGGCGATGCACGCTCTCATCGACCACACGCCACGGCGAGAACCGCTCAAAGCTCGCCGTCAGCGAGCCAACACGAGCCAGATTGCCCTCTGAGATGACTTGCAGCTGATTATAAATGAACACATCGGCGATATCGTCTTGATAAGTCTCAAGCTGCTGATACGCCTCGGTGATGCTCACGCTGGCATTAAAGGGATTTTTTAGCTCCATGATGACTAGGGGCAGACCGTTCACATACAGCAAAATATCAGGCTTGCGGTTTTGGCGTTTGCCCTTAATCACCAGCTGATTGATGACATCAAAGCGGTTATTATCAGCATTTTGAAAATCAATCAGTCTGACAAACTCGCTCCGCTGCTCGCCCTCATGCGTGAACGACACAGGCACGCCATTTTTGAGCAGCTCATAAAACTTGCGGTTGTTCTGGGCAAGGTCGGTGCTGTCAAACTGACGAATCTGCCGCAACGCCTCGCCTGTGATAAACGCTCGCTTATCGCTGGGTAGGTGCGGATTGAGACTGTCGATGGTATGGCAAATGTGCGGTATAAACAGCACCTCACTCGTGCCAGCTCGCCAATCCTCGGGCAGCTGCCTCCCATGTGTATGCACCCAGCCCAACTTCTCAAGCTCGCTGATGGCGTAGAGTTCTAGGGTGTTTTCGGTGTAGGTCATGGTTGATCCTTGAAATACGGTGCTTGATAAAGCAGGTGTAGGGCAGGATTTACCGTCATGCAGGCGGTGAATTTCCCCACTCTATACCACCATAGAACTTAAATCATTATTCGTCTTCTCAATAGCCTCAATCAAGCCATTACAGCACCAGTCCAACTTTGGAAATAAATAATCCTTATCGATCTTTTTTCTTTGCAAATAACCGTCAATATCAGACTTTAATTGATGATTTATATAAAATTTACACATCAAACTATCCGCACTAAATTTAAATAGGTCTCCAAACCTTTCAATCATTCTTAATCTATTGCATTTTATATACTTCTCAAAATCATAGTATGCAAACAATCCATCCTGTGCCAACATCCTACTATTTAAATTATTATTTGATAACACTTGATAACCATGATAACCTGACACAGGATTAAATAGATAACCACTAACAAAATAAACAGCTGAATATCCCTTACATCCAATCACATCCTTTATTATCACATCTTTCATTGAAAAATATAATGCAACATCAATAGATTTCGACCAATCTAAAAATGGTGTTTTCAACCCATAATGCTGTCCCAATGCCCATATTTCATGATCGGGCAGTTCAAACTCCTGCCCGCACAATTTAAAATAATGATTTTTAAAATTGTTTAAATGTTTTTGTATGATGCTTTCGTTTACAGAAAACCCGAACTTCTTTAATTCAACCTCCAAACTGGTACTTAAATCCCAACTAGCATCCCTTTGTCCACGAAACATAGCAAAATTCTCTCCTACTCCTTGCATACAATCAGACAGCAAATCAATAAGAAACTCCAAATGCTGCATTGTTTCGATTTTTAAACACCAAAATCCATCGATCTCTTTTTCAGAAACCTCTTCGCACACAAATGGTTGTTCATGCAAATCAACATTTAATTTCAAAGAATGAATTTTCGACATCTTAATAGTCATTCAAACCTCACCCTAAAACAGTAAGAATCATCCACAGCCTAATAATTACCTCTCCAATAAGTTAGAAATAAATTTCATTTGCTGATATAAAGACTGAGCATTTTCGTAATTCAAAACAGTATATTCATGAACACCGTTTTTTACCAACCTAGAGCCCATTCCATCATCCTTTTTGCTAACAAAATCAGCCAATAATTCTATATGGTTATCAATATCACTATTTATAGATCTAGTATCAAAGAGGCGATATAAATATTCATTTAACTGCTGAATATCTTCTTGTAATTGATCGGCTTTTCCAATAGCAATACCTTCATTTGCCACGACTTCGCGATGACATATATTCTCGAAAATATTTTCATACAGATTACTCATTCAACTTCTCCTCTTAAAAGTTTTGGTAATAGTTCATTACGAATATTCATCAAAACATCATTTGTTTTCCGATTTATAGAGATTCTAGCATCAAAACATTTTAAATACTCAACTATTTTTAACTGATTATCTAGGTTGGGTAGATTTATTTTAAGCCTATCAAAATCGCTAAACTTTATAGAGGGCATTGCTGAGGACGAGTTACAAGATACCAAATAATCATAAACTTCTTGCTGAGATAAAAAGTAATATAAATATTCTTTATTTAAAACAGAATAATCTTTAGGGATAATCCGAAACAAATTGTTAGCAATGTAGCCACTGATGCCGTTAACAACCTTTCCGATATGACCATATCTTATCATTACCACATCATCTTCATTTACCCAATATTTTTCTTTGCGTTTTGTAACATATCTAGGGGGTTCATCATAGAGATAATCAACGATTCGAATAAACCTTTCTTTATCATCTGTTTTTTCTAGGTATTGTTCCTGAAAGGGTATCTGAACACCTTGGGAAAAATTTACTAAATCTACCAAGTTATGCTCTATAAAATCAATATTTGAATTTTGGTGATATTCTAAAGTTTCTAAATTTGCAATTATGATAGATTGATTTTTATTGGTTTGAGCAAATTGCTCATTTAAACAAGCGGTCAATTCCTGCATTTTGTCGCTAAATGGCACTCCATCATCTTCTTCTTGTACCGCACCGACATATCGCCCTGCGGTCAGTACAAAATCGTTTTTGGCGATTTCGTCCAGTGTGGCGGAATAGCAAAATGCAGGGATATTTTCGTAGCCGTCCTGTTTTTGCCAGTTGTGGTAGGTATCGCTGATTTTGGCGATGTCATCAGCGGTAAAATCACGCAAGACACGGTCTTTCATATAGCCGATTTGGGTGGCGTTGATAAACAGCACTTCACCTTTTCTGGCTTTGGCTTTATTGATAATCCAAATGCAGGCAGGGATTTGGGTGTTGGTGAATAGCTGATTGGGCAGGGCAATCATTGCTTCGACAAGGTCGGCTTGGACGATGTTTTTGCGAATGTCGCCTTCGCCTGATGTTTGGCTGCTCATTGAGCCGTTGGCGAGCAGGAGTGCCATTTTGCCTGTGGGCGACAGATGGTAAATCATGTGTTGTAGCCATGCGAAGTTGGCGTTGCCTTGTGGCGGTGTGCCGTATGCCCAGCGTGGGTCGCCCGCCAAGCTCTCGTGCCACCAGTCTTTTATGTTGAACGGTGGATTTGCCATGATGAAGTCGGCTTTTAGGTCTTTGTGTTGTGGGTTTAGGAAGGTGTCGGCATTTTTCCCACCGAAGTTGAACTCCAGACCACGGATTGCCATGTTCATGCAGGCGAGCTTGTAGGTGGTGGGGTTGGACTCTTGACCGTAGATGGAGATGTCATTGCAGCTGCCTTGGTGCTGCCTGATGAATTTCTCGGTTTGCACAAAGAAACCACCAGACCCCATCGCAGGGTCGTAGATACGCCCTGAATACGGCTCGAGCATCTCGATGATGAGTGTTACGATGGATTTTGGTGTGAAGTATTGACCGCCTTTTTTGCCCTCGGCTAAGGCAAACTGTCCCAAAAAATACTCATAGACATGACCCAAGATGTCCTTGGCAAGCAGGGCGACTGGCTGTCCGTCATAGGTGGGGCGAGTAAAGCTGGTGTCGGAGAACAGGTTGATGAGTCCGATGAGCTTGGTCTCATCGACTTGGTAGGACGAGATGCGATTAATCACGCCTTTTAGTCTGGGATTGTCTCGCTCGATGTTGTCAAAGGCGGTATCAATCAGCTGGGCGACACCGCCGAACTTACCGCCCCATTCTAGCTCGGTGCCTTTGGGCAGATTGACGACTTTTTTGATGTTGTCCCATCGGGCGGATTTATCCACCCAAAATACATTGTCCTTGGTGTAGTAATCGGTGATTTCTAGCTCATCTTTGATGATGGCTTGGTATTCGTCATCGCTTAGGTCGTCTTGGGGATAATAAAACTCGCTATCAGGATTGCCAAGCTCGCTGATGATTTTGTCCTGCTGGGCGGCGAAAGAGTCGGAGATGTATTTTAAAAAAATCAGCCCCAGTACGACATGCTTATAATTGGCAGCGTCCATGTTGGAGCGGAGCGTCTCGGCAGACTTCCACAGCTTAGCGTCCAGCTCGCTTAAAAAAGCCTGTTCTGTGGTGGTTAGGTTGGTTGGTTTAGCCGTCATGATATTATACCATATTTTTTTATAAATTTTTGATTTTTATGACAATTTTTATATTTTTTGATAAAAATTGTCAGATTGATACAGTTGTTGTATCATAGCACTTTTTAGACGATTAAAAAAGAGTAAAAGAGCCATGACCACCACCCTAGCCGAACTACAACAACGAGCAAAACTGTGGCGAACTGACATTAATTTTAGCCAAGATGTGCTTGGCAAGCCTTTTAACTTTCGTAGCACTTGGGGCATCTTTAGTCCCGAACGGCTTGATGATGGCAGTCTGATGCTGCTTGATTATATTGATTTTAAAGCCGATGACAGCTCCATCGACTTAGGCTGTGGCTATGGCGTCTTGGGCATGACAGCCGCTCGTGAATGCCCAGAAGGTCAGCACTTACTCATTGATAAAGATTTTGTGGCGGTAGAATACGCTCGCCTAAATTGCCAAAAAAATGGACTGACCAACACCGAAGTTATGCTCTCAAATGGCTTTGCCCATGTGCCACAGGGACGCACTTTTAGCCTTGTGATGAGCAACTTACCCGCCAAAGCCAGCAAAGAACAACACTACCTTTACCTACTAGACGCTTATGAGCGAATGGAAATGGGTGGACGCTTTTATGTTGTTACCATCAATGGACTAAGAGACTTTATGAAGCGTTCATTTACAGAAGTGTTTGGCAACTCAGACAAAATCAAACAAGGCAAGACCTATACCATCACGATGGCGGTCAAAGACAGCTAAACCAAAAGGACGCACATGAACTGGGCAGACCTACTCTCCACCGACCGCCCAAGGCCAGATGACGGCATCATTATCCTAACTCCAAGCCATACGCCAAACGATGGCGTACGCAGCGATTTTCATGCCGACTATGACCGAGTGGTATTCTCGTCAAGCTTTCGTAAATTAGGGCGTAAAACCCAAGTTCACCCTTTCGCCAAGTCTGATCATACGCACAACCGCCTAACGCATAGCGTTGAGGTGGCAAGTGTTGGGCGTAGTCTGGGCAATAGTGTTGGACTAGGACTTCACCAACGAAAGCTATTACCCGACCACATCTCACCTAGCGACATTGGCACGCTCGTACAGGTGGCGTGTCTGGCACATGACTTGGGCAATCCACCATTTGGGCATACAGGCGAGGACGCACTCCGAGAATGGTTCTGCCAAAATGATGAATATTTACAATCACTTAGCCCACCACAAAAAACCGACCTAACCACCTATGAGGGCAATGCTCACAGCCTACGCATCGTAGCACGCACCGAGATGTACGCTCATGCAGGCGGTATGCGTCTGACCTGTGCCAGCTTAGGTACACTATTAAAATACCCTTGGGGTAGTGAGTATGGCGATGGCAAATTTAATATTTATCAAAGCGAGTTGCCACTCATGCGTATGACTGCCGAGCGACTTGGACTACCCCCTTTGGGTGTGGATAGATGGGCAAGACACCCCCTATCCTATCTGATGGAAGCGGCCGATGACATCTGTTATGCCTTATTAGACCTTGAGGATGCCGTAGAGCTTGAGCTGATTAGCTTTGATGAATTTTCCAATGTCATGCGACCAATTTTGGGGGCAGATTTTGAAAACTACAAAAACATCAACGACAAAAGACAACGCATTGGTGTCATGCGTGGGCGTGCCATCGGCAATGCCACACATGAGGTCGCCAAGCGGTTCTTTGAGCATCACGATGCACTACTCGCAGGAGAGTTTGACCAAAAAGACTTGCTTGCCGTCTGTGATGATTCGGTTAAGCAAACCCTACAAAACGCCAAAAACCTTGCCAAAAATCAAATCTTTAATCATCATAGCAAACTTGTTACCGAAATAGCCAGTTTCGGCTGTTTGGGGCAGATACTAGATTTACTTGTTCCTGCAGTTCATGCCAAACTAACAGGTAAAACAACCACCACCAAACATCGCCTTGCCCTAGAACTATTAAAAGACACCCCCATCAAAGATACCGACACACTGTATGATGGCTACATGAAGGTGCTAGATTTTATGGGCGGGCTAACTGATAACTCAGCAGGGCGACTGGCACGAGAGTTGTCAGGTGTGGGGCTTGGCTGATAGATAGACTTGGCTACTACTCATGAAATTTCGCATACCTTATCATTTCATCAAACACAAAAAAGATCGCATTGTCATGCGTCATTTAACAACAGGAGAAATTACGCTGGCTCAATCCGTGTTTGGCGATTTGATTGATTATGATAAGGTCAAAATCATCAAATACCCTTATATTCCTTGGCAGTCTGACGAGGTATTCATTGCCCCCAATGGCTTTATTTTTGTGCCTGATAAGCATTATAAGGCGGACTTTTCAGTAGCAGATAAACCATATCAACAAATTTTTATCCACGAGATGACGCATATCATGCAATATCAGCACGGCTATAATGTGCTACTGCGTGGGGCGTGGTTACAAAGTCTGTATTATCTTTCGTTTAAAAAATACAACCCCTATCACTATGTCTTTGATGAATCCAAGAGCTTTTGGGATTATAATATCGAGCAACAAGGCAAAATCGCTGAGCATATTTATCTAGGAAAATGTGAAAATATCATCCATAAAGCCTAATTTATCTACTCTTTATCATTTTGCAACACCCATTAGACACAAAAAAAGGCAAGCTCATCGCCTGCCTTTTTGTTTACATATCAGCCCTCTAATCACTCAAAAATATTGCCCGTCAGATTAAATTCCACTCGCATCAGCTCTTGGAGTTTAAACTTCTGGGGCTTGCCAGAAGCGGTCATCGGAAACTCATTGACAAAGCTGACATAGCGAGGTACTTTGTGATGTGAGACTTGGGTGCGACAGAATTCTCGAATGTCATCTTCACAACAAGCCGCCCCGTCATTCAAAATGATACAAGCACACAGCTCCTCACCATAGCGTTTATCAGGCAAGCCGACAACCTGCACACTCAGCACGGCAGGATGCTGAAATATCAAATCTTCAATCTCTTTAGGGAACAGATTCTCTCCACCACGAATCACCACATCTTTGATACGACCTTTGATTTTGACAAAGCCGTCTTCGTCCATCTCGGCGATGTCTCCTGTATGCATCCAACCATGCTTATCGACCACTTCTTTGGTTTTATCAGGCTCACCCCAGTAGCCTGCCATCACCGAATAGCCTCGAGTACATAGCTCGCCAGACACACCCACGGGGGTAATTTTACCGTCCTCATCAACAATTTTTACTTCCAAATGTGGGTGGATTTGACCAACTGTGCTGACTCGCTTATCAATCGGGTCATCAACATGGCTTTGCATGGAGACGGGTGAGGTTTCTGTCATACCGTAGCAAATGGTAATCTCGCTCATGTGCATACGGTCGATGACCCTTTGCATGATTTCACGAGGGCAAGGAGAACCCGCCATGATGCCCGTCCGTAAACTTGATAAATCAAATTCATCAAACCGCTTATCTTCTAGCATGGTAATGAACATCGATGGCACACCATATAATGCTGTACAACGCTCATTATGCACCGCTTGTAAGGTTTGGGTTGGGTTGTAGGCAAAATCAGGATAAATGACTGTCGCCCCATGCGTCATGGCAGCAAGATTACCCATGACCATGCCAAAGCAGTGAAATAGTGGCACAGCCACACAGATTCTGTCATCTTCGGTAAGTTTGATGCCCTCACCAACAAAATAGCCATTATTTAGGATATTATGATGGGTGAGCATCGTGCCTTTTGGGTTGCCTGTGGTGCCTGAGGTGAATTGGATATTGACCACATCATCAAACTGTAGCCTTTGGGCGATATATTCGATGTGCTGCTTTTGGGCGAGTGTTGGCGGTGTTAATAAATCATTAAAACGATAAACACCATCATGCTCTTCGTCGCTGGCTTTAATCACGACTTTTAGGTGTGGTAGGTTATGAGAGACAAGCAGTTTACTATGGTTGCTTTCAAGCTCAGGGGCAATGCTGGCAAGCATGGCATGATAGTCTGAGGTCTTAAAGGAATCTGCAATAACAATACCACGACATTCAACTTTATTGAGTACATATTCCAATTCTTTGGCTTTGTAGGCGGGGTTTAGATTGACCAAAATTACCCCGATCTTAAAGCACGCATACTGCGTAATGACCCACTCGATGCTATTTAACGCCCAAATACCCAAGCGATCACCTGTATCAAAACCCAACTCAAGCAGCGATGCTGCAAAAGCATTTACCTGCTCGGATAGCTGTTGATAAGTGAGCCGGCAGTCTTGATGAATGCTGACTACCGCTTCTTTATCAGCGTACTTGATGCAAGCACGGTCGAACATCTCGCCAATCGTCAAACCAATCAGCGGCTTGTCGCTGATGCCTGAAAGATAGCTTAATTTTTGGTACATGATACTCTCCTTGAATCATGATAAATCCGCCTTGACGACAAGATAAGCAACTTCATGTCGCTTCTAAGCTAAACAAGCAAGACCTGCTTAACTTTGTACCGCTTTTAAACAAAAATCAGCGACCGCTTTGGCAAACTCATCCTTGTTCATCGCTTGCGGATTTAGGCTTAAAGGTTCAATCACCGCAAATGTCATCGCACCAACGATACATTGGGCGGTCGTGCCGATATCCATAGCAGCAAATACGCCTTGGTTTTTGCCTTCTTGTAGGATACCTTCTACGACCTCTTTGACGATTTGCTTACTTTTAAAGCGTGCCTCTTCTACTGGTGCATCAGCAGGCTCAAGCATCAAAGAATAGGCAAGTTTTGGGCTGTTTAATGCACGCTTGACGAAAGTTCTCACCGCTCGCTGTAACTTATCGGAAGCTGGCGAGTCTTGTTTGGCAATCTGCATTAAAATCGCAATTTCTGCTTGTATGGCAGCTGACAGAACCTCGATGATAATGTGATTTTTATTATCAAAATATCGATACACCAGCCCATTAGATACCCCTGCCATCTCAGCAATGGTCTGAATTTGGGCTTCTTTGATACCGCCTTGGGTAATCAGTTGCTTAGCCGCCTGCAAGATGGCTTCACGGTTTTGGCGAAGTCGCTCTTGCATCAAAACAGAACGCTTATAACTCATGCTTTTATTCTCTCTCATTTAAAAATGAATTGTCAATCATTTTTTTAATAAAATTCACTTTTTTTATTAAAAATATTATGCTACATTATTCCCAACCACCAAAACCAACCTCATAAGGGTTGATTTACCTTGTTTGGTTTTTGCTGGCAAGTCAAATATTTTAACACAAGCCATTCTTTGTTTAGGCATTTACACAAGGACGACACCATGAATCTAAGCAATCTAACTTTCGGCATCGATGAAACTTTATTGGCAGTACAAGATGAGGTACGCAAATTCTGCCAAAAAGAGGTTGCTCCACTCGCTGAACAGACGGACAAGAACAATCAATTTCCCAACCATCTTTGGAAAAAGTTTGGCGAGATGGGGCTACTTGGCATGACCGTCTCCGAAGAATTTGGCGGTGCCAACTTGGGATACCTAGCCCACATTCTGGTCATGCAAGAAATCTCTCGTGCTTCTGCTTCTATCGGGCTATCCTATGGAGCTCACTCCAATCTATGTGTCAATCAAATCAACCTAAACGGCAATCAAACACAAAAAGAGCGTTTTTTACCCAAGCTCATCAGCGGTGATTTTATCGGTGCATTGGCAATGAGTGAGCCGAATGCTGGCTCTGATGTGGTCAGCATGAGACTAAAAGCCGAACAAAAAGGCGATCGATTTATTCTAAACGGTTCAAAGATGTGGATTACCAATGGTGGTGATGCTGATGTGATGGTCGTCTATGCCAAGACCGACCCAAGTGCAGGTGCTAAGGGCATCACGGCATTTTTGGTAGAAAAAGGCATGAAAGGTTTTAGTCATGGCACACACCTTGATAAGCTGGGTATGCGTGGCTCAAACACTTATCCCATCTTCTTTGATGATGTTGAAATCCCAGAGGAAAATGTGCTTGGCGGTGTGGGCAATGGTGTAAAAGTACTGATGAGCGGATTGGACTACGAGCGAGCTGTACTTAGTGGCGGTCCTTTGGGCATCATGGATGCTTGTATGGATTTGGCGATGCCTTATGTGCATGAACGCACGCAGTTTGGGCAAGCGATTGGCGAGTTTCAACTCATGCAAGGCAAAATCGCTGACATGTACTCTACCATGCTCGCCTGCAAAGCTTTAGTCTATGCAGTCGGTAGTGCTTGTGATAAATCAAATCACGACAGAAGTCTAAGAAAAGACTGTGCCAGTGCAATACTGTATGCCGCCGAAAAAGCCACATGGCTGGCAGGCGAAACCATTCAGACGCTAGGTGGCAACGGTTATATCAATGAGTTTCCCGCAGGCAGACTGTGGCGAGATGCCAAACTGTACGAAATCGGTGCAGGCACATCAGAGATTCGCCGTATGCTGATTGGTCGTGAACTATTCAACGAAACCAAATAAGCATCAAGCGGACAATTCAATACAGGCAAAATCCCAACCAAAAACTAAAACAAGGACAGATTATGACCGCCGATTTTAATACATTGACCAGTAAAATCAATATCCGTAGCGATGCGTTTCAAACCAATCAAGCCGCCATGCTGTCGCTCGTAGAAGACTTAAACCAACAAGCGACTCGCATCTGTCTTGGGGGACATGAACAAGCCCGAGCCAAACACACCGCCAGAGGCAAGCTACTTGCTCGTGAACGCATCAACACTCTTCTTGATACAGGTTCTGCATTTTTGGAGATTGGGCAATTTGCTGCCTTAGGGGTCTATGAAGACGACATTCCTTGTGCTGGTGTGGTGGCAGGGGTCGGCATGGTCAGTGGTGTCATGTGTATGATTGTCGCCAATGATGCGACGGTCAAGGGTGGTACTTATTATCCTTTGACTGTCAAAAAACACTTAAGAGCCCAAGAAATTGCCAAAGAAAATCGCCTGCCTTGTATTTATTTGGTGGATTCTGGCGGTGCTTTTTTGCCATTACAAGACCAAGTTTTTCCCGATAAAGAGCATTTTGGGCGGATTTTTTATAATCAAGCACAGATGTCAAAAGCAGGCATTCCACAAATTGCGGTGGTGATGGGTAGCTGTACTGCAGGAGGTGCTTATGTGCCTGCCATGAGCGATGAAACCATCATCGTACGCAATCAAGGTACTATCTTTTTGGGTGGGCCGCCATTGGTCAAGGCAGCCACAGGCGAGGTGGTGTCCAGCGAAGATTTGGGTGGTGGTGATGTACATACTCGACTATCAGGCGTGGCAGACCATTTGGCAGAAAATGATGAACATGCCCTCATGATTGCTCGTAGCATCGTAAGCAATCTGAATCAGCCAAAACAAACCCTTAAGAATGAGTTTGAGGAGCCGAATTTTTCTCAAGATGAGCTGTATGGCATCGTTCCTGCCGATGCCAAAACCCCTTTTGACATCAGAGAGGTTATTGCAAGATTGGTCGATGGCTCACGCTTTGATGAATTTAAGGCAAGATTTGGCACAACTTTGGTTACGGGATTTGCCCAAATTTATGGTCAAAAAATCGGCATCATCGCCAACAATGGCATCTTGTTTTCAGAATCTGCCCAAAAAGGTGCTCACTTTATTGAACTGTGTTGCCAACGCAAAGTCCCATTATTATTTCTACAAAACATCACAGGCTTTATGGTGGGGCAAAAATACGAAAACGAAGGCATCGCCAAACATGGAGCCAAACTTGTCATGGCGGTGGCTACTGCCAATGTACCCAAAATCACCCTAGTGATTGGCGGTTCATTTGGGGCAGGCAACTACGGTATGTGTGGTCGTGCGTACTCACCACGATTTATGTGGACCTGGCCAAACTCTCGCATTTCTGTCATGGGTGGTGAACAGGCAGCAAGTGTGCTATCGACCATCAAGCGTGAACAAATTGAAAAAGCTGGTCAGTCTTGGTCTATTGATGAAGAAAACAACTTTAAAGCACCCATTCGTGAACAATATGAAAGACAAGGGCATCCCTACTACGCTTCGGCACGCCTATGGGACGATGGTGTCATCGATCCTGCTCAAAGTCGCCATATTCTCGGTCTTAGCTTTGCCATCGCCATGAATGCACCGATTGATGATATGGGCTTTGGGGTATTTAGAATGTAATTTGGTATGCAATGCAACATTTAGACGACAGATAAAAAGGACAATACCATGAATTTTGATACCTTAGAATGCACCATTCACGACCAAATCGCCCATGTTTGGCTAAACCGACCTGATGTGCATAACGCCTTTAATGCGACCGTCATCGCCGAACTGCACGCCTGCTTTGATGAGCTTGATGGGCGTGATGATGTGCGTGTCGTTGTGCTGGGTGGGCGTGGCAAAAGTTTTTCAGCAGGGGCGGATTTAACTTGGATGAAGCAAATGGGTGAAGCGGATTTTAATACCAACAGCCAAGATGCTCTAAAACTTGCCAAGATGCTTCATCGTATCGCCACCTTGACTAAGCCAACCATCGCCCGTGTTCATGGGGCGGCATTGGGCGGTGGTATGGGGCTTGCGTCAGCGTGTGATATTTGTGTTGCCAGTAGTGCTGCCAAATTTGCCACCTCAGAGGTTCGCTTAGGGCTGTCTCCAAGCACCATCAGTCCTTATGTCATCAAAGCCATCGGTGCAAGACAAGCTGGTCGTTATTTTTTAACCGCCGAACGCATCGATGCTAAGCAAGCCCATGCCATAGGACTGGTGCATGAAGTTACTGATGACGAGATGGGTTTGGATGCTTTGATTGATGATCTTATCGATAACATTTTAAAGGGTGCTCCAAAAGCACAGCACGCCTCCAAAGAACTCATCGACATGGTCGCTCATGCCGACATTGATGATGAACTACTACAAAAGACCGCCAATCACATCGCCAAGATTCGCACAGGCGATGAAGCCAAATCAGGCTTAGGTGCTTTTTTGAGCAAACAAACACCCACTTAGATAAAATAACAACTCTACAAAAGGACCATATCATGTTTCATAAAATACTCATTGCCAATCGTGGTGAAATTGCCTGTCGAGTCATCAAAACTTGTCGAAAGCTGGGGGTTGCCACTGTCGCTGTCTATTCGGACGCAGATTCGGACGCTGAGCACACACTACTTGCGGATGAAGCGGTTCATATCGGTGCCTCGCCTGCTACCCAAAGCTACCTGCAAATCGACAAAATCATCAATGCCGCCAAGCAAACAGGTGCTAGTGCCATTCATCCTGGTTATGGGTTTTTGTCCGAGAATGACCAATTTGCCAAAGCCTGTCATGATAACGGCATTGTATTTATCGGACCACCTGTTGAAGCCATTCTTGCCATGGGATTAAAAGCAACCTCAAAGGCTCTCATGGAAAAAGCTGGCGTGCCTTTAACCCCTGGTTATCATGGCAATAATCAAGACCCTGATTTTTTAAAGGCACAAGCTGACAAAATCGGCTACCCTGTTCTCATTAAGGCAAGTGCTGGTGGTGGGGGTAAGGGCATGAGCTTGGTAGAGCATGAAGCCAATTTTCTTACCCAGTTAAAATCCTGTAAACAAGAGGCACTGTCAAGCTTTGGTAATGATGATGTGCTCATCGAACGCTACATCGTCAATCCTCGTCATGTTGAAGTGCAGATTTTTGGCGATACTTTTGGCAATGTCGTACATCTGTTTGAGCGAGACTGCTCGGTGCAAAGAAGACATCAAAAAGTCATCGAAGAGGCTCCCGCTCCAAACATCAGCGAAGACAAGCTACAACAGATGCGTACTGCCGCCATCAATGCCGCCAAAGCGGTCGGCTATGTGGGTGCTGGTACGGTTGAGTTTATTGTTGAACAAGATGGCACTGCTTATTTTATGGAGATGAACACTCGGCTACAGGTAGAACATCCTGTTACCGAGATGATTACTGGGGTTGATTTGGTTGAGTGGCAGCTAAGAATTGCCGATGGGGAAGCACTACCAAAAACTCAAGATGAGCTAATGGCACAAGGTCATGCCATCGAGGCTCGCATCTATGCTGAAATTCCAGAGCAAGGCTATCTGCCCGCCACTGGTAAAATTACCCATCTAACCTACCCAAGCAGTAGCGATGGCATTCGCATTGATAGCGGCATCACCTTGGGTGATGAAATCACCACTTTTTATGACCCCATGATTGCCAAGTTGATTGTTTGGGGGAAAAATCGTGATGAGGCGATTGGAAAGCTGTATCATGCACTTAGTCAGACGCATATTGACGGACTGGGGAACAACATCGCCTTTTTAGGACGCATCTTACAATCTGAACGCTTTAAAAACATACAGTTAGACACCAATCTTATCAACAAAGAAGAAGATTTTCTACTCAATCCTGTCATTAACATCACTGATGAGCTGGTGATTAAAGCATCATTCATTAAGCTGATGAAGCAGATTGGTCAAGGCAATATATGGCAGATGCACCCATTGTGGCGACCAAATACCACCACCTGTCATCGCATTCATCTAAAATATCAAGACCAGGAGTATGTCGTCTCATGGCATAATGATGGCAAGCGGTGGCTGGCGAATCATCATCAACGCACCTTTGTCGTGAATGGTGAATTATTGGATGCCAATACCGCCAGCATCACCTTAGACGGTCATCATCAAAAAGTATCTTTTAATCACAGTAAAGATACTCTTACTCTGTATGACAATACATATGGGATTAATGCCGTACCGTTCGCTCTACCCAAGATTGGCTGTGGTCAAAACGATAGTGAAGCACAAGGCGGACTAACCGCCCCCATGCCAGGTATCATCGTTGATGTCTGCGTTCAAGCAGGGCAAGCGGTCGCCAAAGATGAGGTACTGCTCACGATGGAAGCGATGAAAATTATTTATACCATCAAAGCCCCCGATGACGGCATCGTACAAGAGTGCTATTATAAAACTGGCGACCAAGTCAAAGCAGGCGATGAGCTGGTATCTTTTGAGGCAAAACAATAATGACTAAGCGTGCTGTGTTTAAGATACAGCACACACATCAACCCAATGTATCAAGGATGGCATTATGACCCACATAAAAATCGTTGAAGTCGGTGCAAGAGATGGATTACAAAACGAAAAAAC
Source organism: Moraxella sp. E33BD (assembly GCF_041807865.1). NCBI lineage: Bacteria > Pseudomonadati > Pseudomonadota > Gammaproteobacteria > Moraxellales > Moraxellaceae > Moraxella > Moraxella sp. E33BD. The sequence continues at coordinate 51,602 of NZ_JBGTZD010000012.1, read as the reverse complement.
CCCACTTAGCGTTGATGATAAGCTGACGCTTATTCATGACCTAATGGCGGCAAATTTAAAATTCATTGAGGCAGGCTCGTGTGTATCGCCAAAATGGGTTCCTCAAATGGCATCAAGCACCGAAGTATATCGTCAGCTACCCAAAGATACAGACATCAGTTTTTCTCTTTTAACTCCCAACACTCAGGGCATCAAAGATGCGTTAGCGGTGGGCTGCCAAGAGGTTGCTGTCTTTACCGCTGCCAGTGAGTCTTTTACTAAAAAAAATACTAATTGCACGATTGATGAGAGTTTTGAGCGAATCTTAGACATCATATCCTTAGCCCAAGAACATGATGTTAAGGTGCGAGGCTATGTCTCTTGTGTGGTGGATTGTCCTTATGAAGGAGCGATTGACCCCACTAAAGTCGCCAGCATCGCACGCCGTCTGTATGATATGGGGTGCTACGAGATTTCTTTGGGAGAGACCATCGGCACAGCCACGCCCAATCAGGTAAGACGACTTTGGCAAGCGTGCCGTGATGAGCTTGATATTAGCATATTAGCAGGGCATTTTCATGACACCTATGGTATGGCGATTGCCAATATTTATGAATCGCTTGAACAAGGCATTGCCATCTTTGATGCCTCTGTTGGTGGTTTGGGTGGTTGCCCTTATGCCAAGGGAGCATCTGGTAATGTCGCTACCGAAGATGTACACTATCTGATGACAGGCTTGGGGCTATCTACAGGCATTGACATTGATAAACTGGTACAAGCCAGTCATGCCATATGTCAAAAATTAGCTCGCCCCAATGGCTCAAAATTTACCAACGCCTATCTGGCAAATTGCCACTAGTTAAAAGAGGTCATCATGAACGCCTACTACACTCGCCTCAGTCGTCACCATGACAATGATACGACCATCAGCCATTATCAATCCACCAAGCACGCACAAGGGGCTTGGAATGACTTTGAGCAGCACATGGCAGTTGCCACAGGGCTTTTGGCACATGAGCTTGAGCAGTTTTGCCCAAGAGATGATTTGATGATTGCTCGTCTTAGTCTGGATATTTTGGGTGTGATTTATTTGGGGGAGACCATCATACGCACTCACTTTATCCGCATAGGACGCACCATTGAGCTGATTGAAAGCACCTTATCTACCATTGATGGCGATGGGCGTGAGCGAGTAAGCCTCATCATGCGTGCATGGCGACTTGCCAAAAGCGACACCCGCAGCATCGCAGGGCTTGAAGACGCCATCCAAGACCCAAGCAACCTGCCCACTTGGCAAGGTCTACAAATATGGGGCGGCGGCTACATTCAAAGCCTACAAGCAAAGTCAGCACAGCATAGAGCAGGTAAAAGTGTGGTATGGCTAGACACCGATATTCAGATGGTCTTAGGCGAGGCAACATCGGATTTTGTGCATTTGATTGGCATGGTGGATACCGCCAATGGGATTGCTGCCAGAACCCAAGATAAGTCGTGGATTTTCCCCAGCATTGACCTACAAATTCACCTGCATCGCACCCCTGTTGGGCGATGGCTTGGGCTTGAGACCGTTCAGCAGATTGGGGAGAGTGGCGTAGGGTTGACCAGCAGTATTTTGCATGACGAGCTTGGTCCATTTGGTCGTGCTCTACAGATTTTGACCGTGCGGCAACTGAACTGATTGCTTGACAATCATGGGTTGCTTTGGTGAGTTTGCAAAAATAGTATTCTGTGCTATTATTTTTTAAGCTCAACTATAATTATCAAAAACCATGAAAATCCATGCCGCCCTAGCCCTGCTATTGGCTTTAACCGCCTGCCAATCGCCAACCAATACCCCAAAAACCACCATCAGCGACATCATGCCGTCAGTGCAAGTTCAACCCGCCACATCACCCAGCCATGTTACCGCTCGCTCTTTGCCCAATCAGACACTCCAACTCATCATCTTTGCCGACCAAGAACCCCTAAACATTCGCAGCTGCAAAGATTCTATCGGCATCACCTTAATCAACGACGACAACCCAAAAGAAACCCATATTCGCCCCCAGTTAACCTGCCTTGATAACGGTATTCATCTTCTTAAAGGCTCAAAACTCTCCTTGCTCATTCCTCTAGATTACGGCTTTATCCCACCTTTGGACATGGATAAGACTTATCGTGCCCACATTAGCCTATATGGTAATAAAACCATCTATGACAGCACCCCCTTACCAAAAGAAAAAACCACCAGCAACCCCTTTGCCATCTTCCCCTAAAATAAGACAAATTTCATGACAAGCACCCCCACCACCCCCCTTGCCGAGCGAGTTCGCCCACGCTCGCTCGCCGACATTGTCGGTCAAACGCACCTACTGGGCGAGAATGCCCCCATTGCCCAAATGGTCAAAAACCGCCATCTACCAAGCTTGATTTTGTATGGTGAGGCTGGCATTGGCAAGACAACCTTAGCAAGACTGCTTGCCAATGCGATTGGGCGTGAATTTCATTTACTATCCGCTCTTGATTTGACCGTCAAAGAACTTCGTGAACTAATAGACAGTGATAAAAGTACAGTTGGCGGTCTAGATTTTGGCTCACCTGTGCTTTTTATTGACGAAATTCATCGCTTTAACAAATCCCAACAAGACGCCCTGCTTGGAGCGGTAGAGTCTGGCAAAATCACACTCATCGGTGCAACCACTGAAAACCCGTCTTTTAGTATCAATAATGCCCTGCTGTCTCGTTGTCAGGTTTATCATTTAGAGCCACTGACAGCAGACGAACTGGTCAAGGTGCTACAAAGAGCGTTAGCGATTGATAAGGTGCTAAAACACTTCACGGTGCAAGGCAACCTTGCAGACATCGCATATCTTGCTAATGGAGATGCTCGTAAGGTATTAAATTTATTAGAAATCGCTTGTCAAAACTCGGACAACAACCAACTAATCATAGACGATACCCTACTACAAAATATCGCCCAAACCGTGCTACCTCGCTATGACAGAGCAGGCGATATACACTATGATATCATCTCCGCCTTCATCAAATCGGTGCGTGGTTCGGATGCGGATGCTAGTATCTATTGGCTTGCTCGGATGCTAAGTGCTGGCGAAGACCCTGCATTTATTGCTCGCCGTTTGGTCATTTTAGCTTCTGAAGACATCGGGCTTGCCAATCCCAATGCCTTACTGCTTGCTGATACCGCCTTGCGTTCAGTGCGGTCTATTGGTATGCCAGAGTCAAGAATCATTCTTGCCCAAGTAGCCGTTTATCTTGCCACCTCGCCTAAGTCCAACAGCACCTATAAAGCAATGAATGAAGCCCTTGCCTTCGTCAAAAACGACAGTTCGCCTGTACCACTTCACCTTAGAAATGGCGTAACCGAACTGATGAAAAAAGCAGGTTACGGCATTGACTATGTTTATCCGCATGATTATACCAATCATTATTATCCACAGCAGTATCTACCCGATCACCTTATGGGTAAATGCTTTTATCAATTTGCGGATAACCAAAAAGAGCAGGCAAGTTTTGCTTTTATCAAGTGGCTAAAAGGGCAAGCGTAAAGACCCAATAAGACAATTTAGTCATTTGGGTGTTTGGCTTACAATCACAACCTCCCAACACCAGCACGCTCAATATGTGATAGAATAATACCAACCCAACAAATAACACCCATACAACTAAATATGTACCAGATACTTTATCGCCAAACACGCATATAAAGTTCGTTTTATTCAGCAGCCACAAGGATTGTTTCACGTGAAACAACAGCCAAAGCCATCATCAGCCAAAGCCATTCCCATCGCCTTTCTTGCCATAGCATTGGTACTGCTCGCCATCAATATGCGAGCACCCATCGTGATGCTAGGCTCGGTTGCACCCATCTTAAAAGATGCTTTAGGGCTTAATGACGACATGATTGGTTGGCTTGGAGCTTTACCAATGCCTGCATTTGCCTTAGGCTCACTGCTATCACCTTATATCGCCAAGCGATTTGGTCTTGAGATGACACTAGTATCAATGATTGGGCTGATTACCCTAAGCCTTCTTGTGCGTGTGCTTGATGAGTCATCGCTATTTTTCATGGGAACGGCGATGATGGCGATTGCCATTGGTTTTGTTAATACACTTGGTGCTCCCATCATCAAAAAACACGCCCCAAATCACATCGCCTTAATGACAGGGCTACTTAGCCTATGTATGTCAGTGTTTGCGGGGATTATCGCATGGGCGGTACTGCCCATCACACACGCTGTTGGTTGGCGGATTGGCATGGGTCTATGGGCGTTCGTTGGTATGGCAACGCTCATCGTATGGCTCATCATTGCTCGCTACTCATCATTAAGGTCGGCATTATTACCACCTAACACCTTAGCTACCAATCAAGACAAATTAAGATTTAACGCATGGAAGGATATCAACGCATGGGTTTTGGCGGTATTTATGGGTATTCAGTCAATGTTGTTTTACGGTTTGGCGACTTTTTTGCCAATGATTGGCGTTGCCAAAGGGCTTATCCTTGAAGATGCCACTCAGCTTGCTTTGACCTTTCAAATAGCCGCCCCTTTTACCATCATCGGATTAACTTGGTTGGTTAATCGTGGTGTACCTGTGCGTATGGTGGCAATGATGGCAGCGGTATTGAACACGATTGGCGTAGCAGGTCTAATTTGGCTACCTAGATACTTGCATCTGTGGTCGCTATCAATGGGACTAGGAGCGGCATCTATTTTTACACTATCACTCATGATGTTCTCACTTCGCACACACGACAGCGATACCGCACGAGATGTCTCTGGCATGGTGCAAGCAGTCGGTTATTCCATTGCATTTTTTGGACCGCTCATGCTTGGTAAGCTATTTAATTATTATCAAGATTGGCAAACGCCACTTACTGCCTTGCTAGTACTCATGGTGGTAAATGTTGGTGTTGCATGGTTTGCCACCCGACCCTATATTTTTGGTCAATAAAAACCAAAATACAAAAATCTACAAATCACTCTTTATAAAACCCAGATCACCCCCATATTTAATAAATCATCAGTAAATCAGGCAGATTCTCATGGCTCTAAATACCGCCCAAGAAATCATCGAAGACATCAAAGCAGGCAAAATGGTCATCTTAATGGATGATGAAGACCGTGAAAACGAAGGCGATCTTGTCATCGCATCAAGCCACATCACACCTGAAGCCATCAACTTCATGATCAAGCACGCACGAGGCTTGGTATGCCTAACCATCACCGAAGAGCGAGCCAACCAACTCAATCTTGGGCTGATGAGCGGTAAAAACGGTGCCAAATTTAGCACCAACTTTACTGTATCCATTGAGGCTGCCACAGGGGTTACTACAGGCATTTCAGCAGCCGACCGTGCTTTGACAATCCAAAAAGCCATTGCACCTTATGCCAAGCCAACCGACATCGTCAGTCCGGGACATATTTTCCCTATCGTTGCCAAAAAAGGTGGTGTATTGCACAGAGCAGGACATACCGAAGCAGGTTGCGATTTGGCTCGCCTAGCAGGGCTTGAGCCATCTGCGGTCATCTGCGAAATCATCAAAGAGGACGGTGAGATGGCTCGTCGTGCCGACCTTGAAGTCTTTGCGGTAGAGCATGGATTAAAGATTGGCACGATTGCTGACTTGATTCACTATCGCATGACGAATGAGCAGACAGTTGAGCTTATTGATTCACAGGATTTTGATAGCGAATTTGGACAATTCACCTTGCATCGCTTCCAAGAATATGGTGCTAACGAAATTCACCTTGCTCTCACCAAAGGCGACCCATCAAGCGGTGTTAGTACCGTAAGAGTACACAGTCTAAACCCACTACGAGACCTATTGGGTGCAAGTGATAACACCACAGGTAAGACAGGTTGGACAATCCGTGAAGCCCTACAAGAAATCGGAAACAGCGAGCGAGGCGTGTTTGTATGGATTGACGATGGCAGTCCACTAAACCTAAGTGATGCTTTGGATAAATGCAAAGTCAATAGTAGCATACATCAATCCCAAGAGCCTTACCGCAGTATTGGTGTGGGTGCTCAGATTTTAAAACTCTTGGGTGTTCAAGATATGCGACTGCTATCAAGCCCTGCCAAATTTAATGTCTCAGGCTTTGATTTAAATATTGTTGAGTCGGTCTCTGCCCCTAGATGATACGGGTGGTGAATGATTCACATAAAATAACTGTTTGGTTGCTCTATGGATAAAGATGGTTTTTTAAGCCACAAACTCTATACAAATCCATCTTATAGATCACAGCACAAGCTCACATAATCTTGTATAATAAATCTCAAGGTTGTAAAAAATTTTTTAAAAATCTTAAAGGTTTTGCAAAATCTTAAAACACAAAATTGAGGAGAAAAAGATGATTGGGTCAATTATTGCTGGACTTGTGGTAGGTTTATTAGCTCGTGCAATCAAGCCAGGTGCTGATAGCATGGGTTGGATTTTAACCATTATTTTAGGTATTGTTGGTGCAGCTGTCGGTAGCTTTATTGCCAGTGCATTTGGTATCCAAGCGAACGGTGGATTTGGCGGTTTGGTGCTGTCGGTGATTGGTGCAATCATCGTATTGTTCATTTATGAGTTTTTTACCAAACGCACTTAATGACAAAACCAATCTGTAGATTAATTAAGCTGTTTTTTAAAATAAAAAGATGGGTATCACACCCATCTTTTTATTCATGCTAATTAACTTATTAGCCACAACCTTAGAACTTAAAGGTCGCCCCAATGCTAAAATTACGGCCCATCTGTGGAATGTTTGGCAAAAAAGTCTCGTGAGCATAGATTTTTTGATTCAGTAGGTTATTTGCTTTAAAGAACACCGAATAATCCACATCGCCTTGATTGCCTTGATAATTTAGCCCTAAATTTAGCAGATGATGCCCTTTTGTAGCATTTTCAAAACCTGAAGTCTTGGTCTGCTTAAAGGTTCGTACATATTCAACACCCCCCGACCAGCTTTCATTAAATTCGGCCTCAACTTTTGCCCCTACTCGCATCGGTGGCAGGCGTGGCGTGTAGCGGTCGTTGGGTTTGGTATATTCTTTGATTTCTTTGCCAAAAAATCCTGCTGGCTCATAGCGACTGACAATCGGTGCTAAATCATGTAGCCTACCATACACATAATCCCCAAAAATCGAGCCATAATAATTCGGTGAGAATCGATAGCCAACTTTCGCTTCCACGCCATAAAATCTGGCTGGCGACTGATCATAGCGGTTGATGCGTAGGTGTAGCGGATGATTAACTTTGGCAGTGCCTAGATATTCGTTAATGGTGTGCAGGTAGATATAATTATCAAAGTCATACAGATATCCAGATACTTGATAATCAAACTTCTCGCCCTTAAAATCAAGGCTTAATTCATAACTTTTTGACTGCTCTTTGGTTAAGTTGCGATTACCAATCTCAAAAGAATTTGTCGCCAGATGCATACCATGCGTGTATAACTCCTGAGCATTTGGTAATCGCTCTTGGTAAGAAGCGTTAAAAGACAGACGATAATTTGGCAAAAATCTCCAATGCACACCCACGCCATACGAATTGGCATGGCTTTCATGCGGTTTGGTTGTATCAATCGCATCATTGATGGCTTTGTCCAACGCCTCGCCTTTTAGAGCCACGAGACGATGATTCTTGATTCTATCTTTGATATAGTCAATGTCATAGTCCATCGCTACTGTCTGTTTTTCGGTACGCCCGCCCAATTCTAGCTCAACATTACCCAGTTTATATTGTCCCACGCCAAACAAACTTTGATTGGTTAAAGTGTTGTGCGTAAGTAGTGGCAATTTTCGCCACTTTGTCTGCGGTGATAGTCCGCTGTTATCCTGTTTGATGTATTGCACACCCCAAAAAGCACTAAAGCGGTCTGTTGGGCGATGCGTCAACTCAAGCCGTGCAGTCTTGCCTTTATTCTTAAAAGAAGTATTGATGGCGCCACCTTCTTTTTCATCATGCTGATAGTCCACCACGCCTGCATTGATGCGAACTTTATTAATGAGTGGCGTTGGGTTCTGCCATTCGCCACGCACATCATAACGGCGAGTGGTTAAGTCAATATATGGGTTGCCAACCTTTTCGTGTTCCGCAACCACACCATGCGAGCCATGCTGAGAACCGCTATGATTATGGATGTGCTTGCCACAGTCAGGGCGTGGATTGATATAGTTAATATCATCAGCATTGATGAGCTGTGGGTATCTTGCCAAGTAAGGCTTGGTGCGAATGGCATCAAAGGTAGAAATCACACCACAACCTTCGTACAGGTGGTTATGTGCAGGCAAGCCATACTTATCCTTTCGCTCACTAACTGACGCCCCCAAAAATCCAGTCTCACCCACCCAAGATATGCCAACGCTGCCCGACTTTGAGTCTGCCCAGCTGTGTGGCAGATGATCAAGGCGAGTTTCTTTAACGGCATTTAGATGCGATTCATACTGCTCTTTTTGTTCTAGATAATCCCGATCGGAGCGAATGTAGTGATTCTCATCACGCCAGTGTAGTTTTTTACCCTGTTTGAATACCTCATATTCAGCATTCAAGCTAGCAAGGCGATTGGGAGCGGCTACATAATTATCCAAATCCTTCAAAGAATCAAAGCTCTGATGAATATAGTCAGGCGTGGCGTAGTCGCTCGAAGTCTTATGTAGCCCCTCAACATGTAAGGCAAAATGACTGCCAAGCTGGGTAGTCAATCCACCCGTTACTAGCTTTTCGTTATTGCCTGTGTTAAAGCGAACGCTCACTTCGGCATCAATGGGCTTGGCAGGTAGAGTGCATGGAATTTTATTATCCACAACATTTACCACACCTGCCGAATTGCCAGACTTATATAACAAAGTACTAACCCCACGCACCACCTCAGCACGCCGTGCTAAAGCGGTATCCACCATCACTGCGTGGTCAGGTGATAGGTGTGCCATATCGATGACATCAGCGTTATTTTGCAAGATGGTAATGCGCTTTCCTTCTTGTCCACGAATGATGGGGGCAGATGCACCGCCACCAAACTGGTTGGAATGAATACCAAGCTCCCCATCTAAAGCATCGCCTAGCGTGGTGGGTTTGGTTTGCAGTGTTTCTTTGTTAACAACCACATCACTTATCTTTTTGGCACCACCAAAAGGGGTGGCATCCACCCTTGCTGTAGGCAATTCAACCACCAGCGTATCTAATAGCACCTCAGGCAGTGCAGATGGTATGGACGGTATAGGCAACACCTCATCAGCGAACGCACTCATACTACAGCCAAACAAAACCGCCCCCACTGACAGATGCAACGCATTTTTTACCATCAAAAACTCCATATCAGAAAAATAGAAATATTATATCATTAATATCATAGAAATGTAATAACACAACACCATGAATGATTTAAAAAATCCATCAATAATGATGGATTATATGTTTGATAAATGGAGTGACGGTTAAATCATCGCAAAATTTTACCTGTCTTAATATCAACGATCTGACTAGGACTACCAAAACCCAAACTCTTTGCGTTTAAATAACCCACCTGATGCCCAAAATACGCCATCGCCTCCTGTAGTGTGGTGGCAGATGGTTGACCGCTTAAGTTACAGCTGGTTGATACCAAAAAACCATAAGGATTATTCACATCAGTCAACGCTTGGCAAATCCCTGCTAGTACAGGGTGATGCGTTACCCTCACCGCCAAAGTATCAAAACCACCCGTCAGTACGCAGGGCAAGCCAGCCGATGTTGCCACAGGCATTAGCCAAGTCTGAGCTTGCGTGGCAGTGCGAACATCAAACGAATTGTATCGTTGCCTTATGTCTGTCATGAGCATATCTTGCATCTTTTGGGGTAATTCCGCCAACAAAGGCGACAACTTCTCCACACCATCTGTCAGCACAATCAGACCTTTATGCTCTGAACGAACCTTTAGCCTAAAAATCCGCTCTATCGCCTGCTGATGATACGCATCGCAACCAAGCCCCCACACACTCTCGCTTGGATAGGCAAGCACACCGCCTGACTTTAAGAATGTTGCCACCGCCTCGGTATCATCCATCTCAAAGACTCTATACTCGCCCATAACGACCTCCAACACTTGTAATCAATCCAAGCAGTTCTAGTTCTACAAGCTGTGCCAATAGCATACCTATATCCATGCCTGTCTGTGCAACCAAAGTATCTAAATCTTTAGGTGTAAGTTCTATACACTGCATCAGTGATGATAAGTGTGATGGTATTTCTGATGTGATGGCTGATGTCTGCGTCTGTCGCCCCGCTGTTTCTTGACTGGTGTCAGTCGTGGCATCAATAAAAGCTGATACACCTTTAGAGAATGATTTGGGTAAGGCATTGTATGGCATACCACCACAGACATCTTCAATGATTTGGTCAGGATGATAAATCAGTGTTGCCCCCTCACGAATCAAATGATGACAACCTTCTGCATTCTTATTATCAATATAACTTGGCACAGCAAATACTTGTTTACCTTGTTCAGCGGTTAGGCGTGCAGTAATCAGCGAACCACTTTGTAGGGCAGCTTCGGTAACTACCGTTGCCAATGACAGACCTGCTACCAATCGGTTGCGGCGTGGAAAGGTGTGTTTGCTGGCAGGTGTGCTTGGTAAAAGTTCAGTAATCAGCACACCACCTTGTGCGATGATTTGAGCAAACAAAGCATTATGGTTTTTTGGGTAGCACACATCAATGCCTGTACCCATCACACCGATGGTACAGCCTTTTAGCTTATCTTGACTTAGTGCCCCCAGATGTGCCTCACGGTCCACACCCTGTGCCAGACCACTGGTAATACTAAAACCAGATTGCACCAAATACTGTGCCAAATCAAAGGTGATTTTTCGGGCATGTTCGGTCGGATTTCGGCTACCAACGATGGCAATCTGCCTATCTGTTAGGCGTGCAATCCCCCCTCGATAAAATAACACAGGTGGCGGGTCGTAGATGGTTTGTAATTGCTCAGGATAGTCGTCATCATCCATAAACAATAGTCCATATGCCCCACGAGACACTTCATCATACACCCGACCAACAAAGGCAAGTACATCACTACTGTCTTCAAATCGCTTTAGATGAGCAGCATGAATGGATAGCGACTGCCATGCTTCTTTTGTCGCAAGCAAAGCTGTGTGTGCATCATCATAAGCATCAATCAGCTTATAATAAGACGACAGTGAGGTATTGACAATATACCATAATGCCAACACCGACTCATGACTATTTAAATTTTGATAAGTCATACCACCCTTTAAAAATAACAATGCTTATAAATAACCATTTTGAAAAAACAGCCAAACCCAAAGAGCATGGCTGTTTACCAATCATTCACCCCAACTCATCAATAATCAACGAGCCAAAACAAATCGCTCAATTTCTTTAGCAACCAGTTCAGAGCGATTAGCAAGTACTGTTACAAACTGGGGCTTGTCCTCTAAACCAACCGTATGAATGGGTCTTGGTAGAGTTACCTGACCTAATGCCTCAGTCATCGTCTCTTCAAACTTAATTGGCAATGCCGTCTCAGCAACAACAATACGCTCGCCCGCTTTTTGTAGCTCAAGAGCAACTTTTACGCCATCTGCAGTGTGAGGGTCAATCAGACGATCCGCCTTGGCATACACCTCCTTAATGGTGGTCAGGCGGTCAGCATGGGTAGATTTACCAGCAACAAACCCAAATTTATCTTGAATATCAGTCAGATGCTCAGACAATTCGAACCCCTTGCCAGTCTTCACATCACCAAATAGCTGACTTACCCGATTAGCATCTTTACCCAAGAGTAGATAGATAAAGCGTTCAAAGTTTGATGCTTTTGAGATATCCATTGATGGGCTTGATGTAACATAAGTCTCATCCGCCTTGCGTGGGGCATAATTACCTGTATTAAAAAATTCATTTAACACATCATTTTCGTTGGTCGCCACAATCAGACGGTCAATCGGCAGACCCATCTCACGAGCAATGTGTCCAGCACAGATGTTGCCAAAGTTGCCAGACGGCACACAGAAACTCACCGTTTCGTCATTGTTGGTCGTCGCCCCAAAATAACCTTTAAAGTAATAGACAATTTGAGCCAGAATACGACCCCAGTTAATGGAATTAACCGTACCTAGGCTATATTTTGCCTTAAAATCAGCATCTTCTTGCAGTGCCTTGACGATATCTTGACAATCATCAAACATTCCTTCGATGGCAATGTTATGGATATTGTCATCATCTAGGCTATACATTTGGGCACGCTGAAAGGCACTCATCTTGCCATGCGGAGACATCATAAATACCTGAATATTTTCTTTACCACGCAAAGCATATTCAGCAGCCGAACCTGTATCGCCCGATGTTGCACCAATGATGGTTAGGCGTTCACCTTTTTTTGCCAGTACATACTCAAAGACATTGCCCAAAAACTGCATCGCCATATCCTTAAAAGCAAGGGTTGGACCGTTCGATAACTCAAGTAAATACAGCTCATCATACAGATGAGTAACAGGTGTGATATCATCACTGTTAAACACCGCTTTGGTGTAGGTCTTGTTAATAAGTGCCTGCAACTCTTCACAAGGAATGTCGGTGGCAAATAAACTCATGATTTCTAATGCCAACTCAGGATACGACAACTGTCGCCAAGCATCCAAAGTCGCACGATCAACCTGTGGATAGCATTCAGGCAACATCAGACCACCATCGGGTGCAAGCCCCATGAGTAGTACATCACTAAAGGACATAGGGGCAGTCTGCCCACGAGTACTGATATATTTCATTATTCTCTCATCTCATCACAATAAATCACTAAATTTTAGCATAATCCACGCCCAGTTTATGTAATAATTTATACACAAAAAATACAAAGACAATAATGCTACACGGCTATTTTTTGTAATAAACCATAATAAAACCCATCGCCATCATCATTATCAAAAGGCAAACATTGATAGCCAACACTTTGCTTAATCTGATTGAGTAAGGTTAAATCAAAGTCCACCACTTTAGCATCTGAGTGTGCATTTAAAAAGTTTGATAATTGGTATTCGTTTTCAACTTTTAACAGCGAGCAAGTAACATACAAAAGGTAGCCACCAACCTTTAAGTTTTGCCATAAATTGGCTAAGATTTGGGCTTGCAACTGCACCGTTTGCACAATATCTTGCTCATCTCTAAGCAGGGCAATATCAGGATGCCTACGAATTACCCCTGTGGCAGTACATGGTGCGTCTAGCACAATCATATCAAAAGGTATATCACTCTGATAGGTTCGCCCATCAGCACAGATGACCTGAACACCATCTGTCAGCGATAAGCGATGTAGGTTGTCATGCACCCTACTTAGGCGTTTTTCGTCATTATCCAAAGCAATAATGCGTTTCACATGAAACTTACCTACACCGCTCAGCTCAAGTAGCTGTGCTAGCTTACCACCAGGAGCAGTACAAGCATCCAAAACTTTTAACTCATCAGGCAAGTTTAGTGTTGACAAGATATGCCCACACAACTGAGCATGACGATCCTGCACACTGACATAACCATCAGTAAAGTTTGGTAACTGAGCGATTCTAACGCCATCAACCAGTTTAATTACGCATTCATCACCAACCCCCAAAGGCAGGATATCATAAGCAATGCTAGCATCTGCCAACTTTTTGGCGTACTCATCAAGCGTGATATACTTTGGATTAACCCTTAAAAATACAGGGGCTACCTGACGCAAAGATTGTCCGATTGGCTCATAATACACTCCCCAATCGCTCTTTAATTGCTTGGCAAGCCAGTTGGGTAAACTGTGGTTTTTATTGATTTTTTTGGCAAACTTTTCAGGACTTGTAGCCACTTTTCTTAAAATGGCATTAATCAACCCCACGCCATAACTCTTGTCAAGTTCTTTAACAGCATTTAAAGTTTCATTGATGAGCGCATAGGCAGGCGTACTCATGTAGATAAGCTCATAAATCCCCATGTTCAACGCACAAGTGATGCTAACATCGCTGGGCGGTATCTTTATTAGACTTTCACCAATACGACTGATGGCGTGCCACTGGCGTAGCGTACCCAACAATAACTCATGAGCAAAGCCTCGCTCATTATCTTGAGTGGCATTTAATAGCCCATCAAGCAATGATGACAACGATTGTCCCTGATGGATTTTTTCAAGAGTGGCGATAACATTAGCACGCACCGATGGTTGTTTATTCATATAAATCGCTTTTAATCATTTTTTTGAATTATTTTTTTAAATTTTGGCATATTCTCAATCAAACACCCACCCATCTTGCAACTTATCGCCCACTGCAATTTGCTCAGCGGTCAATGGCTTACCCCCCGCCCATTGCATTTTGGTAATATTAATCAGATGTTGTTCACCATTATCAGCAGTCCCACAAGCGATTAAAATCGCTTTTCGCCCAACACTGACGATTGTACCAACAGGTGCTGTGGTAGTCTGGTCATGTTTGATGGGCAAACACTCAACAATTTTGATGCGTTCGCCATTCATAAAGGTATAGGCATTTAAACTGCGAATCTGGCGATTGATCTGCTCGGCAGAGCTTGTCCAATCAACCCGCCCCTCATCAGTGGTGATTTTTTCGGCATAGCTAGAAAGCATATCATCTTGAGCTTTGGCGTTGTGCTGATAATCTTTGAGATTTTTTAGCACCGAAACAATCGCCTGTCCGCCAAGGTCAGCCAACTTATCATGCAGACTTTGAGTTGTGTCAATATCGCTGATTGCACATTCTACCTTATGCAACATATCGCCTGTATCTAGTCCCAACGCCATCTGCATGATGGTAATACCTGTTGTCTTATCACCTGCCAAAATCGCTCGATGAATTGGAGCTGCACCACGCCATTTGGGCAGTAGCGAAGCATGAATATTTAGGCAACCATAGGTTGGCATATTTAGCACACCCAATGGTAATATCAACCCATATGCAGCAACAACCATGACATCAGGCTGATAGCTCGCCAATGTTTCACGTGAAACCAAGCCTTGCTCACTCTTTAAACTAAAACTCTGCGGTTGCTCCACAGGGATATCATGCAATAATGCCAATTGTTTAACAGGGCTTGCGGTCAATTTTTGTCCACGACCTGCCTTGCGGTCAGGCTGTGTATAAACCGCCACGATGTCAATATTAAGAGCATCTTGGTTATCAAGCAAAGTCTGTAGAGCAACTTTAGCAAATTCAGGCGTTCCTGCAAACACCAAGCGTAATTTTTTATCGGTCATACCTGTCCTTTGAGCATACTTTATCTATGTTTTATTTATATAATGTTGTTTAATCACTTACCTTAGCAACCACATCTTTATCAGTGATGATAAAACTTGATAAACTACCTAAAAAACCCGCTTTTAAGTAGCAGCTCTTCAGTAATGTTGCTTTGGGTTGTATTTGATTTTATGCCAATAAGTCGCTCCAGATAGCGCGCCACCAAATCCACTTCAATATTCACCGCTCGACCCACCATCCAATGGCGAGCAATATTTGTCATGTCTGCAGTATGCGGAATGATATTTAGGCAGACAATATTTTCAGCAGGCTTGATGCGGTTGGTGGTCAGGCTAATGCCATCTACCGTGATAGAGCCTTTATCGGCTGTATATTTCATAAGTTCAGCAGGTATAGCAACCTCTATATAAATTGAGCGAGCATCTTTGGCGATTTTTGCGATTTTGCCCACACCATCAACATGACCTGCCACGATATGCCCCCCAAAACGAGTGGTTGGAAGCATTGCTTTTTCTAGATTTACTGTGTCGCCAACTTTCCAGTCATTTAGTGCTGTCATGGACAATGTTTCCCGTGAAACATCAACCGCATAACTATCGCCATCAACCGCCACTACCGTCAAGCAAATGCCATTAGATGCAATAGAATCACCCAATTTCACATCGCTAAAATCCAAATTAGGAGCATGAATAACCAATCGAACATCTCCACCTATCGGGGTAATAGCACTTAGTACACCAGTTGTTTCTATGATTCCTGTAAACATCTTTCCGCCTTAATCATTCCACCCTCTTTATCACTACCAATCTTAACCCAAGAAATCAAGTCAAATTTTAAACACATAAACCTGTGGATAACCCAACTGCAAGCACATACATTTTATTGACAACAAAATTCTATTAAAAACTTATCCACAAGACAAATCTTGTAAAAAACAAAATTATTTATCAATAAAAATCAATAAGTTAAATAAAAAAATACCAAATAAACATAGATCAATGCAAAGTTATCCACAGCAAATGTTTTATATATAAATAAAAGAATCCTTGAATCAAATCAATGAATTTATGCTGTGGATAACTTAATTTTTAAGATTTCATACAATCCCAAAACCCATTCTAACTGCGTCTTAGTACTATTTTTAAGTCTTGACCGATTTTTTGATATTCAACCAAATCAAATCGTTTTTGTGCTGAGAATCGCTCAAGCGTCAACTCAAACCCCGCCTTCGCACCACTACCTAAGATGCAAGGTGCTTGATAAATAATCAACTCATCAACCAAATCTTGTGCAATAAAAGCCCCTGCCAACCCACCACCTGCCTCCACCAAGACATCACGGCATTCAGACATCGCCAACTCATCAAGTAGCTCATCAAGCCCTTCACGCCAAATCATAGTATCTGCACGGTCAAATACTTGATAGGGGCTGTTGGCATGCAACCTGCCACGCCTATCAAGTATCGCAACTTTTGGCTGCACAATGTTATCCATTGGTACACCCAAGCGAGATGATCGCACCGACAAAGCAGGATTATCAGCGATGATGGTGCCAGAACCTGTGATGATGGCACCGCTTTTTGCTCTTAGTAATTGCACATCTTCTCTGGCTTCTGCATCTGTAATCCACTTTGATTCACCATCTTGCATGGCTATCCGACCATCTAGGCTCATGGCCATCTTTAGGCGGACATAAGGTTTGCCGGTTTGCATTGCTTTTAAAAACCCACGATTGAGCTCATAGGCAGCCTGCTCACAAACACCCACAACAACCTCAATGCCCGCCTGCTCCAACCTATAAACACCCCTCCCTGACACCAAAGGGTTAGCATCAAGACAAGCAACCACTACCTTAGACACCCCTGATCGGATAAGTGCATCAGCACAAGGTGGCGTTCGACCTGTATGACTGCACGGCTCAAGCGTTACATAGGCAGTCGCTCCTTGTACATCAGCACCGCAATTTTGAGCATCTTGTAAGGCAAAAACCTCAGCATGAGACAATCCAGTTTGTGGATGGAACCCTCTGCCTATTATTAAGTTATTCTTAACAAGAATACAGCCAACTATAGGGTTGGGTCTGGCAGTAAATTGCCCTTTTTTTGCCTCTTCAATTGCCAAATTCATGTAATACACATCATCTGAATGAAATGCTATTTTTGCTTTATTTATTGGTAAACTTGATAAATTCACGGGTATTATCTCATTACTTTTTAGTTATGACATCAGCATGGATATTGGCAAGCTCCGCCTGAAATGCAGCAATATCTTGAAAATCTCGATAAATACTGGCAAAGCGCACATAAGCAACATCATCTAACGATTTCAACTCCAACATCACCACCTCGCCTAGTATCTTACTAGACACCTCCCTCTCTCCCATATTGCGTATTTTTTGTTCAATACGGCTGATGGTGGCGTCAATCTCTTCGGTCATGATTGGGCGTTTTTGCAGGGGCAGAAAAATGGAACGCTTCAATTTGTTTTGATCGTATGGTTCAATACGCCCATTTGCTTTGATGATGCGTGGCATAACCACCTCAACCACCTCAAAAGTCGTAAACCGCTCTCCGCATTCAGCACATTGTCGCCGCCGTCTCACCTGAGAACCCTCTGCAGCAAGCCTAGAATCTATCACTTTGGTATCTACCACACCACAATAAGGACAATGCACAAACCCACCTTTTTTTATTTACCAATACAAAAACTTGAAAAAATCCTACCCAATAATTCATCTGCTGTCATTTGACCGGTAATCTCGCCCAATGCCTGCTGTGACAACCTTAGACTCTCCGCCACTAACTCACCAGCAAAAAACACTGTTAATTGCTCCTTAGCATCTAGCACATGATCTTTGGCACGCTTTAAAGCGTCAAGATGTCTGGTACGAGCAATTAAGCTATTTTCCGGTGGATGAAATCCTACTTTTTGCTTTAGCTGAACCACAAGCTCATCAATACCCCCACCTGTTTCACATGAAACATAAGTTGGAGAAATGATACATTCGCCAACTTCCAATGTTTCATGTGGAATCTGAATGCCATTCAACAAGTCTGACTTATTAGCAACCATCATTAACTTTTTAGCAATCAAATCAAAGTCATCTGTATTAAACAGCGTGCGAGCCAACGCAACAGGATCGCTCTCTAACACCACATCATACACCATAAGTAGCACATCTGCTTGACCAATCGCCTCTTTGGCACGGCGAATACCAATCTGCTCTACCTTATCTTCGGTATGCCTTAATCCTGCAGTGTCTATCAGATGCACCATCAACCCATCTAGATTTAACTGCTCTTCTAGCGTATCTCGGGTCGTGCCTGCGATGTCAGTTACGATGGCACGCTCTGTACCTGCTAAGCGATTAAGCAGGCTAGATTTACCTGCATTAGGCTTACCTGCAAGCACCACATGGACACCGTCTCGAAGCAACTGACCTTGTTCAGCTGTTGATAAAATCAACTCAAGCTTCCTCAAGATTTCATCAATCCTTGACTCAATTACACCATCTGACAAAAAATCCACATCCTCCTCGTCAGGAAAATCAATACTGGCCTCTACATACAAGCGGAGCGTGGTTAGGTTTTCTAGCAAGTCATTGATTTTATTGGAAAATTCACCAGATAAAGAACGGATCGCACTGGTCGCTTGAGCGATAGAAGTAGCACTGATGGCATCACTGATTGCCTCTGCTTGCACCAAATCAATCTTGTCATTTTCAAAAGCACGCATAGAAAACTCGCCCGCTACCGCCTGCCTTGCTCCCAACTCAAAACAGCGAGATAACAGCAGATTTTGCAACACAATACCACCATGCCCTTGAATCTCCACCACATCCTCGCCTGTGAACGAATGTGGTGCTTTAAAATAAATAATCACCCCTTCATCAATCAATCCATACTCACCCATGAACTTAGCAAAATACGCATGGCGGGGTTTCAAAGCGGCTTTTTGACTGATCTGACAACCAATATCATAGGCACTCTTGCCTGATAGACGAATAACACCTACCCCACCTTGACCAATAGGTGTGGCAATGGCGGCGATGGTTGGCTGCTGTATGGTGCTAACTGATGACATGATAATACTCAAATTTTAGATTGTTTATTGTAACATTTTTATAAAAAAAGGCATAACACAAAATAAGCAATCCCGCCAAAAGGCGGGATTGCTATAAGTATAAGCACCAATTAAGCGTTAGATTGCATCTCTTTTCCAACACGCTTATTCACCCAGTGCTGATGTGCCATACTAAACAAGTTATTTACCGTCCAGTAAAGCACCAAGCCCGCTGGGAAAAACAGCATGAATGCAGCAAAGATAAGCGGCATGATTTTCATCATTTTTGCTTGCATGGGGTCGGTTGGTTGCGGATTTAGCAACTGCTGAATGAACATGGTCGCACCCATGATGATAGGCAAAATAAACCATGGATCCATTGCTGACAAATCTTTAATCCATAAAATCCAAGGGGCGTGGCGAAGTTCCACAGACTCTACCAAACACCAGTACAAACCTAGAAAAATCGGCATTTGTAGCAAAATTGGCAAACAAC
Organism: Moraxella sp. E33BD; assembly: GCF_041807865.1. Lineage (NCBI taxonomy): Bacteria > Pseudomonadati > Pseudomonadota > Gammaproteobacteria > Moraxellales > Moraxellaceae > Moraxella > Moraxella sp. E33BD. The sequence continues at coordinate 31,844 of NZ_JBGTZD010000012.1, read as the reverse complement.
CCGCCATTGGATTTACCTTCTCGTCACGATACAACTGCATCATCTCTTGGCTCATCGCCATGCGGTCATCACCGTGCTTTTCTTTTAGGGCTTGTAGTTTTGGGGCAATGGCTCGCATTTTTGCCATGGATACATAACTTTTATTCGACAGCCAAAATAGAGCGATTTTTACCAAAATGGTTAAGCCAATAATCGCCCAACCCCAATTACCAAGCACTTTATAAAGTGCTTCTAGTATCGCAAATAAAGTCTTAGAAATTGGCCAAAGCAAGCCATAATCCACCGTCTTTTCAAGACCAACCGCCACAGGAGCAAGCTCTTTTTGCACCTTTGGACCTGCATACAAAGTTGCATCCAAAGTGATTTGCTTGCCTGATGCCACATTGACCATAGGGCTATTAAAACCAATAAAATAATCCTGCCCACTGGTTCGGCTATAAAATTGCCCATCAAACTCACCAGGCGTCCATGCTGAGACAAAATAATGCTGAACAATACCCACCCAGCCATCTTTGCTAGTGATGTTTAATTCGCCATCATTAAATTTGCCAAATTTAAGCTTATTATATGGCTCATCAGGCGTACCCCAAGCACCGCCCAAATAAGTTGCCATACCCATCATGCCTTTGTTCTCAACACCAGGGTCAGCACTATCATCACGCTTTAATTGTGCATACATCTGACCTTGCCACGCTGCAGCAGAAGCATTGTTAATATTATAACTTAGTTTAATTGGATACTCGCCCGACTTAAAAGTGTAGGTCTTGGTAATGGTCAAACCATCTTTTTGGTAAGTTAATGGTACTCTTAGCTCACCCAAACCATCTAACTCATAATGCGTCTTAGGACTGGTATAAGTTGCACGACCTGATGCTGTATCAATGCCATCTTTGCCAATCAAGCCAGACTGTGCCACATAAGTGCGAGCATTTGACTCAAGTAAGGTGAAATACTCCTTGCTATCTAGTGCTTCGTTGTACTGTTTAAGGGCGGCATAAACGATGTCGCCACCCACAGGATTGATACGAATGTCATAGCGGTCAGTTGAGACGCTAATGAGATTGGCAGTACTTGCAGTAGATGCAGGGACATCAGCCGTTTGCCCTGCTGCCACTGGCACATCTCCACTGCTGACGGCAAGGACATCAGCCACGCTTGACTGTGTTGGCACAGAAGGGGCTTTTGGTATATTCATTAAGTCATCTCGCCAAGCCAACACAAGCAAATAGGTTGTGATTAAGATGGCAATGATGATTAAAATCCGCAGAATCTTTTGCATGGAATCGTTCCTAATAATGCGTTTGGGCGACACAAAAAGACGCACCTTGACAACATTTTATGAATAAATTGTGAGTAAACCCTTTATTTTACTAAAATTTACGCCAAAAACCTAGAAAATTCTTAAAAAGCTGGCAGACTAAGTGGTTCGCATCAAGTGATTTAATCTACCAACATAATCAAAATCATCAGTAAATACCCCAATACCAGAATGATTTGATTTACTGCCGACATACCGATAGTGATACACAGACATTGGCACAGGCACAAAGTCTATACCAGAGCCACCCAAGGGATGACAACTTAAAATGCGTTTAGCCACCAAAGGCAATCCTGCCCAAGTCCCATGCCACAAAATCGCCCACCTACCATAGTGCGAGCAACTTGGATAATAGCGACAGCGAGCAGACATCAGAGGACTGATGGCCTTTTGATAAAACCAAATCAATCCAATTAGCACTTTTTTTATCATGACAGACTTAGCACAACATTTTTAATGATTAATCCATACCAATCATTATTTATAAAAATATTCTATAAATAAAATTTTGGATACAAGCTCTTAATTTTCTCAAAAATCTCTGCTATCTCAGCATAAATATCTACTTCTTTTGTTAAGCTAATCTTAACAATAAGAACTAAATCTATATCACCAATACAATGCTGATGCAAACGAAACACTTCTCTGGTGCAGCGTTTGATCTTATTGCGAAGCACGGCCTGCTTAACTTTTTTCTTAGTAATAGCGAGTCCTAATCTGGGTGTATTTTTTTGATTGGGTTTAATAAACACAATGCAGTGTTTGCTATGGATCTTTTTTATGGGAGCATCAAACACCAACTTAAATTCAGTAGGCTGCAGTAATCGATGATTTTTAGTAAAAGAAAACAACTCAATGGTCATATAATCATGCTTAAAGAAAAAAATATCAGTATATAGGAATATCAAAAAATGGTAAATAAAAAAAGCACCAACAAGGTGGTGCTTTTTAGTGCGTGGTTGCTTATACGGTCAAACGATGACGACCTTTAGCACGGCGGCGAGCCAAAACTTGGCGGCCTTTTTTAGTAGCCATACGAGCACGGAAACCGTGGGTACGCTTGCGTTTTAGAACGCTTGGTTGAAAAGTACGTTTCATGTTACACCTTAAGGTTAATTAGAATCACTAAGCTCTGCAGAAGCCTGAAATAGTGAATACTGTATATGCCGCAGCTTAACAACTGTGGCCGTCTCAAACTGTCATTTAGCCAAATAAGGCAAAAAACGCAGAAATTTTATCAAAAATAAAATTGCTTGTCAAGACATGTTGTTTTTTAAATTCAAATGGGTTTGTTGTTATAAAATTTCATGCTTAGAGCAAAATAGATTTCTCTTATAAAAACATCATTATGCAATCATAATATTTTTTTGTGTATTTGTAGCGTAACACAAAATTTGAAGAGCTGAACTATGTTTTGGTAGGTTAATATGTAATAATAGCAAGGCTTTGACTGCGGTTAATAAAAAAGTTATCCACAGATTTTCATTTTCTCTGTTATTATATTATAGAGATAATAATGGTAATAATAAAGTATATAGAATTATGTTGATAACTAATAAAAAATAATAAAAATCATCAAGTTAACTTGTGGAAAAAATTGTATATTAAGTGTTGAGAATATGTGGGAAAAACAGTATTTTTAGTTATCCACAATATTTTCCATAAAGTTATCCACAGAAAATTTATATTTGAATTTTGGCAAAAGTATGCTAATATTTCACCAAAATTTGCTTAATACCTAGATTTTTCTTTATTGTTTAATAAAAATTAATATATTAATTATTTTTTCTTAATTAATATTTTTTTAAAGGTTTATTTAATATTTTTAAAATAAACAAACTTTTAGGTATTTTTGTTTTGAGGATTGTTCAAAGATGTACTTGTTTGATGAAGATGGGGAGAGTCCGCCTAAGTTGCCTAAATCGCAACCAACTTCGGTAAAGTTTTGGCAACAGTGCTTAGAATTTTTGTCTTCTGAGGTGTCAGAGGTGGATTTTACAAGCTGGCTTGCCCCACTACAGCCGAGCTTAGATGGCGGTGTGTTGGTGTTATCTGCCATCAATCACTATTTTGTAGAGCATGTCAATAAGCATCATCTTGAGCTGATTAAAGAGGCTGTCAAGCGTTGTGCTCCACCAGAGGTAGGTGAGGTTCGTTTGGCGGTTGCCAAGGTAATTGAGGCTGAACCAAAAGGCGATAAGCCTACTTTGAAAAAAAGCAAGGTAAGTACGCAGATTGATGAAAGTGAGCAAATAGAAGAGCATTATACTTTTGATGCTTTTGTTAAGGGTAAGTCTAACGCCTTTGCTTATAATGCTTGCTATGATTTGGGAAAAAAGGCAGGGAGTAGTCTATACCCTTTGGTGTTTTTGTATGGCTCATCAGGATTGGGTAAGACGCATCTGATGCATGCGGTGGCACACCGTTATCAAAAAGCTGGGTTGAAGTTTTGTTGTTTGACCAAAGACCACTTTTTTCGCATCACCAAAGAGGCATTTCGAGATAATAAAGTGGACCAGTTGGTCAAAAGGATTTGTAAGGCGGATTTGCTGATTATTGATGATATTCATCTAATTAACGCCAAAACCGCACCACAAGTATCTGAGCTACTGTTGACAATTTTTAGTGAATTTGGCAAAAATAAAAAACACCGCATTATTTTGGCATCGGACAGACAGCCAACCCAACTAAATAACTTTGATGAACGCTTTAAATCACGGTTTTCTGGTGGGCTAAACTTACTGATTGAGCCACCTGATATTGATATGCGGGTGCAAATTTTGGAAAAAAAGGCAAGTATCTTAAACATGGGGCTGCCTAAGGAATGTGCATTATTTATCGCCCAAAATGTCGCCCCTGATGTTCGCCGCTTAGAGGGTGCGTTAAATCAAGTGCATGCAAGTTTTACCATGTCAGAGGAGCCTGTTAGTTTATCCTTAGTGCGTCACGCCATTAAGGATCATGTTGAGGCACGAGCTAGGGCGGTTAATGCTGATAATATCCGTGATTTGGTCGCTCAGTATTATGGTGTATCCGCCAAGGATTTGATGGGTAAAAAACGCAGTCGTAATATCGCAAGACCACGCCAGATGGCGATGGCGCTGATTCGTGAGTTAACTCAAGACAGCTTTCCTGAGATTGGACAGTTTTTTGGTGGGCGAGACCACACGACCGTAATGCACGCTTGCAAGGCGATTGAAGAGTTGCGTTTAAGTGATGTAAAGGTGGAAAAAGCCTATCAAGCCTTAAAAGCAACATTGGAATTTGAATGATGAATGCTGTAGCCAAACAAAACTTGTGTTTGTCTTAAAAAATGAGTAACATAGATACATTAAAAATTAGGAAGTAGCAATGAAATTAACCATCAATCGTAACACCCTGATTAATGCCATCAGCCTTGTGGCAAAGGCGGCAGATAAGCATCACCGCTTAGGACCTATCTTGGCAAATATTAAGTTTGTTTTAGAAGATGGTCTGTTGACTTTGGTGGCGTCTGATTTGGAGCTTGAATTAACCGCTCGGGTGCATCTACCAGAAGGTGCTTGCATTGAAGCAGGTGAGACCACTTTACCTGCCGAAAAACTGTTTGTGATTTGTAAGGCGTTGTCTGATGAAGTGGTAACGCTTGATGTTGGTGATTCACGCTGTTTGGTGGTTGGTGGCAAGATTAAATATACCTTAAAAACCTTGCCTGCTAAGGATTTTCCAAGCATTGGCACACCAAGCGTGGCTACCGCTATTGATATTAATCGTGCTGCCTTATTTGATTTAATTAATCACACCCGTTTTGCCATGGCAACCCAAGATGTCCGTCATTATTTGACGGGTATGCTGTTTGAGATTCATCAAGACAAACTGACGGTTGTGGCGACAGATGGGCATAGATTGGCGGTGGCTCACAGAGTATTGAGTGCCAGTTATGATGAACGCCGTGTCATTATCCCTGGTAAAGCGGTGGGTGAGCTTGAAAGACTACTGAGTGAAATTGTTAAGTCTACAGAAGATGAGATGGTGTCGCTAGGCTTTGATGAGCAGTTTTTGCAGGTATCTTTGACATTTGGTAGTGACAGTGATTATGTAGGTATGCAGGTAACTATGGTGGCACGCTTGATTGAGGGTAAGTTCCCAGACTATCGCCGAGTGTTGCCACCAAGCTATGATAAGGCAGCGGTATTTAATAAAGATGAGGCGGTTGAGGTATTGCGTCGCCTGTCGGTATTGGTCAGCAAAGAGTCGCCAGGCGTGCTGTTTGATTTTGCAGAGGCTGATAAAGTCAAAGTAAGCGTACGCAACCAAAGAGAGCAAGATGAAGCAGAGGAGTATCTTTCTGTCAGCTATCAAGGTGAGCCACTTGAGGTATTATTCAATGAAACCTATCTGCGTGCAGTACTAAGAGTCTTGCATGGCGATATTCGCATTGAGATGACTGAGTCGGTAAAACCTGCACTCATCTACCAAGTGGGTGATGAGATGAATTATCAATATGTTGTTATGCCGATGCGTGTATAGTTATGATTCATCAATTACGCGTTCATACACTGCGTAACTTGCATCAAGTTTCACTGTCATTAGCGGATTGCAATCTTATCATTGGTCAAAATGGCAGTGGCAAAACATCGCTTTTAGAGGCGGTGTTTTTGCTTTCTCGAGGCAAAAGTTTTCGCCATCATGAGCCCAGACGGTACATCACACATCACACTAAAGCCTGTACCATTTGGGCAAGGATTGATGGTGATAAGACCATTGCCATCCAAAAGCAGTTGGATGCTGCTTCGCTTGCCACCACGACACTAAAAGTTGATCACAGCGTGGTTAATAGCCAGAGCATCTTGTCATTTTTATTACCAACCTTATTGATTGATCCGGCTGGCATGGCGGTATTAGAAGAGGGTAGTGCCAATCGCAGACAGTTGCTTGATTGGCTATCGTTCCATGTGGCACCAAAGTTTTATCCTGCTTGGCTAGCCTATCAGCGTCTATTAAAACAGCGTAACACCTTGCTAAAATCCGCCTATCTACCCATCAATGAGCTAGGGGCGTGGGATAGAGAGTTATCGTCTTATGCTTCTGTTTTGCACGAGCATCGGCGAGCGGTGTTTGATGAGTGGCGAGGTTTTTTTGATGCGATGGTGGGGAGACTTTTACCCAGTTATCAAGAGCGGATTTATCTTGCTTATCAAGCAGGGTTTGATGATAAGTTGGGGTTGTTTGATATACTGCAATCTCGGTCTGCTCAAGATAGAGAGCTTGGATATACACGCATCGGAGCACATCGTGCTGATGTTACCATACTGTTAAAGCAGACGAATGAGCAGGGCGAAAAAATCAGAGAGCAGGCGGTTAATGTCTTGTCTCGTGGTGAAAAAAAACTGCTGATTACCGCCCTAAAACTCTCACAATTACAGATGATTTGTCAGTATTTGGATGGTATAAAGCCCGTGGTGCTGATTGATGATATTGATGCAGAGCTTGATGAGCAGGCGGTGGATTTATTGCTTGGGGTTTTGCTATCACTGCCTTGTCAGGTATTCATCACAAGTTTGCAGATGGATATCAAAGATAAAGTTACTGATAAACTGCGACATCTTAATAGGGGTTCTGGGCAGTTTAAGGTGTTTCATGTGGAACAGGGTGATGTGGAGATGGGTTAGGTTTGAAGTGATATATAACCGCCGTCCGTGCAAATTCATGACTTTTTGCGAAAAAAATGCTATAATAGACAATCATTTTAATTTTTAGTCATGCCTTTGCAGGCAAAAAAATTAAGCATAAATCTTAAGGAAGTTTCATGATTGAGCAGCCACAACACGGTGATTCTACCGATACCCAGAATACTGAATACAGCTCAAAAAATATCCGAGTTTTGCGTGGGCTTGAGGCTGTGCGTGTCAGACCAGGTATGTACATCGGTGATACAGATGATGGTACAGGCTTGCATCACATGGTGTTTGAGGTGGTGGATAATGCCATTGATGAGGCATTAGCTGGGCATTGTGATGAGATTAACATTGTCATTCATGAAGATGAATCAGTTTCGGTCATGGATAATGGTCGTGGCATTCCTGTAGATATTCATCCAGAAGAAGGGGTGTCGGCAGCTCAAGTGATTATGACCGTGTTGCACGCAGGTGGTAAGTTTGATGACAATTCCTATAAGGTGTCAGGCGGTCTGCACGGTGTGGGTGTGTCGGTGGTTAATGCTTTATCCAAGAAACTCACCCTAAACATCTGGCGTGATGGTTATTTGTACACCCAATATTACACTGATGGTGTGCCCAACTTTGATTTAAAGCAGGTTGAACCTACTGATAAGACTGGCACACAAGTGAGATTTTACCCAAGTGGTGAAATTTTTAGTGGTACGGTGTTTGATTATGATATTCTTGCCAAACGCTTGCGTGAATTATCTTTTTTAAATTCAGGTGTACGCATCGTCTTAACTGATGAGCGTGATGATAAGGTGCAGGTTTTTGAGCATAAAGGCGGTCTGTCTGAGTTTGTTACTTTCATCAATGAAGGTAAACAAACGCTCAATGATATTTTCCATTTTACCACGCAGACAGCAGATGGTATAGGTGTGGAGGTAGCACTACAGTGGTCGGACAGCTATAATGAAAAAGTGTTGTGCTTTACCAACAATATCCCCCAAAAAGATGGTGGTACTCACCTGTCGGGTTTTCGTTCAGCACTTACTCGCTGTTTAAATCACTACATGGAAGCTGAGAATATTGGTAAAAAAGAAAAAACTCAGATAACAGGTGATGACGCACGAGAGGGTTTGGTTGCGATTGTTTCGGTTAAGGTTCCTGACCCAAAATTTAGTTCACAAACCAAAGATAAGCTAGTTTCTAGCGAGGTAAAATCAGCGGTTGAAACCACCATGCATGAACGATTGAGCGAGTATCTGCTTGAAAATCCAGCCGCAGCCAAAGCGATTGCAGGTAAAATTATTGATGCTGCTCGTGCTCGTGAAGCGGCTCGTAAGGCACGAGAAATGACTCGCCGTAAGACTTCGCTTGATATTGCAGGCTTGCCAGGAAAGCTGGCAGACTGTCAAGAAAAAGATCCTGCTTTGTCTGAATTGTATATTGTCGAGGGTGATTCGGCAGGTGGCTCTGCCAAGCAGGGTCGCAATCGTAAGATGCAGGCAATCTTGCCACTTAAGGGTAAGATTTTAAATGTGGAGCGTGCTAGATTTGACAAGATGTTATCATCTGCTGAGGTGGGCACGCTGATTACAGCACTTGGTACAGGCATTGGTGCTGATGAATATAATGTCGAAAAACTTCGCTATCATAAAATCATCATCATGACCGATGCCGATGTGGACGGCTCGCATATTCGCACATTGCTATTGACTTTCTTTTTCCGTCAAATGCCAGAACTCATTGAGCGTGGGCATATTTATATTGCTCAGCCACCACTTTATAAGGTTAAAAAAGGCAAGCATGAGCTGTATTTAAAAGATGATGAAGCATTAAAATCATATCTGTTATCATCAACCATTGATGATAATCAGTTGTTCTTGGACCAAAATACCCCTGCGGTAACGGGCGTGGCACTAGAAAAGTTGCTTAATGACTACAACCAATCACAAGTCATCAAACATCGCTTGCAGAATAAATATCCATCAGAGTTACTAGATGCACTGACGCTCATCCCAAAATTCTCGGCTGATTTTGGCAATCAAGCTGTCATGCAGTCATGGGTAGATGAGCTGCAAATAAAACTAAACCAATCAGCAGGGCATTTGTCGCCGAAGGTGGAGTTGATTGAAGTAACAGGTGGTGATGATGCCCAAAAGCAACAATGGCTGCCACGAGTAACGATATTTGTCCATCGTTTGCCACAATATTATACGCTGGATTCAGTATTCCTAAACTCATCGGAATATGCCCGATTGCTCAAATTTTCTAGCCAGTGGAATACCGTGCTTGGCGATGGGGCGTTCTTGCGTCGTGGCGATAAAGATTTGGTCATCAAAGATTTCCATCATCTGTGGGAATACATGATGACAGATGCACGCCGTGGCATGACCATTCAGCGTTACAAGGGTTTGGGCGAGATGAATGCTGATCAGCTTTGGGAGACGACAATGGATCCTGAAAATCGCCGAATGTTAAAAATTACCATTGAAGACGCCATCGCTGCCGATCATCTGTTTAATTGCTTGATGGGTGATGAGGTTGAGCCACGCCGTATATTCATTGAGGAGAACGCACTCAACGCTGAAGTGGATGCTTAATCAAATCAATAAAAAGCCCAAATTTATGTTTGGGCTTTTTTATGGCGATGGGAAGCACCAAGCATTGCTTTTTTGGTGCTGTCATCAGAATTATTGGGTGGGCAAGTGGTGTAGTGGTCGCCATTTTCTCTAAAAAATGCTAAAATAGCCATATTATCTTTACGCATCACAAGGGACGCACCATGACCGCAAACATCACCACCGACCGCATTTTGATTTTGGATTTTGGCTCGCAGTACAGTCAGCTCATCGCCCGCCGTGTGCGAGAGGCTGGTGTGTATAGCGAAATGTATGCCTATGACATCACGGATGAAGAGATTCGTGCTTTTGCTCCTAAAGGCATCATCTTATCAGGTGGTCCTGAGAGTGTGCATGAGGCAGGCTCACCACGTGCACCAAAAGCGGTGTTTGAATTGGGTGTACCTGTACTGGGCATTTGCTATGGTTTTCAAACGATGACCGAGCAATTAGGCGGTAAGGTTGAGGCGGGCGACATCAAGGAGTTTGGCTATGCCAAAATTGATATTGTCCAAAACGATGGCTTGCTTAATGGCATGGCGGATGCACAAAATCAATCGCAAGTGTGGATGAGTCATGGCGATAAAGTCACCAAACTTGCTGAAGGTTTTGGTGTTACCTCCAGTACGCCAAGCTGTCCTTTTGCGTCTGCCTCCGATGAAAATCGCAAACTGTATGGCGTGCAATTTCACCCAGAGGTTACCCATTCAGAAAAAGGCGAACAGCTGATTAGCAACTTTGTGCATGGCATCTGTGGCTGTGGCAATGCGTGGAATTCGGATAATATTATTGAGCTTCGTATTCAGCAGTTGCAAGAGCAGATTGGCGATAATCAAGTATTGCTGGGTCTATCAGGTGGCGTGGATTCATCGGTGGTGGCAGCACTCTTACACCGTGCCATTGGCGATAAGTTGACTTGTGTGTTTGTGGATAATGGACTGCTGCGTCTCAATGAAGGCGATCAAGTCATGCAAATGTTTGCTGACAATATGGGCATTCGCGTGATTCGTGCCGATGCTGAAGAGCGTTTTTTAAATGCACTGGCTGGCGTAACTGACCCAGAAGCCAAACGCAAAATTATTGGTCGTGAGTTTATTGAAGTATTCTCAGAAGAAGCTCGTAAACTAGATGGCATCAAATTTTTGGCACAAGGCACGATTTACCCTGATGTCATTGAGTCTGCCAAATCCAAGCATGGCAAGGCTCATGTGATTAAGTCTCACCATAATGTTGGTGGTTTGCCCGATGATTTGGCGTTTGAGTTGGTTGAGCCTTTGCGTGATTTATTCAAAGATGAAGTGCGTAAACTTGGCGTGGCATTAGGCATTCCTAAACATATGATTTATCGCCATCCGTTCCCAGGGCCGGGTTTGGGTGTGCGGATTTTGGGCGAAGTCAAGAAAGAATATGCCGATATTTTGCGTGTAGCGGATGATATTTTCATGCAAGAGCTGCGTGCAAGCGGTTGGTATGATAAGACCGCCCAAGCCTTTGCCGTATTTGAGCCTGTTAAGTCGGTTGGTGTGGTGGGCGATGGTCGCCGCTATGCGTGGGTGATTGCCCTTCGAGCGGTGGAGACGGTGGATTTTATGACCGCTCGTTTTGCTCATCTGCCTTATGATTTAGTAGATAAAATCTCAACTCGCATCATGAATGAGATTGCCGATGTTTCTCGTGTGGTCTATGATGTATCAAGTAAGCCGCCTGCGACGATTGAGTGGGAATAATCATGGTCTTGGCATTGTAGAACGCCATAAACAAACCCCCTTGTATCATAAGGGGGTTTATTGTTGGTGCTATTTAAGAAGTTCTTTTACTTTGTCTTCAAATGCTGGTAAGTGTTTTTTTGTTGCTTCTTCAACCTTTTGTAAAAACTTCGCATCTTTACTGATAATGTCAATCGCTTTGTTGCTTACCTCATTCATTATCATATTTTCTTTAACGACAATATCCTGACCGATGGGGGATTGATAAAAATTAATCATCGCATCAACTTCTTGTTGGGTGTGGTGCTTTTTGGCGACCTGTAGATAAATTTGTTTGGTCTTTTCAAAAAGTTCGATGGTGTCATCAATGTCTTGCCATACGGTTTCGCCAAATTCGTTGAATAGAATTTCAAGCTGTGCTTTTTTGTCATCAGGCAGGTGTCGAAAGCCAGGTCCGAGTAAAGCTGATTGGGTCAATGAGCTGGTAAAACCAAGCTTCATGCTATCTTTTAAAACTTGCTCGGCATGAGTAACTTGCATCAATTGGTCTAATGATGTATCGCTAGGGGTCTGGGCAATGGCATAAGTGCCAAATATTAATCCTGCCAATAAATATGCTGTGATGATGCCTTTTTTGAGTGTCATGATAATTCCTATTAAATGAAAATCATTATCTATTATATCAAAAAGATGGATTCTGTCAAGAAGACTGGCTGTTTGCACCAAAAACAAAACCCTAAATCGTATATGATTTGGGGTTTTATGTTTGGTGGTTAAAATGGTTGGGTTTATTCCATCTCACCTAAAAACCCACCAGATTGCCTTGCCCAAAGACTGGCATAGACGCCGTTTTTGGCGATGAGTTCATCATGGCTGCCCATCTCAATGATTTGTCCTTTGTCCATCACCACCAGCTTGTCAAGACTTGCAATGGTGGATAGACGATGAGCGATGGCGACAACGGTTTTGCCCACCATCATATCATCTAGGCTTTGGGTGATGGCATATTCAACCTCACTATCTAGGGCGGATGTCGCCTCGTCCAAAAGAAGAATTGGGGCATTTTTGAGCATCACACGAGCGATGGCGATACGCTGACGCTGACCACCAGAGAGTTTTACGCCACGCTCGCCCACTTGGGTATCTAGCCCTGTGTTGCCGTATTTATCTTGTAGGGTCTGGATAAAGTCCCATGCGTGGGCAGCTTTGGCAGCGGCGATGATGTCTTCATCGGTAGCATCAGGTTTGCCATAGGCGATGTTTTCACGGATGCTGCGATGCAATAGGGCGGTATCTTGGGTTACCATGCCAATGTTCTTGCGTAGGGAAATTTGGGTAACATGGCTGATGTCTTGACCATCAATATAGATGCCACCACTATTGATGTCATAAAAACGAAGTAGTAGATTAACCAAGGTGGATTTTCCTGCACCGCTTCTGCCGACCAAGCCGACTTTCTCGCCTGCTTGAATGCTTAAATGAAACTGCTTGAGTAACTGGCTTTGGTTGTCATCTTTGCCATAATTAAACGACACATTGTCAAAAACAATCTCACCACGAGTAACGCTAAGTTCATGAGCATCTGCCCTGTCAGTAATGGCGTGGATGGTGGTTAGTGTACTCATGCCATCTTGTACTGTACCGATATGTTCAAATAGGCTTGCTACCTCCCACATGATCCACTGAATCATTGCTTTTAGGCGTAGGGCGATGCCAGATGCAACTGCAATTGCTCCGACTGTTATCTCGCCCATCATCCATAGATATACACCAATGGCGGTGCTACCGACAATCATGAATAATGAGACTGTTTCACTGGTGGTACTAAGCATGGATACCCATCGCATTTGAGCGTGTACTGTTACCATAAACTCTTGCATGGCGGATTTGGCATGGCGAAGTTCACGGTTGGAGTGGCTAAATAGCTTGACCGCACTGATGTTGGCATAAGCATCGGTTACACGCCCTGTCATTAAGGCACGAGCATCTGCTTGGTCGCTGGCAGTTTGTCTTAGGCGTGGCAAAAAGAACTTTAGCATCGTTGTTACAACAATCAGCCATAGGACAAATGGGGCAAATAACCAAATATCCAACCCTAACAAAATCACGCCACTGGTAATCAAATATGCCAAGACGAATGACACCATCTCTGCCATCGTCATGATGGTATCACGCACGCTCAAGGCAGTCTGCATGACCTTGGCAGAGACTCGTCCAGAGAATTCGTCTTGATAAAACTGCATGGATTGTCCTAGCATGTGCTTATGAAACCACCAACGCAGTCGCATGGGAAATACGCCTTGTAGCACTTGAAAACGCACCAGATTACCGATAAATTCGCCAATGATTGACAGTATGCACAGACCCAGTATCATGATGATGGTCTGCCCTTTTTCCTGCCAAAGGGTTGTGGGTGTATAAACAGTCAGCCAATCCACCACATCACCTGCCCAAGCAAATAGCAACGAGCCAAATACCCCAAGCAGAATTGATAGTATCATGCGAATAAAAATCCAAAATCTCGCCCCTTCGCTACACGCCCACAGGAATGAAAAGAGCTGACCTTTGGTCATGATGGGCATGTCGTTGTCTGGATATGGATTGATTTTGCGTTCAAAATAAGAAAATAAAGACATGATTTGGCTGTTTATTATAAAAATTGGTTTTATTATAGCAGATTTTGATTGGCGGTTTTGTGCTTTAAGTTGGACAAAAACCACACCCAAAGAGTGTGGTTTTATGAAAAGGTCTATATTTTTGATGAGTGTATTACCCAGTATCAAAGCTTATTTTGTGTTGGCTAACCAATCTTGCATTTGTTTGATTTCTGGCGTTTGGGCGTTTTTGATTTGAGTTGCCAGTGCTTTGATATTAGCATCTTTGCCGTATTTGAGTTCAATGTCTGCCATTTCAATGGCACTTTGATGATGGGGAATCATGCCTTTAGCAAAAGCGATGTCAGGATTTTCATCCATGATGCCATTCATCATCTCGTCATGACCTGATAATTGTTCATAATCTTGAATGTGCGAGCTGTCATCACTGGTTAATGACGCATTGTCTTTTAGCCATGATTGCATGATGTCAATCTCTGCTTGCTGACCGTCAATGATGGCTTGAGCCAATTTTCGAAGCTCATCATCTTTGCCATATTTTAGTTGGATTTGAGCCATGGCAACTGCCCCTTCGTGATGGGGAATCATGCCTGCCACAAATGCTGTATCAGGGTGGGCGTGCTTCATGGCGGCTGTCATTTTATCGTGCATGACCTGCATGGCTTCCATGTATTCTACAGCATGTGCAGGTGCGTTATCGGCATGATGATGTGCATGGCTGTCCGTTTCGGTGTGTTGGGCGGTGTCTGTGGCAACGGGTGCGTCAGATGTTGCTTCTTGTTTAGGCTGACTACAAGCGGTTAAAGCGATGAGTGTAGAAATTGTCAGTATGGCGTGATAAGTTTTCATTAGATAACCTTTAAAATGGATAACAAAACAGCTCTTGGCGGTCTTGCTTTTTAGTGTGGATTAAGAAATATTATAACAAAAGATACTATAACATAAGTATGAAGATTGTCAAATTAGGCGATGAGTTCTAATCAGACGACCTTGAAAAATTTGTCAAATCGGTGCTAATGGGTGGATTGATATATCTTTGAATTTAAATGATATAATCACTCTTTGCGATTAGGGCGATTAGGCTTGGGTTTGTTTGGATTGATTTTTTGCAAATGTCTTGTTTTCGCTGTGGGTATGATATAGAATATCTGTAAGGCTTGCTATTGGCAAGCTATTTTATTTTGCCCCTTGTTTTATTATTGTTCATATATAAGGACTGTTATGAAGATACTTATCTTGGGCGGCGGTGTGATCGGTGTAACATCCGCTTATTATCTTGCTAAAATGGGCGTAGAGGTCACTGTCATAGACCGTCAGCATGATGTTGCTGAAGAGACGAGCTTTGGTAACGCAGGACAAATATCCCCTGGTTATTCAACCCCTTGGGCAGCCCCTGGTATTCCTATCAAGGCCGCCAAATGGCTTGTGCAAAAACACGCACCATTTTCCATCAGACCTGATGGCTCATGGTGGCAGGCAAGTTGGGCAATGCAAATGTTTGCTAACTGCAATGAGTCTTGTTATGCCATCAACAAAGAGCGAATGATGCGTGTTGCAGAATATAGCCGTGATTGCTTGCGAACATTAAGAGATGAGACAGGCATTCAGTACGAACACCGCACCAAAGGTACGCTACAGCTGTTTCGTAAGCAGGCACAGTTGGATGTTGTTGGGCGTGATATTGAGGTTTTAAAAGAATGTGGGGTGGCTTATGAGCTACTCAACAAAGACGACCTAGTAAAAGCTGAGCCTGCCTTGATTCATGCCAAAGATAAACTGGTTGGGGGTCTAAGACTACCCCATGATGAGACAGGTGATTGTAATTTATTCACAAAACGCCTAGTGGACATTGCCAAAGGACTGGGTGTAAAATTCTTGTTGAATAACAACATTCACGCCATTCATCACAACGGCAATCGCATCACAGGCGTATTGACGGATGAAGGTATGTTAACCGCTGATGGTTATGTACTGGCGATGGGTAGCTATTCACGAGAAATGGGACAAACTTTGGGTTTGGATTTACCTGTTTATCCTGTAAAAGGTTACTCGCTGACCATACCTATCATTGATGCTGACAACGCCCCTGTATCAACTGTACTTGATGAAACTTATAAGATTGCCATTACTCGCTTTGATGACCGCATTCGTGTGGGTGGCATGGCAGAATTAAGCGGATTTAACCTGATGCTAAATCCTGCTCGCCGTGCTACGCTTGAGATGGTGGTGAGTGATTTATTTACAGGAGGTGATTTGTCAAATGCGACTTTTTGGACAGGGCTTCGTCCAATGACTCCAGATGGCACACCCATCATCGGTGGTACTAAGTTTGATAATTTATTCATCAATACAGGACATGGTACGCTTGGCTGGACGATGGCGTGTGGTTCAGGCAAACTTATTGGCGACATCATCACAGGGCAGATGCCTGAGATTAGCCTTGATGGGTTGTCGCTGGCACGGTATTGAGAAAATTTGGTTATTTTATTAGGAGAGAATGATGACAACCATCACCAAACTAGACAGTAATGCCACTTTAAGTGAAATTGCCATTCATGGTGGCGTGGTTTATTTGGCAGGGCAAGTACCCAATGATGACAGCCTAGATATTACAGGTCAATCCAAAGAGGTGTTTGCCAACATTGATGCTGCTCTGGCTAAGGCAGGTTCAGACAAATCAAAAATGCTATCAGCACAGGTGTTCATTACCGACCTTGCCAACTTTGATGCTTTTAATACAGCATGGAATGAGTGGATAGATGGTGTTACACCGCCTGCTCGTGCAACCGTTGAGGCCAAGCTAGTCAATCCAAATTGGTTGATTGAAATCATGGTCATTGCCGCGATTTAATTGCCTAGCTAAACTAAACCCCTTGAATCATTGATGTATTTTAATGCTTCAAGGGGTTTTTATTGGGTTGGTCAAGGGTGTGGGTGGTGCTTAGCCTTGTTGATAAATTTTTCTTACCACTTCACCAATAGTAGCAATGCCTTTGATTAGGGTGTCATCATCTTGGGCGATAGATAGGCGGATACATTCATGTGCGTGCGGATAATTATCGGTATCAATGCCTAAGAAAAAATGCTCGCTTGGAATGATGAGCGTGCCTTTTTCTTTTAAAATTTCGTACAATTTGGTTGTAGAAATTGGGAAATTTTCAAACCATACCCACAGGAAAATCGCCCCTTCAGGTTTATGAATTTTAACCGGTAAATCACAAAACTGCTCTTTTAAGAGTTTGATGGCAAATTGGGCTTGCTTGGCATAAAATGGACGAATATGCTCATTAGATAGGCGTATGATGCTATCATCGGCGAATAATGGCGTCGCAATCGTTGCTCCAAAACGCACAGGCGAGAGATTGACGATGGCATTCATCGCACTCACGGCACGCACCACATCGCTATTTGCTACGATAATACCTGTTCTGGTGCCAGGCAGTCCGATTTTTGATAGGCTACAACATAAGATCGTCTGTGTATCCCAGTTGAGTGTTGCTTGGGTGTGGATGATGTTGGGAAAGGGAGCACCATAGGCATTATCAATGATCAGTGGAATGTTGTATTTTTTTGCAAGTCGGTCTAATCTTGCCATTTCCTTATCGGTCAGCACATTGCCTGTAGGGTTGGTGGGGCGAGAGCAACAGATTGCTCCGATTTTGCCATTTGTAAGTTCTGGTAGATTTTCAAGTTTGTCAAAATCCACTCGATATTTAAAAAATCCTTCTTCACCATCGTGATTGATCTCTTCGATGATGGGCGGTGTGGATAAAAAATGTGTGTCATCAATATGGGCTTCCGCATAGCCAACATACTCAGACGCCAAAGGCAACAAATTGCCTTTTCACCATCATCAAAATGCCCAGCAAATAAATTAAATAGATAAAAAAATCCATTTTGTGAGCCGTTGGTTAAGACGATGTTATCCGCTGTCAGTCCCCAACCGTAATGACGATTAAAAAAATCTACCAAAGTGGCGATGAATTTGGCATCACCTTGCGGGGTGGAGTAATTTGCCATGCTCTCTAAGGCGTGTCGGTCATTTGCTATCTTAATAAGAGTGTCTTGAAAGACAGTATTAACCGACCTGATTACTGCTGGATTACCACCACCGAGCATATTGATGGGTTTGTCGCTTGCTAGGGCTTTGCCCAGATCGTCCATCAGCTGTAAAATACCGCTATTTTTGGTGAATTTCTTACCGAAGCTTGAAAATTTCATTGTCTGCCTGCTGGTTGCTTGCTTTGTTGGAGTTTGGTGTCATATTTTATGCCAATTCATCAAAAATTAAAATATAAAAATCATATGTTCCACATGAAACATATGATCTAAAAACATAGCTTGGAATCTACTTAAACTGTTAAGATTTGTCTAAGCCACCTATGCGGTGTAAGACTGCAGTATGCTCAAGAAAGTCATCACAAAGATTTTCTAAGCCACCTATGCGGTGTAAGACGTACCAAGTCCAAAGCCAACAATGCAAATTAATTTCTAAGCCACCTATGCGGTGTAAGACTCCCATCGCTTGCGACGAGCGGCAAGCTGTCTTTTCTAAGCCACCTATGCGGTGTAAGACGTATTTTGTTTTATGTTGTTAGGCGGGCTGATTTTCTAAGCCACCTATGCGGTGTAAGACATCTGCTGTACGATGTTTTGATTGGTTGGATTTTTCTAAGCCACCTATGCGGTGTAAGACTCTACTTATACGGCACTTGGCGTTATACGCTTTTTCTAAGCCACCTATGCGGTGTAAGACTAGATATTTTAGATAAAAAACCAATAAAATTCAAGGTAGTTAGCAAATTTTTTGCTAAAAAACCAATGATTTTTTCCCTAATTATAATTTATTGATTTTATTAAGTTTTTAAATAGTGTCAAAAATAAAGGGTGAAAATCACCATCTTTTTACACTTGATTATAAAATAGCTTTGCCCATAATTCAAACCTTCTTGACAAGGACCAATCATTGTGGTTGAATTTAAAAAAACTTTACATTGAGTTGCGGATAATGGACATCCTTAAACCTACTGACCTAAAAGCCATTCTGCATTCCAAACGAGCTAATATTTATTATCTGCAATATTGCCGTGTGATGCAAAAGGACGGACGGGTATTGTATCTGACAGAAGGTCAAAACGAGAATCTTTATTACAATATTCCAATCGCTAACACCACCTGTATTTTATTGGGTACAGGCACTTCCATAACTCAAGCGGCGATGCGACTATTGGCAAGTGCAGGGGTGTTGGTGGGATTTTGTGGGGGTGGTGGCACGCCTCTTTTTACTGGCTGCGAAATAGAATGGCTCACACCACAATCTGAATACCGACCAACAGAATATGTACAAGGCTGGTTGTCGTGGTGGTTTGATGATGACAAATGCTTAATCATCGCCAAACAATTACAATTAGCACGACTTTGTTTTTTGCAAAAAGTTTGGCAAAAAGATAAAGACTTTAAATCTTATGGTTTTGATATTAAGGATGAGTTTGTTGCCAAACTGCTTGATCAATATCAAAAAGAGATTGTATTACAAGACAGTAATCATGATTTGCTTGCATTAGAAGGACGAATGACCAAAGAGCTTTATAAAATCGCCGCCCAAAGCACCCGCAATGCAGGATTTCATCGTGATGTTGATGGCATTGATAAAGCCAACCGGTTTTTAAATCATGGCAATTATTTAGCCTATGGTTTGGGGGCAACCACCACTTGGGTGCTTGGCATTCCGCACGGCTTTGCGGTGATGCATGGTAAAACAAGGCGTGGGGCATTGGTGTTTGATATTGCTGATTTAATTAAAGATGCGATTGTGTTGCCACTTGCTTTTATTTGTGCAAAAGACAATGCCAGCGAACAAGAGTTCCGCCAAGAAGTATTAAACTATTTTACCGATTATCATGCACTTGAT
Organism: Moraxella sp. E33BD; assembly: GCF_041807865.1. Taxonomy (NCBI): domain Bacteria; kingdom Pseudomonadati; phylum Pseudomonadota; class Gammaproteobacteria; order Moraxellales; family Moraxellaceae; genus Moraxella; species Moraxella sp. E33BD. The sequence goes on along the minus strand of NZ_JBGTZD010000012.1, from coordinate 12,031 downwards.
TTTATGTTTGATACGGTTAAGGAAATGGCATTAACAAAGGATTTTTCAAAAAGAGAAGGGCAATGAATGTTATCTTTATTTCAGAGTGCCAGAAAAAAGCCTTAAATCGTACTCGCAAAGTATTGGATGCCTATGCCAACCGCATTGGCGGTAATGCGTGGCAAACTGCCATTACCGAAGAAGGTTTGGCGATGGTCAAAAAGCTACTTCGCCAATCGGCAAGCAAAAATATGGCAGTGAGTTGCCATCGCATTGCCACTCGAAATCGCACGGAACTGGTTTGGATGGTGGGCAATAAAGACAAATTTAATGAACAAGGGTTTGTACCCGTTAATTATACAGAAAAGGCAGTTTTTATGGATTTACCAATTGAAACCAAAGGTATTTTAGCCAATACACACAGACAACCATTAAGCCAGCATTTATTTGCGGTGGGCTATTTGGCATATCATATTATTGAAAAATTAAATATAGACAACCCTAATTTATCAAAATCAGCATTTATCGCAGGGATATTGCACGATATTGGCAAACTTGACCCCAAATTTCAAGAATGGGTAACAAAAAAATATAGTCCCAATAGCGATGATGAATTGGATAATATCATATTGCCTGATGATGGTGTACATATTAGCAGTAATGATAAAGGGTTTTCTAAATTTAGTTTTGAAAAATATCCCCGTCATCACGAAATATCTTGGTTGTTGGCAAATTCTTTATTAAGAGATGAAAAATCATTAAATAAAAGTCAATTAAAACAAATCTTTCATGCCATTTATTGGCATCACACTCGTCCTTATCGTAAAAAAGAAGATGAAAAATATTTTGAAACCGCTCGTGGTATTGATAAAAAATGGCAAGAATATGTAAAATTAGCCCCATTAAAGAATCAAATTTCTGCTGTTTTTAAAGACATTCAATCTTATATTGAACATTTTGATTATCCTATTGCCCTACCAAAATTCAATGATGATTATGAATTAAGTGACAATGACCTACCAGATTATAGAGAATATGATAATTTAGCCGATAAAATTGATGAATTTACCGTTAATATTCAAGATAATGCCCTACATAATTTAGTGCGTATGGCGGTAATTAGTGCCGATAGAATGGTCTCTAAAATGTCGCCTGATGATTTGGCAGAATATTTGGCGGAAAAATCCTTAATTCACGCCCTAGATAATGAATTAAATCATGGCAATTTATTATCATCACATATTGAACATTGTTTAAATCAGTTTAATAAAAACCACCCCAATAGCGAAAGAAATAAAGCACAAACAATCTGTGCTGACCAATTAAAGTCGGTTGGCGAATATACAGGCTTTGACAAAAATTATATCGCCGTATTGCAAGGACCTGCTGGCTGTGGTAAAACCAAAATCGCCCTAGAATGGGCGTTCAAAACAGACGCCAAACAAATCATTTGGGTTTGTCCAAGAGTGCAAGTATGTTTGGGGATTTTGCAAGATTTAACAGGAAAAGATTATTTACCAAATGCCAATATTGAAATTTTTACGGGCGAATACAAAAAGATTATAACAAATCATCAAACATTTGATGATGCACCCGATACCGACCCAAAAGATTATTTTTCTGGAGATATTGTGATTACCACCATTGACCAAATGGTAAATCACATTATTTCTCATCAAAAAATTACGGGCTTATTAAAATTTATGCAATCACATATTGTGTTTGATGAGTTTCACGAATTAATTGTTCAGCCTGCCCTAAACTTATTATTTGCTGAACTGATTGAGATGAAAAAACATCAAAAACAGCATGCCAATACATTGCTGGTTTCGGCAACACCGCATTATTATTTCATTCAAAAGGTATTGAAATTGGATAATAACGACATTGTCAAAATAGACAGTTTTAATACTGCTCAATATCGTATTTCTTTGCAATCTTATGACGAAACTTGTGAAAATAATCCATTGGTGCATCAAAAACAGGACAGTCAGAAAAAAACCTTTGTGATTAGCAATACCGCCCAAAATGCTCAAATCGGGTTTTTAGTACATCAAAATGATGAAAAGGCCATTTTATTGCATTCCAAATATACTCGCCAAGATAAGGCGGATTTATTTTATCAAGTTTTTGAATGTTTTAAACAAAATGGCAATGGCAATTATGACATTTTGCGTAGTGGACCGATTGTACAAGCGTCATTAAATATTAGCTGTGAAAAAATGCTGACTGAAATGACGATCGCCGAAAATTGGTTACAGCGAATGGGGCGACTTGACCGTTTTAATTTAAATGGACAAGTAAATGATTATATTACTATCTACCCAAATTCTGCCATAAGCGGTAAACAAACCAGTAAAACCGCCAAATTTTTAGCCAATATGAATGGCTGGTACAGCAGTGTGGCTTGGCTGAATTTTTTACAAAATTATTTAAAAGATAAAGACACAGATACCGTTTACATCAATGAATTGTATCAAGTTTATGATAATTTTTATCAAAATGAACAATGCAAAGAAAAAATTAAAAACGATGTACTCGGTGCTTTAAAAGAAAGTGTGAAACTTATCAATGATAAAGTTACCGACCCAATCAGTACGCCTGCAAACAAAAAATCAAAAGACGGTGTGATGAAAATGTCTAAAACTTCATTGCGTGGCGATAATTGTTTTGTGCAAATGGCGGTGTGTGAAGTGGACAATCAATTAACACCAACATTTATTGATGAATATGCTTATGATGAAGATACCGACCATAGCGAAATTGTGGTTGGGCTGACTGAAAGCATCAATCGCATTCAAGGCGGGCATATTAAGTATCGAAATGAAGACAGAAATTTAGTTGCCTTTATGCGAAATAAACATTGGGAAATTAAAGGGGTGGACAAAGCTAGAAATAATAGCATATTATTAACTTTTGCACGTTCTCCCAAAACACCAATTTATTTAAGCTATATTCCAAGTGATTTGTTAAGTATTAATGCGAAACAAACCAACCATGATTATGCAATGTATTATGTAAAATCAACCAAACAAGTTGTGGGAACAATGTCCATTCAGGCATTGAAAGACCTACAGTCTGAAGACAGTAGGTCCGAGGATGAAGCCACCTAAGCGGTGGAAAAACGATAAAATACAGCTATTAATTGCTAAGCTACCTAAGCAGTAGAGATATAATCTTAGCATTTTTAGAACGATTTTGCTAAAAAACAACTATTAAGGAGTTGATTTTGACAAGTTAGGGTGTTATCATCAGTGTATGGGTAACACCCTATCTTTATTTATATACATTTTTACCCCTATTTAATAGAGTATTTTAAATGAGCAAAATTATCGGCATTAAAAGCGTTGATTTTAAAATTCAAGCGTTTGGACATGGCGTGGTAAACTATAACGGTCCAACGACTTTAAGTAATGAAGGTGTGGAAATTAATAACCACACCTTGCCGAAATTGCGTGGTTATACAAACTTAACAGGTCAAATTAAGGAAAGTAAGAGCTACAAATACAAAAAAGAAGCTAGCGATATTGATTTTAAACAAACGCCTTTATACATCAGTCAAAACTGCATTCGTCATCATCTATTCCGTGAACAAGCATATGACTTGCATTTTGTTAATCAAGAAAAAGATGGCGTTTTAAAACTGTTGTGTTCTTTGGTGGGTTTGGTTCGTGGTTATGTTGTTACCAGTTCCACACCTTTGAAGCGTACCAGTCCATTATTATTGGAAGACTTTGTAGACCAACTCGGTAATGGCAATTTTGAACAAATGGGGCGTTCTGGCTCAAAAGCAAAAGAGAAAAATAAAAAAGGCGAAGAAAGCAGTAAGTCTTTTTTCTCCAAAACCACTTTTGGTGATACTGAATATATCGCTTATGGTTCTATTAGCATTGAGCAATTACAATTTATTTCACTGGACAATAAATTTGACCGTTGTGCCATGATTATTAAAGACAATCAAGGCGAACAAATTGCCAAACAAATCCAAGATTTTATTCAATCTTTGGATAATACTCGCACGCCAAAAGCCACATTTCACGCCAATTATGTGCGTAAAGGCACGATTTATGAACAAGGCGAAGCGGGTATTTTATTGGACGATGTGGCGATTGATATTTTGATTGATACCACTTTAAATCTGATTTGTGATTTGGCAATTCGTCAAGCCAAAGGCTATATGTATGTAGATAATATTGAAGTGGATTATAATGACAGCAATAAAATGATGCGAATTAAACGCAGTCCTAATGAAGTCAAACCAGAACAATCAGGCCATTATGCAGTTTATTTTGAAGCCAAATGATATTGGGGGATGAATAATGCGAATTATCATTGAATATGAAGCCTCTTGGCGAAATTCTTTTTTGGACGGCTCTAATGATGAGCCGTTACCCAGAAAGGGGCGTAATTTTATTGGCTCAATGACCGAATTGAAAAGGCCTGAAAACTTTTTGCCTAGAGAAGTTAGTAAAAATACGGTGTTGGGGATTTTAAGTCGTTTGATTGGCGACCAAAGAAAATTGTATCAAGCACGGCAAAGCCAAGATTATTATTTTGCGGATTTGGAAGATTTTATTGATTTTAAAGATAATCCCAACATTATCAATCACGAAATTGCTTATATTCGCAATATGAAAGGCAGTACTGACCAAAATGCCTTTACAGGTATGATTAAAGTTAATGACCCGATATTTTTGTCAGATTATTCTTATGAATTTTGGAATGTATTGTCGTTAAATATTGATGAATTATGTGATTTTATTATCAATGATAAAGCAATTACTGATTTTAAGATTGATAATCCAATTTCACTTGACCCTATTGCTATTTTAAATCGCCTTGAAACCATTGGAAAATCCAAACCAGTAGACTGCATAGATGTCATTAAACGAGCGTCAGACAAATTAGCAAGTTTATTTGATAAATACAAACCATTGAATGCTAAAGGTTTGCAACTGATTTTACCAATGTATTGTTCGGCATTGTATTTACAAATGCAGCGATTGGCAAAGCGTTTTGACATGACTACCGCCAAGTCTAGAATGGGTGGGATTAGTGGCATTTCTAATAATGGTTTTACGCCCAAAGATTTTATGGACAAATACACAACAGGGGCGAAAAAAATAATTTATGGTAATCCCTATGTGCGTGAAGAGTTTATCAAAGGTGAAGGCAAAATCAACCACACTTTAAAAAAGGTAAGCGGGAAACTGGAAATCATTTTAAATATTGAACCACAAAAAGCCATTGAGCTGAAACAAATGATTGATAATGCAGGCGTATCGTCATTTTATTTGGGCAAGAAGGGCTTGGCGTATGTAACAGACATTCGGGAGAAATAATGAATTATTATCTTGAAATCACGCTGATTGATGGTGAAAAATCATTATACGAATTGTGGGCAGCTTTGTATTCGCAAGTGCATTTTTCATTGGTAGCAATGCAAAAAATGAATACTCACAATATTGGTGTCAGCTTTCCCAATTACCGTTTTATACAAAAAGACGGTAGAACTTTTGCCAGTTTGGGTGATAAATTGCGGATTTTTGCTGATGACGAAGAGCTTTTAGGGGTTTTTATGGCGGATTTGCAAAATCGCTTGAATGATTATGTAAAAAATTGGGAAGATTTTTTGCATTTTAAATCGATTAAAGCTGTTCCTGAAAACCATGGCCACGCCATTTTTAAACGCTACCGTGCCAAAAACATGGAAAAAGTCGCCCAAGAATTTGCCGAATTTAAGGGTATTGATTTTGATACGGCTTTGACCCATTGCCAAACACACAAAGCCCGGCCCAAACACCATCCGTTTATCCGCCTAAAAAGCGAAACCACAGGGCAAGATTTTTGTTTGATGATTGAAAAACAAACCGTAGAACAGGCTGTCATTGGTAAGTTTAGCAGTTATGGCTTAGGCGGGGCGAGCGTGCCTGATTTTTCATAACCATAAAAAACACAGTCGTTTTTGACCGTGTTTTTTATGGGTGGTAAGCCTAGCCTTTTTTTGTAATGACTTTGCGTACTTTTTCTCGTGCTCGGTCTTGTTTTAGGCGAGATAAATAGTCCACAAAAACAATGCCTTTTAAGTGGTCAAGCTCATGCTGAATGCACACCGCTAACAAACCATCTGCTTCAACGCTAAATTCCTGCCCGTTTTCATCCAGTGCTTCGATTCGCACTCGAGCAGGGCGTTCTACCGTATCGTACACCTCAGGAATGGACAGACAACCCTCTTGATAAGGAACAAGCTCATCGGTCAAAGGGGTAACTTTAGGATTGATATATACTTTTGGTTGTGGCTCTTCATCTTCTTTGGCAAGGTCCATCACCACTACTTGTATATGTCTGTCCACTTGCGTGGCAGCAAGTCCGATACCTCGTGCATCATACATGGTATCAAACATATCCTGAATTAAGGTCTTGATGTCATCATCAATGTTATCCACTTCTTTGGCGACCGTACGCAGGCGTGGGTCAGGGTAATTTAAAATCGGTAATAATGCCATAATGACTGCTCATTTTTTATTAAATCGTCCCATTATAATGCAAAGCCCAATGATTGGCAAAATTTATTGCTATATTGATGATAATTTCCCCAAAAGTCGCTTATTTTTGTGTAAAATGATCAGTTTGTATCATTCACCGGTCTTTTAGCCAAAAATATCTTTATCAGGAATAATGATGACAACACCACGCACCGCCCAGATTACCAGAAATACCGCCGAGACGCAGATTTTTGTGGCCATCAACATTGACGGTACAGGCATTAGTAAACTTGATACGGGTGTGCCATTTTTGGATCATATGCTAGAGCAGATTACCAGACATGGTCTGTTTGACTTAGAAATTAAATGTGTGGGCGATACTCACATTGACGATCATCATAGTGTAGAAGATATTGGTATTGCTTTGGGTCAGGCATTAAAAATTGCTTTGGGTGACAAAAAAGGCATTCGCCGTTATGGTCATTTTTATGCACCACTTGATGAAAGTTTAAGTCGTGTGGTGGTGGACATTTCAGGTCGCCCAAGTTTGCACATGGACATACCGTTCACCCGTGCTTATGTGGGCAAGCTCGATGTGGATTTATTTAGTGAATTTTTTTATGGATTGGTGAATAATGCTGCCATTACTTTGCACATTGATAACCTAAAAGGTAAAAATAGCCACCACCAGATTGAAAGTGTGTTTAAAGCATTGGCACGAGCATTGCGTATGGCGTGCGAGATTGATGAGCGAGCCAATGGTGCGTTGCCATCAACCAAAAATGTATTATAAGGTACTTTTTTATGACAAAAATTGCATTATTAGACTATGGCGTGGGCAATCTGTATTCGGTTGCCAATGCTCTAAAAAAGGTGGGTGCAGATGTCATCATTACTAATGAGCCTGCCAAGATTGATGTCTCTGACAAGGTGCTACTACCAGGGGTTGGGGCAATTGGTGATGCGATGCGTTACATGATGGATGCTGGTGTGGATGTGGCGGTCAAAAAGGCATTAAATGAAAAACCTGTCATGGCAATCTGCGTGGGTATGCAGGCGATGTTTGATTACTCAACAGAAGGTGGGCAAGTGCCATGCCTAAGCGTTATTGCAGGCAGTGTACAGCGATTTGATGCCAGCTGGACAGATAACGGGCAGGCTATTAAGATTCCGCATGTGGGGTGGAATGTGGTAAATGCCGATACCGACCATGTGCTGTGGCAAGGATGTGCTGGTAGGCACTTTTATTTCACACACAGCTACTACTGCGAGCCTAATTTTGATGATGAGAGAAATAAGGATATCATCGTGGCGACTTGTGATTATGGCAAGGTATTTTGTGCCAGTGTCATTAAAGACAATTTGTTTGTCACGCAATTTCACCCAGAAAAAAGCCATGATGCAGGTCTAAAACTACTATCCAACTTTGTTGAGTGGCAACTTTGATGTTTCATGTGGAACATTGATGGTGTCATGGGGTGTATGGTTTTTTGGTGGAATGCCAAACACACATAGAAGGACCAATAAACGCTCAAGAGAGTATTAAAAATAAAATGCACATCACATCCGATGTGCATTTTCATTTAGGTCAATAGCCAGTGGGATAGGCTTTTTTGAATAATGTCATCAGTTTTGCCAGCGGGCAAAGACCAGACTGCCATTTGTACCACCAAAACCAAAGCTGTTGCTAATGGCGTAGTTGAGATTGTTTACTTGTCTGGCTGTATGAGCGATGTAGTCTAGTGTACAGCGTTCATCAGGATTATCTAAGTTGATGGTGGGTGGCAAGGTTTGGTTTTGTAGGGCAAGCACCGTAAAGATTGCTTCAACCGCCCCTGCTGCACCGAGCAGATGCCCTGTCATGGATTTGGTAGAGCTTACCAAGATGTCATCGCCAAAGACGGCTTGAATGGCGGCACTTTCAGCGACATCGCCAGCAGGTGTGCTGGTGCCATGGGCATTAACATATCCAACTTGGTTAGCATCAATACCTGCATCATTTAGGGTATTTTTCATGGCACGCTGTGCTCCTTCACCATTCTCTGGTGGGGAAGTAATGTGGCTTGCATCATCGCTCATGCCAAAGCCAATCAGTTCTGCCAAGATGGTCGCTCCACGAGCCTTAGCGTGAGCTAGACTTTCAAGTACCAACGCACCAGCACCATCACCAAGAACGAAGCCATCACGGTCCTTATCAAAAGGGCGACTGGCTTTAGTTGGTTCGTCATTGCGAGTGGATAGGGCATGCATCGCTCCAAAGCCTGACATGCCAAGAGGTGTAGAGGCTTTTTCGCTACCACCGACCAGTACCGCATCCAGATCGCCATAAGCGATAAGACGAGCTCCAAGTCCGATGGCGTGTGTTGAGGTGGTGCAGGCGGTTGCGGTGGCAAGGTTTGCCCCTTTTAATCCGTGGCGAATCGCAATCAGACCTGCTGGCATATTAACAATTGCACCAGGAATGATAAAAGGTGAGACCTTTTTTACTCCATGTGTTTTTAAGGTGTCTCGGCTGCTTTCAATGGTGCCAATTCCACCGATTCCAGAACCCATCACGACGCCAAAACGCTCACCACCAACATTGATGGGTAGGCGATCGCCTTTGGTGCTGTCAATCAGACCTGCATGATGCAGTGCCTGTGCAGAGGCAACCTGTGCATAGCACATGAACTCATCATAACGGCGGACTTCTTTGGGGTTTAGATGCTCTTTGGCATCAAAGTCTTTCACCATTCCTGCAATTTGTGAGCGTAGTTCTTCAACAGGTGTGCCATCAAAAAAAGCATCAATCTTAGTAATGCCACTGATACCATGAGTAAGGTTATGCCAAATGGTGTCAAGGTCATTGCCCACTGGTGTGATAGCCCCCATGCCAGTGATGACGACACGCTGATGGTCTGGACGCTGGGAGTAAATGATTTTTTGTGTCATGGCGATATTCCATTAAAAATTGACTTGGCATCAAGTGCCAAGAGTGCATTCATGTTTTGTTACAAATTGCCTTATCTTAGCATGATTTTTTAGTGATGAAAAGTTTACAAGTGTATTTTTATGCTAATGGGTTTTATTGATGTTATTTGTTTGGTTGCATAAAATATCGTAGGTCTGTGCCGTGCTTTATCCGAAAACAAGACAATAAGCCATTGAGTTATTTAGAAGATGCTGAATTGATAGGGCTAATGGGTATCTGCTAATGAGTACTTGACTTGCTTTTACCCCTGATTGTTTGAGCTGTTTTGACTGTATTTAACAAACTGAGATAGCCCATAAGTTTGATGAATGCTCTTTATTATCAGATGATGGCTTGTTCAACGCTCACTGCATTAAGAATCATGTTTAATCCAGTGAATATAGGCTTATTTATTGGTAAGGTTGTCATCATGCCTTAAAAATAAAAACCGCAATTTATGTTATGCGGTTTTTGTTTTATGAAACGATAAGTTATTTAAGGAAAGCACACCTGACCTAGCACCACACTTTGACTTGCACCTGTTACACTTGGCAAATTGCCAGTACGCAAGAGCATGGTTTGGCAAGCTAGCCAAGCAAAGGCTAAACTTTCAACAAGCATGGGCGGAATACCCATGTCATCACTCAAATGAATCTGCCAATTAGGCAGATGAGTGGCAAGTCGTTCTATGAGATAGTCGTTTAACGCACCGCCACCACAAACGACCAGCTTGCCGTGCTTGGCGATTTGTAGTAGTGCATGAGCAACGCTGACGGTAGTCAAATCAATGAGCGTGGCTTGAACATCAGCGGCGGTGTAGGGAGTAGGATTTGTCTTGTCAAAGATACTTAGTTCTTGGTCAAGCCATGATAAGTTAAACTCTTCTCGTCCTGTGCTTTTTGGATAAGGTTGCCCAAAAAATGGGTGGGTTAATAGCTGACCAAGTAAATCGGGGATAATTTGCCCAGTTTTTGCCCAGTTGCCATCTTTATCAAAATCTTTCCCAGTATGGCGTTTACACCAGCCATCAAGCAATAGATTGGCACAACCTGTATCAAAGCCAATGGTTGCACGCTCGCCGTTAGATAATAAAGTAATGTTGGCAATACCGCCTAGATTTAGCACGGCTTTTTCGCCGTGTTCGTCAAAGTTGTTAAAAATTGCTTCGTGAAATGCAGGAGTAAGTGGTGCTCCTTGACCACCCACCGCCATATCACGGCGACGAAAATCACTGACGACAGCGATGCCGGTGCGTTCAGTCAATACATTTGGGTCGAGCAATTGGAGGCTAAAATGCCATTTTGGGCGATGACGCACCGTTTGTCCATGACAACCAATCGCACAGACGCTCTCGGTCTCTACTTTTGCCTTATGAAGCAGCTCCAGCACCGCAGATGCCGCCAACTCACCATAAAACACACTCGCCCAGCCAAATACATCAAGCTCGCTTTCAAAAGCAAGACAATTTTTCTGAATGTAGTCGCTCACACCATTAGGTACAGTAAGAGCCAGTAGGGCGGCTTTTAGGTCGTCAGGAAAACGAACGCTATGGCTTTCAATGACCACAGGACGCTCATCATCGAATCGACACAAGACCGCATCCAAAGCATCTAAGCTTGTGCCGCTCATCATGCCGATGAAATAAGGCTGATTGTCTATGTTTGCCCAGTCTAAGGATTCGTGTTGTAGAAACTCGTTCATCATGATTTGCCATCGCAAAAAGTCAAAGCATAGCAAATTTTCCAAGAAATTGTAATCATCGTCGTAAAATGTAATGATTTTTTGCAAAAAAGGGATTTTTGGGGTCCAATATTGCTTGGTAGCAATAAATTTTAACCATATTGTGCTACAAACCCTCGCTTTTTAGACCTATAGTTTCATCATGGAACAGTAAGGCTCCATATTCTGTGTATTGTCACTATAAGGAACAATAATGAAAGCTCTAAAAACAATCGCCCCAGTTCTTGCTCTTGGTTTGGCTTTTGCAGGTACTGCACACGCACAAACGATGGACGCTCGTCAAGCCGATGCGACAGCAACCAAAGTTCGCCAAGTAACTTACCAATGCAACGCAGGTGGCAGAGTTACGGTCAATTTTGGCTTTAATAAGCACAATCTGCCAACTTTCGCCGAAGCTCGTTTGGGCGGTAAGACTCGGTTCTTGCCAATCAACTTGTCAGCATCGGATAATGTAGACACCAATTTTGGCGACGAGAACAGCTGGAACATCAGCACCGATGCTTTGACATTGAACAACTACCACAAGTCTAGCTTGATGGTACAAGATTCAGACTCAAGCATCGCTTACAAAAATTGCCGAGTCGTCAGCACTAAGAGAATTAAAGGCTGACAGTCAAAAGCCGATGTTGATTCTACAAAAAACAGCCCACACCCGGGCTGTCCCCCCCCTTAAAAAACCCCATAAAAACCAATCACCTACAAACTTTCTACCACATTCTTAAAAAAACCTCTTTACAACCAAAAAAATCAAGGTATAATACCCACCACTCAAGCACAGCAAGTCATAAAAAACTTATTTAAATTCAATAAGTTAAAAAATTTGAGACGAGAATTAACAAATCTCAAAAAAACTTTAAAAATTTTTAAAAAAACGCTT
>NZ_JBGTZD010000011.1:0-107179 GCF_041807865.1 Moraxella sp. E33BD | reverse complement strand
GTGATGCATCGTCTGCATCATCAATCAAGGCTAACCATTCTATCACATTATTTTGTGGTGTCAAGCGTTTTTTTAAATATTTTTGAAATTTGTTTTTAATGACAATTTTCAGATTAAAAAGGCTTATTCGTTAGCTGAGATAACATTATATAATATATTAAAATTAAGTCAAGTATTTTTTGAAAAAATTTTAATTATTATCATTTGTAATTGGTGGCGATGAAGAGACTTGAACTCTTGACCTCACGATTATGAGTCGTGCGCTCTAACCAGCTGAGCTACATCGCCATTACAGGGTGCAAATTATACAGATAGTTTTAACTGCTGTCAATGCTAATTTTTGCAATTTCTTAAATATTTTTAAATATTTAAGAAATTAAAAAAGCGGGCAAACCGATAAGCCGGGTTCTGTCGTGGACAATCATTCATCTAGGCGTATCATCGCTAATACGCTCAAGCAACCTACCCGTGTCCCAAGCGGGCAACTCGTTGGACACCTATTTGGTCTTGCTACGAGTGGAGTTTACCATGCCATGAACTGTTGCCAGTCATGCGGTGTGCTCTTACCACACCCTTTCACCCTTACCCATATAAATATAGGCGGTCTGCTCTCTGTTGCACTGGTCGTAGGCTTTCGCCCCCTAGCCGTTAGCTAGCACTCTGCCCTATGTAGCCCGGACTTTCCTCCCCTTCTATATAGAAGTGGCGATTGTCTGGTTTACCAAGTGGCTATTATAGCACAGTTTAGGCTGATTGTCCTGTTATTCTATAAAATTTTTGCAACAATGCCATCTGGTCTTCAAAGTGATCAAGGTCTTTTGGGATACAGTCTACAGGACAGATATCCACGCACTGGGGTGTATCAAAATGCCCAACACATTCAGTACACAAATTAGGGTCAATGACATAAATGTCATCGCCTGCTGATATTGCCTCGTTTGGGCATACAGGTTCACATACATCACAATTGATGCACTCTTGTGTAATTTTTAATGCCATGAATTCAGCTTATCTTGTTAAAAACTTCTGTTCAAAACCTACCAAGACACAAGGTGGCACAAATTTTGAGACATCACCACCCAACTTGGCTACCTCACGCACCAAAGTTGATGAAACGAATGAATACTCTTGAGATGGCGTTAAAAATACCGCTTCAAAATTCTCATCTAAACTGCGATTCATGTTCGCCAAACCAAATTCATATTCAAAATCTGACACTGCCCTAAGTCCACGAATGACCGCTTGAACTCCTTGCTCTTTAGCAAAATCCACCAAGAGCCCCTCAAAACCCACTACAGAAATCCTTGGATCGCCATCAAAAACTGACTCCACTAATGCCACTCGCTCATCAAAACTAAACAAAGGTTTTTTATGGTGAGCGAATGCTACGGCAATGACCACCTCATCAAACAATCTTAATGCTCGCTTGACAAGATCCACATGACCATTAGTTATGGGGTCAAAAGTACCAGGATAGAGAGCTTTTTTTTGGGCATGATTAGTCATGACGCATCGCTTTTTAAAAATTAGGTGCTTATGCTACCAAAATTTTTATGAACTTTAAACCAATTTTGATAGAAATTTATAAGGATGCACCAATTTCCTAGCAAGTCGCATTTTATCAAACCATTACTCAATTATCCCATTCATCATGGCAGCTCGACCGTATATTCACTAACATCAGGTAGAGACTTAGTTAGACCTTGTTGTTGCATAAAATTCGCCATCGTCTCGTAGCGTGCTTTGTCTAACACCTTTGGATTATCCGCTAAATGTGGCAAAGTATCTGCCCACGCCAGACGATTTAATTCATTACCCAACTCGTTTGGCTTATAAGAAACGAACAATTTCCATGCTTCATCTGGATTGGTCTTGATGAAGTCTGTCGCCTGCTGAATGGCCGTCATAAAACGAGCCAGCTTCTCTTCTTGAATGCGTTGCTTATGAGCGACAAAAATCAGCTCATCATAAGCAGGCACACCGTGTTGTTCAGGATAGAATGCCAAACCTTCATGCTTTTCAAGTTTTAGTTGATTGAGTTCAAAGTTGCGAAGCGAGCCAATCACCGCATCTGTCTGACCACTAAGTAATGATGGCGATAAAGACCAATTAACATTAACCAATTCAACATCTTTTGCATCAAGATTGGCAGAAGCCAACATGGTTTTTAACAAAAGCTCTTCAAAACCACTGATTGAATAACCAATCTTTTTACCCTTTAGATCGGCAAGATTAGAAATGCCACTCTCTTTTAATACCACCAGACTGTTTAATGGCGAGTCGATGACCGTACCAATTCTTACCAAAGGCAGACCTTCTGCAACTTGCTGTTGAAGCTGTGGCTGATAATCAATGGCGATGTCTGCTTTTTGGGCTGCCACAAGCTTCGGCGGCATAGATGGGTCGGCAGGCTCAATAATTTCTACCTCCAAACCCTGATCATCAAAATAACCTTTTTGCCTAGCAACGATAATGGCGGCATGATTGGGATTGGCAAACCAATCAAGTAGCAGTGATACTTTTTGGGTGCTTGGCATGGCGGTATCTGCTTGTTTATCCTTATTGGGGGTGCAAGATGTCAGCACGCCCGCCATCGCAAGTACCACCACACCTGATAAAAATTTAGAGATCACAATAAAACTCCTTTACTTTTTGGTTGTTGTAAACAGACATGATTAATGCATATGAGTCGCCCATGGAATTAGGCGTTTTAATAAACAATCGCCCGCAAAATACAACACTAACGCAATGATCAATAGTGCAAATAATGCCACAAACATCAAATCCACCTGCATTCTGGCGTTGGCGTGTAACATAAGATATCCTAGCCCTTCAGATGAACCAACCCACTCGCCTACCACTGCACCAATCGGGGCAATAGAGATGGCGATTCTAAGTCCTGACGCCAATGCAGGCAAAGCAGCAGGCAATTTTACTTTTAAGAGCGTCTGCCATGCACTGATACGGTAAGTCTTTGCTAAATCTAGCCAAGCCTTTGGGGTTTGGCAAAGCCCATCAAAACAGGCTGTCGTTACTGGAAAATAAATAATAAGCACAGTCATGACAATCTTAGATGCAATGCCATAACCAAGCCACAACACCAAAAGCGGTGCAATGGCAAATACGGGAATCGCTTGCGAAATGACGAGCAGTGGCAACAAAATAGATGAAATTCGCCTTGAACTACTAAGAAGCAATGCTGAACATACTCCCATGACAGCACCAACCCCCAAACCCAATAAAATCTCAAGCAAAGTAACCTTGGTGTGATGCCAAATCAGCGATGTATTGACCAAAAAAGTATCCAACACCATCATTGGGCTTGGCAGGATATAACGGGGCAGCTCAAAGATACTTACCACAAACTGCCACAACAAGATGAGTATGAGTGCAATCAAGGGTATTTTAATCAGTTTCATCACCACCCCTAAACCGAAAGTTCACTCAAAAGTCGTGCGTGCAATACACCAAACTCACCATCGTCAAGTTGTCTGACAGGGCGACCACTTGGGCTAATTTTAGTAGAAATTACAGCAGGGGACTGTTTTAGCACATAAATATCATCGCTTAGACGAATCGCTTCTTGGGGATCATGGGTGATAAGCAAGACAGTCTTTTGTTGTAGTAAGTCATAAGATAAAGCCTGTAACTCATGACGAGTTACCGCATCAAGAGCTGAAAACGGCTCGTCCATCAACACCAAATCCGCCTTCATCATCAAAGTGCGAGCCAATGCTACCCGCTGACGCTGTCCACCTGATAATTCATAGGTTTTTTTGTGTAAATAGGCATCCATCTTGACTTTTTTTAATAAAAGCAACGCCTCCTCTTTGGTGTGCGGTGTTTTTTGTCCTGACAAATGGGCGGATAACTGCACATTGTCCAAGACAGACAGCCACGGATACAAAGAGTCGTGCTGAGCCAAATAGGATAATTGAATGCCATCAGTAAAACCTATCCGACCAGTAAAATTCTGCTCAAGTCCTGCGATGATGCGAAGAAGGGTTGATTTGCCCACACCTGATGCACCCAATAGGCTAGTAAACCGCCCTTTTGGCAAGGTGAAATCAAAATCATGAAAAATAGACTGCTCGCCAAACTTGAACGATAAACCCACAATCTCAACACACATCATGGGTTACCTCGCCAAGCAAAGCGGCACAAGGAATGATAAACATGGTTAGTTTCCTACGACAGCATTAACTGAACAGGTTCACGGGTATCATCTCAGCCATCTATGACAGCACCCCGACTAAACAAAATAACTATAATTTGAGCAATTATAAGCCAAGATAATTCATAAAACCACTCACGGTTAAATCATGACCATAATAATAAAGGTTTTTTAGGCTAATCAGCGTTTGGCAAAACCTTGCTTTTGTAGGTAGTCTAACATGAAAGGACGCACTTCGCCACCAAATGTTGCAGCAATTTGAGCCTTCCAATCCAAATCAAGACCACGCCCCTGATAGTATTCACGCACCTGCTCATTATAAGTGGCAAGCACATCATCGCTGGCGATTTGATAAATATCAGTAGAAACCAGCGTTTGTAGTGGCAAACGCGGTCTTTGTGATTGGTTAATCTTAGATTCCCAATCAGGATGCCCCAAACATAATCCAAACAATGGCACAACATGCTTTGGCAAGCCCAAAATTTCACCTGCACGCTCAATATCGTTGCGAAGCGAGCCAATATATACACCACCTAGACCTAAGCTCTCGGCGGCGGCAAGGATATTTTGTGCCATAAGTGCTGCGTCAATAGCACCAATAAGCGTCACTTCCATCCAGTCTGTCTGCACATCGGCAAGCTGATTGTGGCGATGAGCATCCATACAAAAAACCAAATATTCTGCACATGACTCCACATAGCCATGACCCAATCGCTTACCCTCTGCCAATGCCTGAGTGTATTCCTCTTCACTCATGTCGCACGAAATCTGACGCAAAGCGGTACGCTTATTGGTATCAATCACACGAATGATACTGGTTGCCTGCAAAAAACTAGAAGTTGATACTGCACGCCCTGCTTCCAAGATGGTAGTTAACGCCTCATCAGAAATCGACTCGCCTGTGTATTTGCGTATTGAGCGGTGATTGAGCAGGGTTTCAATGGTAGATGCACTGTTTAGCATGAACGCATTCCTTTTTAGTTTGTTAATTATCAAAAAATTATAAAAATCAATATAAGCTAGCATGGTATCAATTATCAACCACAAAGGCAAATTGATTTGACAATTTTTTGTGTTTTTGGACAGATTTTCACAATTAACAGATGGGCTACTTTATCTGCTAAGATAATTTGTTATAATACCAATCAAGATTAAACAAAAAATACAAAAACTGGACAATTATCATGGCAAAAAAACCAAGTAACCAAATCTGTGCCAACAAAAAAGTAAGGCATGAATATTTTATTGAAGAAACTTTTGAGGCAGGGTTGGCCTTAGAAGGCTGGGAAGTTAAATCCATTCGAGCAGGCAAAATGACCATCACCGATGCCTATGTTATCTTTAAAAATGGCGAAGCATTCTTGTTCGGAGCACACATTCAACCGCTATTAACCAGTTCAACTCACATAAACCCTGACAACATTCGTACCAGAAAGTTGCTATTAAACCGCCGTGAGATTGACAAATTATTTGGCATGGTCAATCAAAAAGGCTATGCGGTCGTGCCACTGTCATGCTATTGGAAAGCATCACGAGTCAAATGTGAAATCGCTCTTGCCAAAGGCAAAAAACTACACGACAAAAGAGCGACTCTCAAAGAGCGTGATTGGCAAATGGATAAAAAGCGTGGCTTTAAGGCGGACTTACGCTAAATTAGCCTATTTACAACATTGACAACAAGCCATATCAAAGAGGCTGTGTGTTTAATCTCTTTGATATGCTAATGATGCCATCAAAAAAGTTAGGCAGGCTTGTTTTTATTACCACTGATGGTACTCATGCCTTGTACTATCAAGCATAAAATACCTGCCCAAATCAATCCATAGCTAGCTAGCATATCTAGTGTAAATGTACCGCCAAGCACCGTTACTGCCAACAAGAACAGCAACGCAGGTTCAAGATAGCCCACCAAACCAAACAGACTAACAGGCAGGATTCGATTTGCTTCTAGATGCGATTGTAGTGCCAATATGCTAATCACACCCAACCCTACGACTTTTAGAAATAACCAACCATTTTGCAACACCATACTCACATTCTGATCATACATCAATAGGTATATCAAGCAAAATGGGGCGATTAGCACCGCATCCACAAACATGCCTGTGATGGCACGCACCTTTTGCACACGACGCATGACATAATAGATGGGGTAAGTCATACAGACCCAAAAAGTCGCCCAACTTAGCTCACCTGTCCGCATAATCTCCAATGCCACACCTGTCACCGCCAACAATACAGCAAGCCACTGAACCTTGGTCAGTTTTTCTTTAAAAAATATACAACCAAACAGCACCATCACCAAAGGAAATAAAAAATACCCCATCGCCGTCTGTACGCCCTGCTGATTTAACGGTGCCCACATAAATAGCCATAGTTGACTACCAAAAATTGGGGTCGGCAGTAGCAACCACGCCCACGCCTTAACGCCATGCACCGCTTTTAGGTCGCCGATAACGCTCTTGATTTGACCACTAAACACCAAAAAGATGAGCAGGCACCCCAAAATCATTACCATTCGCCACAAAAACACGCTCGTACCCGACAACGGCGATAACCATTGACCATAAGAATAAAGTACGCCAAACAAAACATTGGCAAAAACTGCCAGAACCACCCCTAGGATGAATTTCTGACGACTCGTGTTTGTGGATTGATTGATGGCGGTAGATGTGTTATTGCTCATGAATGCCTGCTTTTTTTTGCATTAAATCATCGCACTTATTTTAAGGGAAGTTGTTGATAAAAATTTTGGATTTTTTATAAAATATGCTTTTATTTTGCAAATTTTTTATATTTTTGATAAAATTTCTCACAGACTAACAGAATTGCGTAAAATTATTTTATGAATACTCCGCCATGAATCACACTCTAGACGATACCGATAAAGTCATCTTAAACCTACTACAAGATGATGCCACCACACCCCTAAAAATCATTGCTGAGCATGCACGCATCTCTATCGCTACCGCCCAACGCAGAATCAACACACTCATCGAACAACAAGTTATTGACCGTCAGGTTGCCATCATCAATCCACTGAAAGTCGGCTATGGATTGACAGTGTTAGTCATGATTAAAATGGCCACTTCTAATGTTTCCATGCAACAACGGTTTGAGCGGATCATGTCTGCTGAACCGCAGGTGATGATGTGCTATGAGATTTCTGGAAATTATGACTTCATGCTGGTAGTGAACAGTCAAAACATGCAGGACTACCACGCCTTTACACGCAGGTTATTGACCAGCGAAAACAATGTTAATCATTTTAATAGTCAATTCGTCATGAATTTTATTAAATCTGGTACAAAAATTACGCTAAAATAAACGCATTTTCACATTCTTATTATTCAAGGTTTATCATGAAAAAAATTCTAAGTCTTGGTCTATTGTGCTATCTGACTGCCTGCACACAGCCTGAACCATCACAGACCACAAAAAGCACCACCAACGCACATAGTAGCCAAGCACCAACTGATATCTTATCTGATGCTGATGACGCCATCGAGTCACAGCCCATAACCACACCGGATGGTAAAATTCAAATCGACTGGTCGCTCATTGATACAAAAACACCCCGAGCCGACCTAGCAAACTATCCATACCCCATCGCCATTGATAGCCAAGCAGTCAAAAACTACGCCACTGCCCATAAAATCAGCGATGGCGAAGCACAGCACAGCATTGTCGTGAGCATGGCATCCCCTGAAGCCTTAGGCAAACTACTTGACCAACTTGAGGACAGTTATCTAGGTCATGAGCTTGTAGATGGAGCAAATATGGCTCTCATTATCCATACCACAGACAATGTCATCGCTGATGAACGAGACTATATCTTTGCCGATAAATTTGGCGAAGGTCTGGTGCTACCCATCAAAATCACACCAAAACAATAATCCAATGAACAATTCAGCCAAAAAAGGAGTATCTCTTTTTTGGCTGATGGCAATATTAATGGTTTTTTGCCCCAAATGAACCTAAATAAATGGCAAGCATCACCAAAAATGCCCCACCCCATTGCCATGCGTTGATCGATTTATCCAACCAGAAATAATCAATGAGTAGTGCTGCTACAGGCTCAGACAACAACAAAAGCCCTGTCAAAGATAATGCTAACTTTGGAATGGAATAACCAATCAAGCCCCAAGCCAAGCACTGCATGACAGCACCATAAACCAGAACCCAGCCCCACTCACTCATGGTCATTGGCAAAATTTGCCCATCATTCCACAAAAACATCATGGGCAAAAGTGCCATTGTTCCACCTGTACCAATGATGGTCATCATAGGCAATATGGCAACTTTGGCTACTTCATGTACACGGCGAATATACGCCATTGATAACGCCAAAAAACCGCCTGAAGCAATACCAGCAACAAAGCCCCATAATGCCGCATCATTGGTTGCAAACTCAGGGCTAGCAATGAATATCACACCAATCGATGCCATGGCAAGGCTCATCAGCTGTATTTTGTTTTGTTTTTCACCAAACCACAAAAAAGCAATGAATGCCAAAAAGAATATTTGTAAGCTATTTAACAAGGTAGAGATACCCGGTCCTACTGCATAGATGCTCTCATGCCACAATGCCAAGTCAAGCCCCAATGCCACTCCTGATGCCAAAGCCAAAGCAATGGATTTTTTGCTAGTGGGAAAGGCTTGACGACAAATCATGGAAAGCACCCAGAAAATACAGGCTGAGATGAACAGTCGCCAGAACGCCATCGCAAAGCCACCTAGACCATCAACATGAGCAACAATCAAACTCCCAAGTCCAAACAAAACACAACCAATCAACAGTCCAGCCATTGACAGTACATCACTTTTGCTTCTAGGTTGCGTATGCTGATTGCCCATCATTTGCCTTATTCATAAATTAATATTTATATTTGATAATCCATCATAACCATTAGTAAAGTCAAGCACAACACCATATTTGCTCTTAGTAGCATCACACACGCCCATGTTCACCAAGCAGAGCCAAGAACGCCTCTTCATCAACGATTTTTATGCCAAGCTCGTTAGCCTTAGCTAGCTTAGAGCCCGCCTTTTCACCTGCCAGTAGCACACCGGTCTTAGCAGATACCGAGCCTGATACTTTTGCCCCTAACGCCTGCAAATGAGCTTTTGCCTCATCTCGCCCCATCGCAGACAGCGTACCTGTTACCACCCAAGTCTGACCCTCAAGCGGTGTATTTAAAGCACTCTTGGTCATCGCCTCCCATGCCACACCTGAATTTAGTAGTGCATCAATGACCTCATTGTTGTGTGCACTATCAAAAAAATCATTGATACTATGGGCGGTGATGTCGCCCACATCAGGCACACCAACAAGCGTAGCAACATCCGCCTGTCTTAGTGCCTCAAAATCACAAAAATAGTGTGCCAAATTCAGTGCTGTTGACTCACCCACCCCACGAATGCCTAACGCAAAAATAAAGCGAGACAGTGTGGTATTTTTTGATTTTTCAATGGCATTTAGCATATTAGCAACGGATTTTTCACCCAAACCTTCTAGCGTTACAAGATGCTCTTGGTGATTGCTTAGCGTGTAGATATCCGCCACCGTCTTAATCAATCCCATTTCAAAGAATTTAATCAGCCACTGCTCCCCTAGACCATCAATATCCATCGCACGGCGTGAGACAAAATGCACCAAAGCCTCTTTTGATTGAGCGGGGCAATACAAACCACCTGTACAGCGTGCCAAAGCCTCTCCTTCTGGCAACACCACCTCAGACTCACAAACAGGGCAACTCTTCGGCAGATACACAGGGCTAACATCAGCACCCCTAAGCTCAGCCAATACACCCGATACCTTTGGAATGACATCGCCTGCTCGGTGAATGCTAACCATATCACCAACCATCAGTCCAAGCCGTCCAATCTCGCCAAAGTTATGTAAAGTAACATTGCTTACCGTAACACCACCCACATTGACAGGCTCTAGCTTACCCACAGGGGTAAGCTGACCTGTACGCCCCACTTGCCATTCTACCGCCAAAAGTTTGGTTACGGCACTTTCAGCCGTAAACTTATAAGCAGTTGCCCAGCGTGGCTCACGGCTTAAAAAACCCAAATCACTTTGTAGCTGCAATGAATTAACTTTCACTACCACGCCATCAATCTCAAACGGCAAACTAGCACGAGTCTTGCTAATGTGTTCATAGAAATCTTGCACACCTATGGGCGTGGCAGCCGTATCAAAAGGTGCAGTCTCAAAGCCGAGCGTCTGTAGATATTGCAAAGCCCCGCTTTGAGTGGCGATATTCTGGGGTAATCCTTGATTTACCGAGTAAGCATAGAACGCCAAAGGACGAGCGGCGGCAATGGCAGGATTAAGCTGGCGAAGCGAACCTGCGGCAGCATTTCTGGGGTTGGCAAAGACTTTTTCTCCACGCTCTTGGCTTTGGCGGTTTAATTTCTCAAAACCTGCCTTTGGCATTAGCACCTCACCACGCACCTCAAGCAAAGCAATATCTTGGCAGGCGGGCAATACCTGTGGTAAGTTACAAATAGTGCGGACATTGTGCGTAATGTCTTCACCAATACGCCCATCGCCACGAGTAATGGCTTGGGTAAACACACCATTCACATATTTTAAGGATACTGCCAGACCATCTAATTTCAACTCCATTTCGTATTCAGGATTCTGATTTTTAGCATCTAGGCGATCGTTAATACGATTCATGAAGGCGGATAACTCATCTAGGCTAAAAACATTGCCCAAAGACAACATGGCAAGGTCATGTGGTACCTGAACAAACGCAGGCAAAGGGGCATCACCCACTTTATCTGTAGGGCTGTCAGGCTGTTTTAGGGCAGGAAAATCAGTCTCTAGCTTAATCAGCTGTTGTCTTAGGCTATCATATTCATCATCCAAGATGGTTGGATTATCTAGTACATAATAGGCGTGATTGTGTTTTTTTAGGGCGTCAATCAAAAGACGCATCCGCCCAATAACGCCCATCTCATCAGATGCGTCTTGGTTGTTAGATTGGTCATTAAAGCTGAATAAATCTGTCATGGCTCACTCAAATATTGGGTTGATAGGTTTTGACGGTGGTTTGTGACAAGGGTTGTCTTGGCAAATAACACAAAAACCGTCTTAAAAGACGGTTTTGCATCAATTCATTGATTATTGATAATTGGCGATATCAGCACGCAATTTAGCAAGTCTTTCATCGTTTAACAGCTCGCCTTGCTCATCGTACAAATCTGCGTCAATATCGCTAGCAATCATCTGTGCGGTCGATACCATGCTATCAAAACCACGCAAAGCGTAAGGATGTGGCAATGACAAGAACAACAAAATGGTATTAAAACGACTTTCTGATAAAGTGTTTAGGTCAAAAGATTGCACGCCTGCATCATTCGCCCCAAGCATACTAAACCACAAATCACCTGTGCCATTCTCATGTTCGTAACGATGGAACATCTCCATTACACCGTATTTTAGCCCATATTCACGCACCAGCCCCAAGATACTCTTACCTGGCAAGCCCGTAAAAAAATTGCGTGGCGTGATGACAATGGTTACAGTATCTTTAGCGTTTAATAATGGTCCATTGTTTTGATCAGAGCTGACTTCCTGAGATAGGTGTCTGTCTATTAGCGGTGCTTTTTGTTCGCTAGCAGGCTGAGTCAATTCAGTTGCTTCTTGGAAGTCTAGCACATCTAAATCATGAACTTGCTCGTCCAGACCGCTCACCTGAGTGGAGTTTTGGTCAATTGGTGCTTCATAAATTGCTGACGCCTTAGTGGGCGACTCTGGCGTCCTATCGGCATTTACTACAGGCGATGATGCAGCGACCGCCGCCATATTACTTAGTGCATCTGTATCTTCATCATCTTGTGGCGTCGCTTTAGTGGCTGTTTGCGACATACGCTCATCTCTTGGTGTGATGGGCAAACCGTCCTTGTGCTGAACATCTGTTTCAACATCACCCACCTGCTTCGCCTTAATAAGACGCACTACCGCTAGCACAATCAAAATCAGCCCAGCAACCATAGCCAGTATGGTCATGAGCAATTGCACACTTTGTTCCATAATTACCCCAGTTTATTCGTCTTCAGATGAGACTCAAAAAGTCAGTCAATAAATACGCATAGTCTATCACGATGTGCTTGATTCGTCATCTATTTGTTCAGAAAATCAACCAATTTTATTGTATTTTGGCACAACTCATATAATCATTTCCCAAACACCAAAAACCGCCCCCATAAGGACGGTTTTTGAGCACATTGTAAAGCACAAATATGATTAGGCTTTTTTGCCACGGCTTGCAAACGCACCAAAACGCTTGTTGAAGCTGGCAACACGACCTTCGTTAGATGCCTTGCGTTGCTCACCAGTGTAGAATGGGTGAGAAGCACTTGAGATATCAAGCGGGAAATATGGGTACTCTTTACCTTCGTATTCACGAGTTGCTTTAGTGGCAACGGTTGAGCGAGTTAGGAAGTACACATCAGCATTGGTGTCGTGAAATAGAACTTCTTTGTAATCTGGGTGAATGTCTTTACGCATGATAATTGTCCAATAAACCTAAGCACTAATAAAAACTGCCCGCAAAACCAATTCTTAGGCAATCAAACATAGCCACGCTATCACCAACCAACTTTGGTATGTCGCACCATGCCTTATCATCTATTAGCCAACTTAAGTGGGAAAAATGAACCGATATTATAACAAAGGCATACCCACTTTTCAACTAAAAATAAGCTAGCTTTTGCCCAGATTATTATTGGTGGTCGCTTTCCATCTCAACTCGAGTACGAAATTTTTGACCCGCCTTAAAAGTAACTACTCGCCTTGCTTTGACAGGAATGCTTTCGCCAGTTTTTGGATTTCTACCCGGTCTTGGTTTTTTGTCTTTTAGTACAAAATTGCCAAAGCCTGAGATTTTAACCTCTCTGCCATCTGCCAAATTTTGACTAATTTCTTCAAAAAACTTATCGACAATTTGCCTAGCATCTTGGCGAGTGATGCGTAGGCGAATGGTCAAGCGGTCAATCATATCAGCCTTGGTTAATGCACTCATGATTTTTCCTTGTTATCCCATTGTACCTTCAGTTGATGTGTTAATCAGCCGTCACGAAGCTGCACGCCGTGTTTGTCAGTTAAAACCTTGACGACATCATCCATTGCGGTCTTGATGGCTTCGTCTTCAAGTGTGGCATCGGCATTTTGAAATAACATCGCAAACGCCAATGATTTTTTACCCTCTGGTAAATGCTCGCCTTGATAGACATCAAACAGCCACAAATCGCTCAAATATTGCCCTGCCGCCCCACGAATATCCGCAATCAAATCTTGCCAGACCACCGAAGTATCCGCCAAAAATGCCAAATCACGGCGAACGCTTGGGAATTTACTTGGTGAATGAATGGTATTTTTTGCACGATGCAGGTCAATCAAACCCTCTAAAGCAAATTGTGCTACCCACACACTAGGCAAATCAAGTGCCTTGGCAATACTTGGGTGCAACTGACCAAACCAACCTAGTTTTTCTCCATTCACTACCAGATAAGCACTTTGACCAGGATGCAAAAACGCCAAATCCGCTCGTTGGTATTCAACTGCACTCTTATCTAGACGCTTTGGCAATAGACTTTCAATATCACGCTTTAAATCAAAAAAGTCCATTTCTCGCTTGTCATAAATGCCCTCATCTGCCACAAGACCTGTAGCAACGATAGCAAGACTTGGGGTCTGTACCAAATCTTTGATGTCTTGACCAATAAACGATAACCCTGTTTCAAACAGACGCACACGAGATTGTTGGCGTTTTAGATTATACGACACCACAGGCAACATACTAGATAGCAAAGTACGACGCATCACCGCAAGCTCTAATGAAATCGGGTTGGCAAGTGGCAGAACCGATCCCAACTGATCATCATTGAATAGTGCCTCAATCTTGGCATCGCTAAAGCTAAAACTCACTGCCTCAAAATAACCTGAAGTCGCCAATACTGCCTTGATGGCATAAGTCAAATCTGCCGTATCGTCATGACTCATGTCCACCGCAAAACTTGGTAAAGTCGCCTCAATCTTATCATAACCATAGATACGAGCCACC
Organism: Moraxella sp. E33BD; assembly: GCF_041807865.1. Classification (NCBI taxonomy): domain Bacteria; kingdom Pseudomonadati; phylum Pseudomonadota; class Gammaproteobacteria; order Moraxellales; family Moraxellaceae; genus Moraxella; species Moraxella sp. E33BD. Next base: position 92,923 of record NZ_JBGTZD010000011.1, on the reverse strand, counting down.
TCTTCAACCACATCTTCGGCAATGCTTATGTCAAAACGATGACTTGGTGGCTGACAGATAAGACCATCACCGTTGATTGTACTATCAATTCCCAAGCGATTTAAGATATCTAGCACTTCATCAGCAGATGGCTTAATGCCCAATAGCTGTTCAATCTTAGCTAACGGTAGATGAATTGCCTCACGCTTAGGCAGTTTTTGTGTGTTTTCAACGGTGGTAATCTGACCTGCCTCACCGCCTGCAATATCACAAATCAATGCTGTGGCACGGTTTATTGCCGTCAATGGCAACTCAAAATCCACGCCTCGTTCAAATCGCTGGCTGGCATCGGTATGTAGCCCAAAGCGTCTGGCTCGTGCTGCGATGGCAAGCTGATGAAAATGTGCCGACTCAAGCACGATATTGGTCGTCTCATCGCTAACAGCAGAACGCAGCCCTCCCATGATACCTGCCAAGGCAAGCACACCTTCATCATCGGCAATGACCAGCTCATCACCTGTCAAAGTAATGCTTTGCTCATTGAGTAGCACCACCTGTTCTTGTTTTTGTGCCAATCGCACGACAATATCGCCTACGATTTTATCAGCATCAAAGGCGTGAAGTGGCTGACCAAGCTCTAATAGCACATAGTTGGTAACATCAACCAAAAAGTTGTGTGTACGCACCCCTGACGCTGTCAAATGCTCCATCAACCAAGCAGGACTTTTAACCGTGCGGTCGATATTACCAATATACTGGGCTAAATAGCGTGGGCAAGCATCATCGCTGAGCACCTTAACGCTGGGAGTCTGGCTAATGCTTGGGGCAACCTGAGTGATGACTGGGTGATTTAATGACAAACGGTTAATCACCGAAATCTCACGAGCAATACCTAATGCACTAAAACAGTCGCCACGATTTGGTGTGATGGCAATGTCAAAAATCATGGCATCTAAATTTAAATATTCTCGCACACAGACACCGATGGGTGCATCAGGCGACAACTCAAGCAAACCATCAATTTCATCAACCAAGCCAATCTCTGAAGCACCGCATAGCATGCCTTGAGATTCTACACCACGCAGTTTGCCTTTTTTAATTTTAAACTCTTTACCGTCAATCGGTGGCAATACCGCACCCACTGTCGCTACCGCTACTTTTAACCCTGCTCGCACATTCGGTGCACCGCACACAATTTGTAGCAGTTCTGGTTGACCGATATTGACGGTCGTAACACGCAAACGATCAGCATCTGGATGCTGTTCACAGGTAATAACCTCCCCAACCACCACACCACTAAATGGCGGTGCAACCATCTGGGCATCATCAAGTTCAAGCCCTGCCATCGTCAGTTGTTCGCCAAGCTCTGCTGAAGTGTTGGTGGGGTTTACCCATTGTCTTAGCCAATTTTCGCTGATTTTCATAAATTTCTCAAAACTCTATTTTGTGTCAATATTCATCAAGATTGGGCCTGCCACTCATTTTGACCGCTTCCATTCATCAGTCGCCCAATTCTTAGGCGAATTGCTTTAAAAATCTGATGTCATTTTGGAAAAATAAACGCAAGTCATTCACACCATAATACAGCATGGCAAAGCGTTCAATCCCAAGACCAAAAGCAAATCCTGTATACTCGTCAGGGTCAATGCCACAGTTACGCAGCACCTGTGGATGAACCATACCACAGCCCAGAACCTCTAGCCATTTGCCATTGTCTGATAAGATATCCACTTCAGCAGATGGTTCGGTAAATGGGAAGAAAGATGGGCGAAAACGAACGGTCATCTGTTTGCCAAAAAAAGCATTTAAAAACTCATGAATCACACCTTTTAACTCAGCAAAGTTAGATGATTTAGAAATCATCAAGCCCTCCATCTGATGAAACATTGGTGAATGCGTCTGGTCGCTATCGGAGCGATACACACGCCCAGGGCAGATGATGCGAAGTGGTGGCTCCGATTTCTCCATCGTGCGAATCTGCACACCTGAAGTATGTGTACGCAGCAGATAATTGGCATCAAAATAAAAAGTATCGTGCATCGATCGAGCAGGGTGATGATCTGGGATATTAAGTGCCTCAAAGTTATAATAATCACTCTCCACCTCAGGACCTGTCGCCACGCTAAATCCTGCCTGAGTAAAGAACTGCTTCATACGCTCGGTTACCTGCGTAATGGGATGCAGTCCACCAATCGCCACACCTCGTGCTGGCAAACTGACATCAACTGTCTCACTGGCAAGTTTAGCATTTAGGGCGTTTTGTGCCAAAAGCTGTCCACGCTCATCAAATGCTACGGTTATCTTGGTGCGTAACTCATGCAAATATGCACCGTAGGTTTTTTTGCCATCAGCATCTAAAGAACCCATCTGCTTGGACAAGGTGGTGATGTCGCTTTTTTTGCCTTGCAAGGCAACTTTAAGTTCTTGCAGCTCTGTTTCACTTTGAGCGTGCTGGATTAATGAGCAAGCCGATTCGCCAAATGTAGCAAAATCCTGCTCTGTAAGATTCGCTAAAGGCTGATTCAAGGTGGGTATTGTGGTCATAAATGTACAACTTTTATCAGATTTTTTATAGAAAAATAAACAACTTATTGTAAATAATTCATTTTCAAATATCAATAAGCGATTTGCTTTGGTTACAATAATTATTCTGCCAATCAACAAATACCAATGGGCACAACCACTCTTAAAAATCATTTTATGTAAAAAAATTTTACAATTTTTCAAAACCCTGTTGACATAATTGTCTTAAATTTGTATATTTAGATTGCATTTTTGATACTTTATTGTAGAATTGCAAATTTTTGCTGTCGCACTATTACACTTTTTGGACTAAAGTCACTGATGGTGCATGGATTATCAGCCACAAGGAAACACTTCTATGAAACATTCTGTTTTAGCTACTTCTCTCAAAGTCGCCACCCTAGCCAGCATTGCAACACTTTCTACTGTCGCCATTGCTGCCCCCGACATCTATGGTCAAATTCGTATGTCTTTTGCAAGTGAAAGTGCCGAAACCACCAAAAATGGTATTACCACCAAAGACTCGGCTCGACCCAAGTTTACAACAGGTAACTCTCGTATCGGCTTTAAAGGTTCAGAAAAGCTCAAAGATAAACTTGACCTAGAATATCGCTTAGAGTATCGAGTTGATGTCGCTGAAAGTACTAGTGCCAACTTTTCTGCTCGTCAAGGTTGGATTGCCTTAAACCATGCAGATTATGGCCGTCTACAAGCAGGTCGCACCATCTCAAAAGACGATGATCTTGTTACAGGCAATGCATGGCTATGGGGGATAGGCATTGGTCCATTTTCTGGCCATGCAGGTAACTGGGTAAATAATAGCTTTTTATATACTACACCAAAATTCAACAGCGACACTACTACCGCATTCATACACTATGGCATGGATGAAGGTAAAAAAGGTTCTCGCTCTTTTATTACTTTTAAAAATGGAGAGGAAAAATCAGTTGATCGTGATTTTGTCATTGTCGGTGCTCAATACACTAAAGATAAAACCTCACTAAATGTCGCTTATACTCGTGCAGGCAATGACCTAAATTCACTACTTGGTTCTGGTGAATATACAATTAACGACCAATGGTCGGTGCATGGCACAGCTCAATACACCGACTACAATAGCAATGATAACGAGCTTGCATTGTTTACTGGTGTAGCTTACAAACCCAAAGACTCTGTAACCACTTGGGCTGAGATCTCTTATACCGATAACTATAAAGGTTATGGTGATGGAGAGGTAGTTGGTCTGAATGTGGGTGCCTCTTATGATGTCAGCAAAAATCTACTTGGTTTTGCTAATGTCGGTTTTTCTAAAGAAGAATATAATAAAACCAAAGTTGATAAAAAAGGTATTGAGTTAGGTGCAGTATATCGCTTCTAACACCCTACCATCATCTCCATAGGTAAAGTTAGAAAATAGCCCACTCATTGAGTGGGCTTGTTTATAGACCAATCATTCAAATAAGCAACTACCCACTTTCAAAACGCAGGTAAATAAAAAACCGCAACACGGAGTATTGCGGTTTTTAAATTTAGTCGAAACTAAATATATGCTTAGACTTATGCCAAAGCAGATTTTGCTTTTTCGCAGATTGCAGTGAATGCTGCTGCATCATGCATGGCGATGTCTGCTAGAATACGGCGGTCAATCTCAATGCTTGCCTTTTTAAGACCATTGATAAGACGGCTGTATGACAAACCATTTAGACGAGCACCTGCATTAATACGAGCAATCCACAGACGGCGGAAAGAGCGTTTTTTGTTACGGCGGTCACGGTATGCGTATTGACCTGCTTTCATCACAGCTTGTACAGCAACACGATACACACGAGAGCGAGCACCGTAGTAACCTTTTGCACGAGCCAGAACTTTTTTATGACGGCGGTTAGCCTGTACACCACGTTTTACACGAGCCATTATATTCTCCTAAATTAAATGTATGGGCACATACGGCGGATTGATGGAACATCAGCGACATGAACCATCACGCAACCACGAAGTTGGCGGATACGCTTAGGAGACTTTTTGGTCAAGATGTGGCGTTTGAAGGCTTGCTTACGCTTAAAACCATTAGCGGTTTTTTTAAAACGCTTAGCTGCACCACGCTTGGTTTTTAATTTTACTTTCATGGTAACCTCTTTGTTAAAGGTTGGTTGCCCAACCGATGAACCTTTTTGTCAATTTGTTCAAAACAAATAACGGAAGGTGGGAGCAACATTATAAAAGATAACAAAATAAATTGCAAGACTTGACTATGACAAATAATACAAACCAGCAGATGTTTTATCTCATTTAGATTAGTCAGATCATTAGATAGTGTGCTAAAATATCGCAAAATAGGAGATAATGATGAACTATCTTAACGCTCTACGATTTAATGCCGATGGGCTGATTCCTGCCATTGCCCAAGACCGTGATACAGGGCAAATTCTAATGTTGGCATGGCAAAACCGTGAAGCACTGACACTTACCGCACAAACAGGGCAAGCAGTGTACTACTCTCGCTCTCGCAATCAGCTATGGCATAAAGGCGAAAGCTCAGGTCATGCTCAAATTGTTCATGAAATACGCACCGATTGTGATAAAGATGTCATCGTGCTAATCATTACGCAGATTGGTGATATCGCATGCCATACAGGGCGTCGCTCATGCTTTTATGACAAGCTAGATACCACTGAAGGCAGATGGATAACCGTGGATCAGGTCATCAAAAATCCTGATGAGATTTATGGTAGGTCTCACAGCTCAACAAGCAACCAAGCCGACCATGTTCACAACAAAAACACCACGGCCACTCTTTGCATAGATAACATCATCGCAAAACTAGATGATATCCTAGCAGAAAGAAAACTTGCTGACAAAGACAGCTCTTATGTGGCAAGTTTATACCACAAAGGATTAAACAAAATCCTAGAAAAAGTAGGCGAAGAAGCAACTGAATCCATCATCTCTGCCAAAGAACTGCAACTTGTTCGCACCCAAGGCGTTGATGATGACAAGGCAGCATCCGAGCTTGTCTATGAAGTGGCGGACACTTGGTTTCATGGTTTGGTCGCCTTGCACCACTTGGGCTTATCAGGGCAGGCAGTACTAGATGAGCTTGGCAGACGCTTTGGGTTGTCGGGCATTGATGAAAAAAATAGCCGTACAGTACAGTCATAACAGCCAAATGAGCTAAATTTTCATCATTTTATTAAAATTTTGTGTTAGACTATTTTTAAAACAACAAAGTAATCTTTTAAGGATGGGTTATGGGTAGTTTTTCAATCACGCATTGGATCATTTTATTATTGGTAGTGGTGGTAATCTTTGGCACAAGCAAACTTAAAAATGCAGGCAAAGATTTAGGTTCTGCTGTTAAAGGTTTTAAGGATGCTGTTAAAGATGAAGACAAACCTAAACTTGCTGACAGCGACAATAAACCCATCATCGCTGAAATCAAAGAAATCAAAAACGACAAGCCAAGCGACAGCTGATCACTTAGGATTTATTTGTGGCAAATCTTGGTTTTTTTGAGCTGACTTTATTTGGCATCATTGCACTCATCGTGCTTGGTCCTGAAAAACTGCCATTGGCAGCACGCACACTGGGCAAATGGTACGGCAAATTTCGCCGTATGTCAGCACGCCTGCAAAGTGAGTTTGTCAGCGAAATGCAGCTTTTAGAAGTTCAAGAAGAACTCAAAGCCGAGCTTGCCAAAATCAAAGAGTCAGAAGCGGCAATGAAACAGCAAGTAGTCAAGCTCCAACGCACCATAGATCAGACCGAACAAACCGCTCACACCAACAAACACCACATTCTAGAAAGCTGGCAGACAAGCACAAATGATGATGAATCACCAATCCACCATCACAACGCCCAAAAAACAGCAGTACTTGAAACCGCATTTAATATGCCAATGGTGAACCGCTGGTTCTTATTGGGCGAGTATGACAAAAAACGCCGTCTGCCACCACCGCCTTTTTTACCCAATCATCAAGCAGATAAACTGCTACATCAGGGGGGTGCGTGAGCGATTTAACCCCTGATATCAACATCTCCAAGCAACACACACCCAGTCATGAAGGCGATATGCCATTCATGGCACACTTTGCTGAGCTACGGACTCGCTTTATTCGTATGTTTTTGGCGGTCATCGTGGTGTTCTTGGCATTGATTGGATTTAGCCGAGAATTATATGATTTTATCTCAAACCCACTGGTTGCTCTATTGCCCAAAGAAGCCAGTCTCATCGCCACTGATGTCGCATCTGGGTTTTTAGCACCAATTAAACTAACCTTTTTTGTGTCGCTATTTTTGACTGTGCCGTTTATTCTTGCACAGATTTGGGGCTTTGTTTCACCTGCTCTTTATAAGCACGAAAAACGAGCCGCCTTACCATTACTATTATCTGCCATCATACTATTTTATGTGGGTGTGGCGTTTGCTTATTTTGTGGTGCTTGTTCCTGCACTCAAATTTTTTGTGATGTTTGCACCTGATAATGTCCTACCAATGACAGACATTCAAAGCTATCTTGATTTTGTGATTAAGCTTTTTGCTGTATTTGGAGTGATGTTTGAGATACCTGTGGCAACCTTACTATTGGTGCTAATGCGTATCATCAGCCCAAAAGCGTTGGCGGATAAACGACGCTATATCATCGTTGGTTGTTTTTTTATTGCTGCCATCGTTACACCACCTGATGGAGCAAGTATGCTCATGCTTGCCATTCCAATGTGCCTACTGTTTGAGTTTGGTCTATTGATGGCAAAGATTTTGGTCAAAGAACCCTCCCCTAAAGACGCTATTTCTCAAGCAAACGATAAGCCATAATCTTTGTCAATCTTGACATCATAAGTCAAGCCGACAACCTTACAAAACTATGCTATAATGATGCGGTTTTGTCATCAGTTAATCTGCCCATGAGTTCAGCCACCACCTACGCACCCACCGATGAGCAGCTTGCTGCCTTACAGATGGCAATGACAGGACAATCATTCAAAATCGTTGCCTATGCAGGTGCAGGTAAAACCACCACCTTAAAACTCATCAGCGACCACATGAATGGTCGGGGGCTGTACCTAGCATTCAACAAGTCCATCGCCAACGAAGCTCAGAGCAAATTCCCAAGAAATGTACGCTGCCAGACCTTCCACTCTCTTGCTTATCGCCATGTTAATCGTGATGTAACCGCCAAGGTTAGTCTACCACGCCTAACGCCCAGCCGACTGGCTAGCGAGCTAAATTTATCCGCCATTCAAGTGGAAAGAAAGATAGACGGTGTTAACAAATCAGTTACGCTCACCCCCGCCAAACTTGCCAATATCGTCAGTGAAGGCTTGACCAATTTTTGTAAAACATCGAGTGCCTATCCTGCCCCACGCCACATCACTCCACCATCATGGCTAAGCCAAGCTGATGGTGAACACTTGCAAGAGCTACTATACCCTGCCCTAGAAATGCGATGGTTGCAATCTATTGACCCACGCCATCAGTCAGGCATCGGACACGACATTTACCTAAAACTATGGACACTATCTAACCCCATCATTCCTGCTGACTTTATTTTATTTGATGAAGCACAAGACGCAGACCCCTTGATGATGGGTGCACTCATTCGCCAAGACAAACAAACCATTTATGTAGGCGATGCCCATCAACAAATTTATGAATGGCGTGGGGCATTAAATGCCATGAAACGCCTACCCTATCCACAGACCCTACTAACGCAATCGTTTCGCTTTGGTGATGAGATTGCCAAAGTTGCCAATATATTTTTGACCGCCCTACAAGAAGAAACCCCCCTAAAAGGCAACCCTGCCATCTCAAGCCGTATTGCCAAACTGCTTGCTCAGGGGAAAAAAGATGCGATTTTGTGTCGTACCAACGCCACTGCTATCAGCCATTTACTAACAGGGCTAAAAGCAGGGCATAAAGTCGCCCTACAAGCTGATAGTGAGCGAATTTTACGGTTTTGTCATGCCGCCGAGAGCCTAAAAACAGGTAAATCTGCCTATGGCGTGCCTGAGCTTGCTTTTTTTAAGCATTGGGGAGAAGTGCAAGAATTTAGCGAGACAGGCGAAGGGTCTGATTTAAAAACTTGGGTAAAGCTCATCGAAGAGCATGGCACACAGACAATCTCCAGTGCCATTAAAAGTCTAACCACCCAAAGCCACGCAGATTATGTGGTTTCCACCGCCCACAAAGCAAAGGGGCTGGAATGGTCTCGTGTACAAATTAGCGATGATTTTTTGTACGACATCAATCGCCACACCATCAAAATCTCTCCTGAAGAATTACGCTTACTGTATGTCGCCTGCACTCGTGCCAAAGAAGTCCTAGACATACACCATATTGGTGATTTGATGGCAAGTTTAGCACTTGATGATAAAAAATTGATTTATAAATAATTTTAGCCGACCCCCATGAACACATTTTCACACCTATTCACCCACCCTGTTCGCCTACTTGCACCAATGGAAGGGCTGACCGACCCACTCATGCGGCGGATATTAACTGACATCGCCACACGACTTGGCACACCCTATGACTGGTCTGTCAGTGAGTTCATTCGGGTAACGCATTATCCTTTGCCTGCTCATGTGTTCTACAAATATGTGCCAGAATTACACACCGATGGCAAAACAGCAAGTGGCACACCCATTCATGTACAGCTACTGGGCAACAACCCTGACACCATGAGCCAAAGTGCTGCCACCGCCATCTCACTTGGGGCACACGCCATTGACCTGAATTTTGGCTGTCCTGCCAAGACAGTCAATAACCACAAAGGCGGTGCGGTGCTACTAGATGAGCCAGAGAGTATTCATCGCATCATCCATGCTGTACGCCACAGCACGCCTTCCTTTACGCCTGTTTCTGCCAAGATTCGGCTAGGCTATACCGACACCTCCAAGATGAAAGAAATTGGCGACGCCGTCCGCAGTGCTGGTGCCAGCTGGCTAACCATTCATGCCCGCACCAAAACACAAGGATATAAACCACCTGCCTATTGGGAGCTTATTGAACCTTTGACCACTTTAGACTTACCCATCATCGCCAACGGTGAGATTTGGACAGCAGATGATGCTTACCGCTGTATGATTCGCTCTAATACACCCCATCTTATGCTTGGTCGTGGTGCGGTTACTCGTCCTGATTTGATTGCCCAGATTCATAATCAAAACATTGAACTAAGCTGGCAGGCACTCGTTGACGCTCAAATTGAATTTTTAGATGACGACACAGACAATCAATCAGGCTTAATTGGTCGCTATAAGCAATGGCTTGGCATGCTCACCAAAGGCTATCTTGAAGCAGAAACGCTGTGGCACACCATCAAACGCCTAAAAAATAAAGACACCATCATTGACGCTCTAACAACAAGTCGCAATACATCTGACTGACTACTCGTCCCCCAAAATTAAAATCCGCCCATATGCTCTTGCCAAAGCAGGAAAATGGGCGTATAATGCTTTTTGTAAGTTATGTTATAACATTTATAAGGAAACATCATGCAAGTGCTATCTTCACTAAAATCCGCCAAAAATCGCCACGAAGACTGCCAAGTCGTCCGTCGTCGTGGACGCACCTTTGTGATTTGCAAATCAAATCCTCGCTTTAAAGCCGTGCAAGGTGGCAAAAAGAAAAAATAACAGCCCCTTAGGTAGGTAAGTTAAAATACCGCTTATATCAAGCGGTATTTATAAACCTTAAAACCACACCAATATTTACAACATTAACAAAAAATACCGCCTTGACGGCAGTATTGATTACGCTTCAGCTAAATCTTGTGATAAACTTCAGCAAATGGCACACGAAACCTATCTCCCCAAACGCCCTTATCGCTCCGCACACCACAAGAAACCACCATGTTAATCTCGCTACTTTTTGGTAGGTTTAGTAGCTCCTTAATCACACGACCATCAAAGCCTTCCATCGGACAAGTATCCAAGCCCTTCTCGCTCATCGCCAGCATGAAAGTCTGAGCAACAAGACCACAGCTTTTGTGCATGACGATACGCATATCATCAAACGAGATTTCCGACTGAATGGGGCGAAACTTACCAACCGTACGAGCCAGCGCCTCACGAGCTTTTGGATAAATCGGCTTTGGTTGTACAACAGTGGCATCAAGCGATTATAATAAGTATCAAACCGCTTAATCCTAGAGGCGACTTTATCGACAGGGCTGTAGTTTTGAATATTTTGTTTTTCAAAATCAAACACCGTCTTAGCTCGTACTCGGTGCAAATCAGGACGAATAACAAAAACCACCAATTGATTGGCGGTGGTTGCTGCTCCTTGTGATAAGCAGGCTTTGGCAATTTGACCGAGCATGGCTTTATCTGTAATGTGATAAAACTCATACAACTGCATATTTGAACTGGTGGGTGCTAAGGTGGCAAGCTCAAGGCAATGCTTAACCATCGCATCGTCAATATCCACAGGCAAATAATCACGAACAGAACGGCGATATGTCAAAATATCATGCAGACTCATCTTATCTCCAATATCATAAGGCTTACATCAATACGATGCTCTAAGACTGCATCTATTCTAGTCAAATTTTTTACAATTTGCCATCACATTTTATGGTACACTAACGACCTTTTTTCAAATGAACCCCAACATCTTGATTTATCAGACAAATCATTGCCATGCCACAGCACACACCCTCCCCAACCCACCAGCTAAACCGTGAAGCCAAATGGTCAGTTTATCTCACCCTTTTATATCTTATTGGGTGGGTTGTTTTTGGCTATTTCATGCCTGATGGCATAGGATTTTTAGGTTTTCCATTATGGTTTGAGCTAAGCTGTATTGTCCTGCCCATCTTATTTGTCTTGATTAGCCTTGCTGTCTTAAAGGCAGTATATAAAGAGATGGATTTGGAAGGTCATGACAAACTCAATGATGATAATGATTTAGGGGGTCATGTATGAACATCAACATTCATGTTCTGATACCTTTTGGTCTGTATTTGTTTTTTGTCTTTGCGGTGGCGTGGCACGCTTATCAAAAACGCTCATCAGGCGAATTTTTGAGTGAGTACTATGTTGGCTCTCGCTCTATGGGTGGTTTCGTACTGGCGATGACGACAGTGGCGACTTACATCTCGGCAAGCTCATTCATTGGAGGACCTGGTGCAGCATATAAATATGGTCTAGGCTGGGTGCTACTATCTATGATACAAGTCCCAGCGATATGGCTAACTCTTGGCACGCTAGGCAAAAAATTTGCCATCTTGGCTCGCAAGACAGGCAGTATCACGATTAACGACCTACTCTATGCTCGCTACCAAAACAAAGTTGTGGTATGGCTGGCTTGCCTATCCTTATTGCTTGCATTCTTTGGCATGATGGTGGTACAGTTTATTGGTGCAGGTCGTCTCTTGGAAGCCACACTAGGACTACCTTATGAACTATCCATTGGTGTGTTCGCCTTCGTGATTGGGCTTTATACCTTTATTGGTGGATTTAGAGCGGTGGTCTTAACTGACACCGTGCAAGGTCTGGTGATGATGATTGGTACGGTGCTACTGTTGGGTGGTACAGTGATGGCAACAGGCGGTATTGATAGTGCCATGACAACCTTACATAGCATTGACCCACGCCTGCTTATGCCCACAGGCGTTGATGACAAACTATCAGCGACCTTTATGCTCTCGTTTTGGGTACTTGTGTGTTTTGGTTTGATTGGGCTACCTCACACCGCCATTCGTGCAATGGCATATAAGGACAGTCGCTCGCTCCATCGTGGGATATTGGTTGGCACGATGGTCATGGGTGTACTGGTCTTAGGTATGCACCTAGCAGGGGTGTTGGCTCGGGCTGTCATACCAGAGCTTGATGTACCTGACAAGGTCATTCCAACTCTCATGATGACGGTATTACCACCCTTTGTGGCAGGGGTGTTTTTAGCAGCCCCCATGGCAGCAATCATGTCATCAATTGACTCCATGCTGATTCAGTCATCAAGCACACTCATCAAGGATTTATACTTATCTATCAGACCTAAAGCGGTGCAACATGAAGCGAAAATCAAACGCTATTCCACTTTTCTGACGCTCATCTTTACCGTGATTTTGGCAGCTGTCGCCATGTTCAATCCGCCCGATATGCTCATTTGGCTAAATCTTTTATCCTTTGGTGGGCTTGAAGCGACTTTCTTGTGGGTGTTGGTCTTTGGGTTGTATTACAAAAAAGCCAATGCCATAGGAGCTATTGCCTCCATGCTATCAGGACTGACCTGCTACATTATCTTTGCTTATTTTAAAATCAGCTTTTGGGATTTGCACGCTGTAGTGCCTGCACTCATTATTGGGCTTGTGGCATTTTTGGTGGGCAATAAACTAGGAGAATAATGATAAAAAATTGGGTGGCTATTGATTGGTCATCAAGGCAATAGCCTAACATGGCGGTCGGTTCATCGTCCATCAACTCATCAAAAAGTATCAGCCACTATTGAGTGATGACAAAAAACGATTGGCTCAACTTAAAACTACTGTTAATTGTTAACCTAAAAATACAAGTGGCGTTGCAATCTTGATTTGGTTAATCACAACGCCAACTTTAAGACTCTATTGGCAAGATTTTAGATTGCCAGTTCAAATCGTGCGTTATTTGACACGCACACGATATTTGACGACCGCTGTCGCACCAATACCCAAATCCTCAACCGTCCAGCGTAATGCCTTGTAGTAGCTCAGTGGTAACTCTCGAACCTGTCCGTTGATGTTAGCACGAATCGGCATATGAACAAAACGCTGACCATCAGTGCTTGCCTTCACAATGGCAGGCTCAACCGCACCAACAAGCTCCACCCCCTCAGGAATGTTTAGTGTCGCTATCATGCTACGCACACGGTTGGTGTCTTGGTTGGTGAATAGCCCTTGATATTCCACAATCTCGCCACGAGCTACATTATCACTTGCGGTCAATGGTTGCAAGACTTCTTTTCCTGTTGCATCTTGACGAACCAAGAACGCATTCACTCTTTGGTCAATCTGTAAGACATCAGATGCCTGCTGTGCGTTTTTTGGCGTAGGCAACATGGCATGGGCAGAGATACCCATTGTTGTCAAGGCAACAGCGAACATGGTGTTAAACATGGCATTGCGTAATTTCATCATTTCTCCCCTCAAAAAAGTATCATAAAAAATTGGTATTATCATACCATGAATTGCACTTGAAAGTCCGTCAAATTGTATCCTAAATAAAACAATCATGTATGATTTTTTTCACCATTGCTCCTTTTTTTGCATACACCAATCATTAAGCCTAAGATGATAGATTGATAATTTTTTACAAACCATCTCTTTATAGACAGCAACACCAAACTTAAGCTCATAAAAAAATCCAAGCGACTGCTTGGATTTTAAGAAAGCCAAAATCATCATACTCGCTCAATGATGGTGGCGATACCTTGACCCAGACCGATACACATCGTTGCAAGCCCCAACTCGGTATCTTGCTGTTCCATCACATTTAATAAAGTGGTGGTGATTCGTGCACCTGAACAACCAAGCGGATGCCCCAAAGCGATTGCACCGCCATGATGATTGACAATGTCTTGGCGGTCGTAAAGATCCAAACCTTTTAATACCGATAGGCCCTGAGCGGCAAAGGCTTCATTGAGCTCAATCGTCTGAATGTCAGAGATATTCACGCCTGCACGCTTTAATGCTTTTTGGGTGGCAGGTACAGGACCATAGCCCATGATGGCAGCATCACAGCCTGCCACTGCCATGCCACGAATGCGAGCTCTTGGGGTTAATCCCAATGCTTTGGCCTTTTGGGCGGACATCACCAACATGGCAGACGCACCATCTGAGAGTGCCGATGCCGAACCTGCCGTTACTGTGCCATTGGCAGGGTCAAAGACAGGTCGTAGTTTTTGTAAACTTTCTAAACTGGCATCAAAACGAATGACCTCATCTTTTGTACATAACTGCAAATTACCTGCTTCATCATGCCCTTCCACGCCCACAATCTCACGGTCAAATCGTCCTTCAGCGGTGGCTTTGGCGGCTTTTAGGTGCGAATTTAGAGCAAATTTGTCTTGCTCTTCTCGGCTAATACCATTCATGCGACCCAACAGCTCTGCGGTCAGACCCATCATGTTTGACGCTTTGGCGATTTGCTTTGAACTGCTTGGGTTTAAGTCCACACCATGCATCATCGCCACATGACCCATATGCTCAACCCCACCGATGATGAACACCTCGCCTTGATTGGTCATGATTTGAGCGGCGGCAGTATGCAATGCTTGCATGGACGAGCCACACAGACGGTTCACAGTCTGGGCTGATACATGCTTAGGAATGCCTGCCAATAGACTTGCATGGCGGGCGATATTCCAACCTTGTTCTAAGGTTTGGTTCACACAACCCCAGATGACATCTTCAAGCTCATTAGGGTCCAGATTATTTCTTTTAATCAATGCCTTCATCAACTCAGCTGACAAGGTTTCAGCTCGTACATGACGAAACATACCATTTTTGGATTTGCCCATGGCGGTGCGTACACCATCAACAATCACCACATCTTTTGGAGATAGAGTTGTCATAATTTTTCCTTAAATTCTTCTTGATTCATCATTAAGCGTAAAATGTTTTTTTGTCTTTTGCCATTTGCTTAAGCAACTCTGGGGCTTCATACGCACGACCAAGATGTGCATATTTATCACAAAGAGCGACAAACTCGCTTACACCAACTTGGTCGATATAACGGCACGGTCCACCACGAAACGGTGGAAATCCCAACCCCATCAACATCGCCATGTCTGCCTCACCAGCACTGGCGACAATGCCCTCCTCTAGGCAACGCACCGTCTCATTACAAAACGCCACCATCAAGCGGTCAATAATCTCTTGGTCATCAAATGACACGCCATTTGTATCTTGCACAGGTTGTAGCAACTCATAAACAGTCGCATCAGCTGATTTTTTTTGCTTGCCTTTTTTATCAAGCTCATACCGATAAAAACCAAAGCCATTTTTTTGACCCAAACGATTGTTGGCAAACATCACGCTCGTAGCAGTTTGATACTCTGGTTTCATGCGGTCAGGAAAACCGTTCGCCATCACTTCACTGGCGTGTACCCCTGTATCAATTCCCACCACATCAAGCAGGTAGGCAGGACCCATAGGCCAGCCAAATTTTTCCATGACTTTATCAATCTTCACAAAGTCTGCACCGTGCTTGATGAGCAAATCAAACGCCCCAAAATAAGGGAATAACACACGATTCACCAAAAATCCTGGGCAGTCATTAACCACAATCGGCGTTTTGCCCATTTTTTGGGCAAGAGCAACAGTAGTGGCAATCGCTTCATCGCTTGTCTTTTCGCCACGAATCACCTCAACAAGTGGCATACGATGCACAGGATTAAAAAAGTGCATACCCACAAAATTCTCTGGGCGTTTTAGTGCAGTGGCAAGCTCAGTAATGCTGATGGTGGAAGTATTAGATGCCAAAATCGCCTCATCTTTAATCAGGCTTTCGGTCTCGGCAAGCACTGATTTTTTTACTTTCTCATTTTCAACCACCGCCTCAATGATGATATCAGGGGTAGCAAAGTCGCCATAATTGAGCGTTGGGCGGATTTTTGATAGTGTCGCACCCATCTTAGTGGCATTGATTTTACCTCGCTCAACTTCTTTAGAAAGCAGTTTGCTCGCCTCATTCATGCCCAAATCAAGCTGTTCACTCTTGATGTCTTTCATGATGATGGGTAGCCCTTTAACCGCCGCTTGATAAGCAATACCACCACCCATAATGCCTGCACCAAGCACTGCCATCTCATTGATATCATGGGCATCTTTAGATTGCTCTTTGGCACGCTTTTTGACAAGCTGATCATTTAAGAACACCCCCACAAGTGCCTGTGCTTGTGGTGTCTTGGCAGCTTTGACAAAATTAGCTGCCTCCACCTTAATCGCTTCATCACGGTTAAGATTGGCGTGCTTTTCTACCGCTTCTAAGGCAAGAGCAATGGCAGGATAATGCTTAGGGTTGGCTTTGGCAAAAATCGCCCCTTTGGCAGAATTAAACGCCATGATTTGTTCGGTCGCATTTAGCTTAACAGGCTCCAGCTTCTCCGCTCGTTTTGCCTGCCAATCAAGCTCACCTTGAATACACTTTTTGACCAAATCTTGTGCCGATTGTTCAAGATACTCATCTGACACCACCGCATCAACCAAGCCCGCTTTGATGGCATCGGCAGGCTTTAGGGCATTGCCTTTGGCAATCAGCTCTAGGGCATTATCCACCCCAATGATACGGGGGGCTCGTACCGAACCGCCAAATCCTGGAAAAATACCCAACTTGGTCTCAGGAAAACCCACCTGACCTGATGCACCAATGACACGATACTCGCACACCAAAGTCATCTCACAACCACCGCCTAACGCCGCACCATTGATAGCACAGACTTTTGGAAACGGCAAATCCTCAAAACGGTTAAAGGTGCGGTTGATATCAAGTAGCCATGATTCAATCTCGCCTGCTGAACGCTGAAAATGACCAACGAACTCGGTGATGTCCGCCCCTGCAATGAATACTTTTTTGCCAGATGTTACAACAAGACCTTGTATGTCATCTCGCCCCTCAAGCAGTTCAACCACTTGGGTAAATTCAGCATTGGTCTTGGCGTCAAATTTATTGACGCTTTGTGATTGATTATCAAAACACAAGTTGGCGATACCATTTACTAAAGTCAATGTTAGGCTATTGCCTTTAAAAATTTCAGTCATTATCATGGTCCTTTGTTGATGAATTTACTGATGGGTTTTACTAGAAAGTTATTTAATATAACAAACTTTTTGTCATTTGCGGTAGGATTTTTTAAAAAATTGACTGACAAGTCATGAAAAAAGCCCTGCCACCATCTAAGCGTCAGGGCTTTTAAGCGATTTAGCTTAATATGCCAAAAAAGTGTGATAAAAACAACAATGCAAAGCCCGTCAAAAACACCAACCCTGCCCAAGACAGCACCCTTAGCCATCTAGGGAGATGCTCTTGTTCACGAGCCAATGCAAAGTTTAGCCATGCAAATACAGGAGCAGAAACGAACGCCATAATCATGGCAAATTTTAGCATACTGGTCAATGCCGACCCAAAATATAAAATCAGCACCAAGCCTGCCACACTAAAAAAGCTCAGCCATGCACGCAAGGTGTGTTTACCAAAATGATGCTTCTTGCGAATCAATCGCACCGACTCAGCATTAAGACGAGCGTAGCCATCAATCACCGTGATGGTCGAGCCAAACATACATAAAAACGCAATGGACGCCACAAGTAGCCCAGACCACTCGCCGATGGTTTGGGTGTACATACCAATCAGTTGCCCAACATATTTACCACCCACCAACTGAATCTCTTGACCTGAACCATACTGCACCAACGCCCCAAGTGCCAAAAACACGATGGCAAGTATCGCCGATGCCAAAAAACCCACATTAAAATCAAGCAATCCTTGCTCATGGGTCAGCTTAGGATTCTCACGGCGTTTTTGTATGGTCCATAAGGAAGTAATGGCAGAAATCTCAATAGGAGCTGGCATCCAACCCATGAGTGCCACAATAAACCCCAATGCCGCCAAATTAAAAGGACTGGCAGGCACAAAATCAGGGGCAACCACTGATGGTTTTCCCATGGCGATGGCAACAGCCAAAATGGTGGTGATGGTCAATAAGATGACAATCCATTTGGTAGCACCATCTAGCAATTTATAGCGACCTGCCACCAAAAACAACCAACTTGCCAATACCGAAATGACCGACAGCATAGGGATAGACAGCGACCAACTCTCTGGCAACAACTCCCCCAAAATAACCGCACAGAGCATCGCCACCGCCCCTGTACTGACAATCCCTGAGATGAATGCCATCACAAAAAATAGATAAAGATAAGCACGGCTTTTTTGGGCATAGCCCTCTACCAAAGATTTGCCAGACTCATAAGTATAATCAACCCCAAAACGAAAAAAGGGATATTTAAATAAGTTGGCAAGCACGATAAAGATGGCAAGTTGCCAACCGTACAAAGCCCCTGCTTGAGTTGATGAAATTAAATGCGAAGCCCCAATGGCAGCCGATGCCATCAAAATACCAGGCCCAAAGGCTTTCCAATTCATTGTAATCACTGCATTACTCCTAACAATCAGGCTAATATTCATCCCAAATTGGCTATACAAAGCTAGGTGGCATAGGTCAGTTGCAATAATAAAAAAGGCTTGGCAATATTTATCACTGCAAAAAATACAACCATAAATAAACCGTTCCTTAAAACCCACCTAAACCCACCCAAAGGCAAATTTAGCGTTTAATTCCTACTTCAATGTTGTTTGCCTTATTCGTTTGAACTTGGACTGACATCAACTCCATAGGCGTTTTTAGTTGGGGATAGAACTTACCCACCAACGATTAATATTAAGATAAAGTTAAAACCTTATCTGCCTGATTTAAAATATTGATACTTGCATTAATATCACGGTCATGATTGGTATGGCAACTAGGACAAATCCAATGTCTAACCGCAAGTGTCAAGTTTTCTTTTGTCATAATAAAACCGCAATTTGAACAAGTTTTAGAGCTTGGATAAAACCTGTCCAATTCTTTGATGGTCTTACCCCATTGGTTGGCTTTATAAATCAGCTGTCGCTTAAACTCATAAAACCCTAAATCGCTAATGGCTCGGCTTAAGTGACGGTTTTTAACCATACCTTTAACGTTAAGGTTTTCAATGCAAATCACGTCATAACTTTTGACAAGTTGTGTTGTGAGCTTATGAGTAAAGTCTTTTCTGATACAACTGATTTTGTAATGCAATCGTGATAGCTTGGTTTTCGCTTTTTCACGATTTTTAGAGCCTTTTTGTTTTCGGCTGAGCTGTTTGCTTAGTCGTTTTAATTGTTTGAGTTTGGTTTTTAATGGCTTGGGAGCTTGTGCTTTTGTGCCGTCTGATAATACGGCTAAATCACTTATGCCTAAGTCTATGCCAACTTGTTTGCCTGTTTTGTTTAATGGTTTGTTCATTTCACCAAGTTCAACGGCAACTGAGACAAACCATTTTTCGCCTTGTTTAAAGACTTTGGCGGATAAAATTTTCCCTTGATGGCGTAAGTTTTCACGCATTCTTACCAAACCTAAATTTGGGATTTGAATGTATGGTTTGTTATTGATGGTTTTGAGTTTAAATTGGTCGTTGGATAGGCTAAAACGGTCATTTACGCCTTTTTTGCGAAATTGGGGATATTTGCTTTCGCCTTTAAAAAAGCGTTTAAAGGCATCGCCTAGTTGCATAATAGCAAGTTGTGGACTGCACTTGGTTACTTCTAGCATGAATGGGTATTTTTCATGTTTTATGGCGTTAAGTTGTTTTCTTAGTTTACCTTGTGATGGTTTGTTAAGTCGGTTTTCGTCAATGGTTATGCCTTTTGCTTGACAGTCATCACGGTAGTTTTTGTCTTGTTCATATTGCTTTTTCCATTCTGCCAACGCCCAATTATAGGCTAGACGTGCGACACCGCACGCCTTGCTAAAATGTGTGGCTTGTTTATTGGTTGGGTCAAGTCGGACGATGTGTCCACGAATAATCGTCATTCCAATGCTACCTTAACGGCTTCAAGCAGTTTTTTATTCTTTTTACTTCGTGAGCCATATAGTCTTGCTGAAAATACCGTAATGATTTCTAGCACATCTTGAGCAAGCTCTTCTTCAAAGGATAGGTTTTCGCCTTGATTGATGATGATAACTTCAACATTTCTTGCTTCACAGATAGCAAAGACAAGTTCTGCACCAAAGCGTAATAGGCGGTCTTTATGGGTTAAAACCAATCTGCCGATTTCATTGTTTAATATACCGTCAAGCAGTTGTTTAAGTCCTTTTTTATGGTAGTTCATGCCAGAACCTAAATCATTGATGACCTCATAAGTCCAGCCTTGTTTGGCACAGTAGAGTTCTAAAACTTGGATTTGACGCTCTAAATCGTCCTTTTGGTCGTGGCTTGATACTCGTGCATAGGCAATGGTTTTTCGGTCTTTGTTGCCTATGCCATGCAGTAGGTTTGGGTTGATTTTACTAATATCGTACCGTCTGTGTCCTTTAGGTGTTCTTTCGGCAACAAGCACACCACTTTCGTCCCATCTGCGTAATGTTGAGATGGACACGCCAAGTTGTTTGGAAGCTTCGTTGATACTAATTAATCTATTCATTTGGATATTATAAGATAGATTTAGTTAGATTTCAAGGAATAGTTCAAAGCCCCTCTTTGGCTTTGCCAATTGGGGGCAAGCCCCCAAACCACCCCCCATTGGAAAGACAAAAGAAAAATGTAATGACATTGAAAATACATTGTAATGAAATTTATCAAAGTAAGCATTTGCACGCATATTGTAATTACATTTGCAACATTGGAAATTTTTGACAATGAAATCGCCAAAACGCACCAAAGAAATCAAAATCAGATTGACCGAGCAAGAACATCAAGCCCTACTTGACCGCAAAAAAGGGGAATTGGCAGTTTGGATTAGAAATACCTGTTTGGGACAAGAGATACCACAGTCAAAACAAGTTAAAACGGCAGACCCTGAACTTTTGCGACAACTTGCCAAGATTGGGGGCAATCTTAATCAAATCGCAAAACACGCCAATACAGACACACTAGGGGGCAAAATAGACCGTTTACGGCTACTAGGAGAATTAGCCGTAATCCGTGAGCAACTGGACGAACTTTTGGAGCATAACCAGTGATTGTTAAGTTCTTCAAGCGTGGTACTGGTTCGTGCTTGGCTACAATGAATTATTTACTTGGTAAAAATTATGACCGAGAACACGCCAAAGTATTACAGGGCAACCCAAAATTAACACAGCAGTTAGCTGACAGCCTAGACTTTAAGCACAGATACACCGTTGGGGTATTATCGTTCGAGGAAAGCGACCTTGACGAGTGCCAAAAGCGTGAGATTATGGCGGACTTTGAAAAAGCCCTTTTGTGTGGATTAGAGCAAGACCAATATAATATTTGTTGGGTAGAACACAAAGACAAAGGGCGGTTAGAACTGAATTTTGTCATTCCAAAGGTTGAATTAACCACAGGTAAGGCGTTAAACCCTTATTTTGACAGCGTGGACAGAAAGCGAGTAAACGCATTCAAAGACCACACCAACGCCAAATACAACCTAACAGACCCTAATGACCCAGCCAACCGCCAACCACTTACACCCAAATACAACCTACCCAAAGACAAAAAAGCGTTACAGGAAGCGATTACAGGCTATCTGATGAACGAAATGGGGCAAGGTAGGGTAACAGACCGCCAAAGCGTTTTAAATGCAATACAGAGCGATTTAGGGCTATCTGTAGCGAGAATTACCCCTGATTCAATCAGTATCAAAGACCCAACCAACGAAAATGGGCGAAATATCCGCCTAAAAGGGGAAATTTATGCAGACAATTTCAGATTTAGCCAAGACTATTTCGCAGAAAACGAGCGAGCGGGCCGAGAATACCGAGCAAATCGTACAAAACGAATTAGCGAGACTGGAAAAATCCTTACAGCAGAGATTGAGAGAAAGCGAGCATTCAATAGCGAACTGTATAGCCGACTACCAAGCGAGCCTACAAGCGAAATTGAACACCGCCCTAGCGTTCAAGAATTGGCTAATGATAACCATAGGGGTGTTATTGGCGACAATCCTAGTATTGGGAGGAATGGCAATGTATTTTTACAGCAGTATGAAAGACAGCCGAGCCGAACAAGCCGAAATTTTGGCGACCATAGAGCAAATGCCCCTACCGCCCAAAGTGTTGAACCAATTCAACATACAGCAGGACGAGAAGTATTACTACCTAGCGACCAAGAACAAGAAAGCGGAAGTATTCGCCAACAAAAACGGCGGAAAGACGATAAAAATACCCAAATAAACGCCATAGGAGAGCCTACAAGCCCCACCAAAGAGCAAAATGATGTTACCCTACCGCCAACCCCACAAAATCGCTCTATGACGCTCCTAGACCCATTAAATGCGATTTACCCCAAAAGACAGGAATTTTTAACCAATGCACAACAGCTTTTTGAACGACTACAACGCATTGTTGAACGAACTAGAACGGCAGTTAAGCGAGTTTGCGAGTATTACAAAATCACAAAAGAAAATGATCGAGCAATTAACGAGCGAAAACCAGGCTTACAAGGAGTGCTTAGAAAGCTTAACCGCCAAATTACAGTACATAACGAACAATGCAGCCAATCAAGAAGCACAATTTATGGATTTGATAACGAGATTAAACAGCGAGAACAACACATTATCCAAACAGAACAAGCAATTAACCGAGCTACTTTTGAACAGCAAGAAGAACTAGACAGGAACAGGGGGTTTCGACTTGAGCTGTAACAGACAAATCAAAATTGAATTTGGTAAGCAGTAAGTAAAAACTTTGTTTGCTTTGCAGGTTTTGCCTAAAAATATCAAAATTCCCACCCTGCCAGTCATGAAACAGCTACCCAAAGAGCTAAACAGAGTTAAATTTGCATTAAGTTATTATTTTTTGAAACCATTACAAGCTGATTTCTGCATAATATTTGTAATAATACTATAAATTATAATGGATAAAAGACCAATAACGAATATCGAAATTAGAGATGTTTTCGCTCCGTAATGTTGATATAACCAACCACCAATACCCCCACTAACTAATCCAGATGCTTGTTTTACTACCGACTCTATGGATAGCATAACATTTCTATACTTGTCAGGTATTGATTGATGCATTGCCGTTTGTATGATGGGATATTCTATGAAGCTGATAACATATATTGCAATAATTGAGATAAGAAATACAGGAAAGGAATAAGAGTGAGACATAATTATAAAGGATGCAGAAAAAGCAAATCTTAAATAACATATCCAGAAATTATATTTCTTGGGAACGAAATTTTTTTTCAATAGAATAATTAGTGAAAGAGTTGAAAGGAAATATGCTGATGAATAAGCAAGTGAAATTTTAAAATCTTCGATGCCAAAGCTTTTTCCTATAGGCATCCAAAATATCTCAAAAAATCCAAATGCAAACCCATAAGAAAATGATAAAGGTAAAAATCTAATAAATTTAAGTGATTTAAGAGAAGTAATTATTTCTTTTTTGCTATACAGACCTATAATTAGAGGTTTGGCGGTATATTTTTTATTATCGCTCATTAAGAAATAAGCTAAAATGGATAAGAATAAAAATAATACAGAGGTAATTTTTAGAATTGAATTTGCCTCAAATAATAAGATGTCGTTGTTTTGAAATAGCAGAAGTTGGCTAGTAACCAAAACTCCAACCCCAATAGAAAATGATGATATCATGGAGGCTATATTAAAAGTTTTATTTATAATACTTGCCCTCTCGTTATCATTTTCTATCGAATTTACATACCATGACTCTAAAATTCCAGAGAAAAAAGATCTCCCTATATTCCATAATATATAGCCAGAAACGATCGTTTGTAAGTCTTTAGCTATAGCCCATAAAAAATAGCCGGATGCATGGAAAACCATACCTATAATGAATACATATTTTTTTTTAAAAACATCTCCTACAAATCCCACTGGGATATCTAAGGCAAGATACGCCAAGGTGGAAAAAGATACAATTAGACCTAAATCAATATAGTTTATGCCCAAACCAAGCAAATGAATGGTTAGAACAGGAAAAGTTAAAGAAGAAATAAGCCAATATAGGGAATTAAGGGTTAAATAAGAATTTCTAGCTTTATGTATAATCATTTTAAAATGCCATCAATCACCTCAAAAGAAGTAACCTTTTCATTACCCAAAAACATTTCACCATGTTCTTGCAATATAATTATTGGTGACCTAGTTTCTTGGTAGACTTTTGAAACAAAATCCCCTAATTCTGGTTCTCCATAGTATGTTGGCGGAACGAAGGGTATATTAGCTCTACCAGAATTTCTAGTAAAATTTTTACTATCATGAGTATGTATTATTTGCTGAATATTTGGGTTTTTTTCAAAGACAACATACGCTTCTACCGAATCCGAAGAGGGTAAATAGGCACCATTATACTCTATTGTGTTTAAGTTTCTGTTATAGCTCTTAATTAGAGATATTCTGTTTAAGTCCAGACTCCTATCTTTCGGTGTCTTTGTTGCGGTTATGTATATCCCTTCTGTTTTTCTTATAGCAAAATACCCATCTGTACTTGATCTATGATACATACGATATCGATCATAGTATTTTGATGCATTTATAAAAAATTCTTTTACATCATCAGGAATAGTATTTAAAAGACTATTATTATTCAGGCATACAGCGTTATATTTTAGCCTGATGGTGTCACATATAATATTATCCATTATTTTGATGTCAGACACTATGAACCCATCTTGATTCACTTCATCAGGTCTCATAATATTTAAACAACGCAAACTTCCTGGATTTTCTTTTTCAATACTGATCTCATCCTCATGCAACAAGGATTGATTTTTATCCTTATAGGAAAATGCTATTGATCCAGAAATGTAATTTTCATTAGTTATGCTTCTTAGTTGTTCTATAATATATTTATTAAAGCTGGATTTTAATCTAACTATAAAGTGATTGATTTTAAAATTACTACTACGACATATGACATCAATCTCTTTTAAAGATTTTGCAGCTACAAAATTTATTTGATATTTTTTACACACCGATTGTGCATTACGAGCTGCAATATCGCCTTTTAATTCATCAAAAAACACAACTAAAATATCTTTTGGATTGAGAGGTTTGCTATAATCTATCATTTTTACCATCCTTATTTAGAAGTACGCCCACAATTAAAGAATCATTGCCAAAGCTATCAAAATTTTTATTATAAATAACACAATCTAGATCAAAAAGCGACTGTGAAATAAATTTAATATCATCAAATGTGTGAATGTATTCAGTAGATAGGTAAGTTTCAGCAAGATTGTTGATTGATATTTCCACATTCATATCTAAGGATAATGACCCTATACTATTAAATTTTATGTCTTTTGGCCAAATGCACTTAACCACTCCATATTTAGATGATACTTCCCTCTCTCTTATACGCATATCATTATTAGCCAATGAAAGTATTTTACTTGGAATATGCAGCTCGATAATCAGCAAGCCGTTTGCATGAGAGTTTAAATCACACCACTTGATTAAATTGGATAATTGTAATTTATCCATATAGCCAACGGAGTATCTTAACAAAGTAAATAGATTGGTTTTGGGTACTGTAAGATTAATATTTGGAATATGACTGACAATATACTTAATTGGCGACTGAAATCCTTGTTTTATTGAGTATTGCATCATGGATAATGCAGAATCTATCGAAAGTACATCACAACCTAACTTTACAAACTCAAGCGAATGTCTTGCAGGCCCAGCAAAAAGCTCTATAACATTAGGTTTAATTGTTAAAGTATGACATTTCAAAAGCGATAGTATGTCTGCAGCTTGCTGAAAAAAATCTCTATCATTTGAAAAAATATCATATATGTCTGGATTTTCTGAATAAAGTTTGTAAATTTCCTTCATAGCTCTCTCGTAGATTGCAAAGTTACATTTGGTACAATGGCAAACTTACTTAAATTGATTAATAAACTGATAATATTAAAAACATCCTGGATTTCAACAGAATGCATACCGATTGTTCCAAGCTGAATGTTTGTTATTTTCAAGTCTAAAGAATGATCAATTTGAATACGATTGGCTAAAATTTCTTGAAGCTTCTTGCTAATTGCATATGAAAAATGCTTTGATTTCAGTATGCTCTCGGAGGCGATCGAACCAATATTAATAATATTGGCATTGGGGACTATAAGGTTATTTAAAATAAGCGTGTCACACACTCTTTTAAAGCCCAACGGCCCTGTTTCGATAAAATTAATCAATTCTTGAGTATTTAAGCTCTCTTGATCTCTCCATAATGAAGGGCAGTAGATAATCATATTGAATTTCTTATCAAGACTGTCAAGTGCAGCATCTATATTGTCTTGAAATCGAACATCGCAATTGCAATTTATAACCCCGTCCAAATTACTCGTCGTCCTAGAGAAATTATAAACTGTAAAATTTTGGGAGATAAAATACTCTGACAGTTTTTCTCCCAATCCCTTACTTCCACCAAACACTGCAATATTAAAGCTCATAATTATCTCCTATGGTTGGGATATTATTATCCCAACCGTGACTCAGATATTTGATACTATTCGACGAATAAGACCTTATGGTTTCATCGTATGTCAACAAATTTATGAATTTAGAAGGCAATGTTTTTTTATTATAAAAGTAAACCATGTCGTATAGATTTTGAATATTTTCAGGTAAATTATCAATTGTTAATTTACCATTTTCAAATTTATATAAAAATATATCCATAACATTTAATGAAAATAAACTCAGTTTTTCAAACCATATCGAAAAGTTATTTCTGTCAGAGATAGCACTCTCATAGTTTAACTCAGCAATTTTCTTGGTTACTTCATAATGCAGCACTCGATAAATTTCCATTAGTGGTTCTAACTTGGTATCAAATATAGCATTGAACTTTCCTGGTTGTGATTTATAATAAAGAAGCCACTTAATATAAGTTTTATTGCTTAAAACATTCTTACCTTCATCATTCCAAGAAGACTCCATATTAAATATAAAATTTGGCATTCCTAAATATTTGCTATTTGGTAGTTTATGTAATTCTTTTAAAGTTTCTATATTAAATCTCAGTGATTTGGTTGTAGTGTACCTATTAAATGTAATAAAACTTAATGTCATATAGATATTCATATTTAGTAAGCTTTTGAGACAGGATATTAAATTCTCACTTCTAATCCCTTTTTTTGAGATTAGTAAGATTATTTTGGAAAAATGACTCAACACCTATGAATATATTGATAAGCCCAGCATCTTTTAAATTTTCTAATGCAGTGCATTTTGATATCGTATCCGCCCTAGCATAGATCATAAAACGAATATCTGGAAACATTTCCTTAATATTTTCAGACAATTCCTTTATCTCATTATCCCTGGCTCTAGACCTTCCAATAAACTCAGAATCCATAAATACAAATAATCTAAAACCAAGATTATAATATATGGAAATATCTTGCAATATAGATCTTATTGACCTAACATCCCATTTCTGTACAATCTCCTGATTGTTGCAGTTTATATAACAAAATTTACACTTAAACTCACAACCTCTAGTACCCTCCAATGCAACCTTAAATAAAGGCATCCTACTTTCGATAATATTACATTGATCAAAATAGGGCTTTACAGAAAATCCAGAATTAAATGTTATATTATCATCAACTTTAAAATCAGGGAAAATATAATTTATTAAAGCCTTTTCATTCTGCTCGATAAATTTTACTTTCTCATGTCGAAGAATATCTATCTTCTTTAGTCTTTCAACTTGACCATATAATGTTACTCTCTTTTCGTTATCAATCAACTTCTTGCATATTCTTATAGCGTAATGAGGAGCACTCCCTGTCTCTCTAACAAAAATCACAAAATGACAGCTATTTGACCTTATTATATTTTCAACACTATTACTCTTATCTAATACAAAATCAAATATAGAAAAATCTAGTTTTAAATTTTGTGCCTCACAATACCCCAGTTGAAAATCACCAACTAGGGCTTATGCTTAAGAAATCACAGGCTCTTTACCCTCGTCAATGACCTCACGAGTAACCGATACTCCATTGACACCCTCCATGCTTGGTAATTCGTACATGGTATCAAGCAGGGCATTTTCAATGATAGAACGAAGACCCCTCGCCCCTGTTTTTCGCTTCATGGCTTTTTTGGCGATGGCGGTTAGGGCTTCTTCATCAAAGTTCAGCTTCGCCCCTTCCATCTCAAACAGGTACTGATATTGTTTGGTTAGGGCATTTTTTGGTTCGGTCAAAATCTGAACCAACGCCTCTTCATCAAGCTCATCTAGCGTAGCGATGACAGGCAGACGACCGATGAACTCTGGAATAATACCAAATCTCACCAAATCCTCAGGCTCAACCTCACGGAACAGCTCGCTGATTTTCGCCTCTTTTTTTGCCTTGACGGTGGCATTAAAGCCCATGCCTGTCGTCTCAGTACGCTGTTGAATGATACGGTCAAGCCCTGCAAACGCCCCACCAACGATGATGAGAATATTGCTTGTATCCACCTGAATCATCTCTTGGCGTGGGTGCTTGCGTCCACCTTGTGGCGGAATATTCGCTACTGTGCCTTCGATGATTTTTAAGAGTGCTTGTTGCACACCCTCACCTGAAACATCTCGAGTGATGGAGACATTTTCACTTTTTTTGGTGATTTTATCAATCTCATCAATATAAATAATGCCTTTTTGGGTACGCTCGATATCATAATCGGCGGCTTGTAGTAGCTTTTGGACGATGTTTTCCACATCTTCGCCCACATAGCCTGCCTCGGTCAAGGTTGTGGCATCTGCCATGGCAAATGGCACATCTAGTAGGCGTGCTAAAGTCTGAGCCAGTAGCGTCTTGCCTGACCCTGTCGGTCCGATTAGCAGAATGTTACTTTTGGCAAGCTCAACTTTCTCTTTGCTTGTCGCTTCATCTTTTTTGGCGGATTTTAGTCGCTTGTAGTGGTTATAGACCGCTACCGATAAGGCTTTTTTTGCCGTGTCTTGACCGATGACATATTCATCCAGATGAG
Source organism: Moraxella sp. E33BD (assembly GCF_041807865.1). Taxonomy (NCBI): domain Bacteria; kingdom Pseudomonadati; phylum Pseudomonadota; class Gammaproteobacteria; order Moraxellales; family Moraxellaceae; genus Moraxella; species Moraxella sp. E33BD. The sequence goes on along the minus strand of NZ_JBGTZD010000011.1, from coordinate 63,725 downwards.
CTCGTAGCTCTTTTGGGGTTGGTAGCTTGGCATTTTCCCACGCATCGGCATCTTTGGCTGATGAGTCATTCAACGGCTCAGCGTCAATGCCGGCACCTGCAAGCATATCCCCACATTGTGCTACGCATTCATTACAAATGCTAGCACCATCGCCTGCAATTAGTTTTTTGACTTCGGTTTTTTTCTTACCACAAAATGAGCAAGTATTTAGTGTATCAGTCATGACGCCCCCTTACAGCTGTGCTGGGCGTCTATCAAGGACGCTATCAACCAAGCCGTATTCTTGTGCTTCGTACGCATCTAGCCAATAATCTCGCTCTACATCTCGCTCAACCTTTTCAAGTGGCTGACCTGTACGCTCGGCAAGTATGCGATTTAGGCGTTCACGGATTTTTAGGATTTCACGCGCACTAATCTCAATGTCGGTTGCTTGACCTTGTGCTCCACCTGATGGCTGATGAATCATGACACGGCTGTTCGCTAAGGCATAGCGTTTACCCTTCGCCCCTGCCGCCAATAAAAACGACCCCATGCTACACGCCTGCCCCATGCAGATGGTCGATACATCAGGCTTGATAAAATTCATGGTATCAAACATCGCCATGCCTGCTGTTACGACACCACCAGGGGAGTTGATATATAGATGAATGTCTTTTTCAGGATTCTCTGCTTCTAGGAACAAAAGCTGAGCGACAATCAAATTCGCCATGTGGTCTTCTACTTGACCTGTCAAGAAAATCACTCGCTCACGCAGTAGGCGAGAGAAAATGTCAAACGAACGCTCGCCACGCCCTGACTGCTCAATCACCATGGGTACAAGGGCGGAGCGTGGTGCGTGGTAAGTATCCATCAGTTGATCATAATACGGATTATGTTTCATGTGGTTCATTGATTTTCCCATTATTTACTAATCATTCACTAAATTAAAAACGAAAAATTTCTGCTATTCTACCACTAATTAAAAAATACCCCAAACACTGTTTGGGGTATTTTTATGGATTTATTGTAAGCCCAAAGAGATTATAGCTGTGCTTGCTGTGCAGCTGCCAATAAATCTTGGTATTTCACTTCTTTATCGGTTACTTTTGCTTGTGAAAGCAGATAGTCAACCACTTGATCTTCTAGTACCACAGCCTCGATACCGGCTCGCTGCTGCTTGTCGTTGGTGTAGTATTCGATGACTTCAGACGGATCTTCATAGTTCTCTGCTGCTTCTGCAATGAATGCAGTAACTCGCTCTTGGTCAACTTCAAGACCTTGTTTTTCAATGATTTGGCTAGCCAATACGCCCAAACGCACCGCACGAAGTGCTTGGTCTTCAAACAACTCATTTGGTAGCATATCTGCACCAAAGCTGTTTGGATTAGTACCGAACTGCTGAGCGAAGCGTTGTAGCATTTGTTCACGCTGACGGTTAATCTCTTGCTCTAGCATTGCTTTTGGCACATCAAATTCATTCTTTTCAAGCAATGCGTCAAAAGCAGCTTGCTTGACTTGGTTACGAGCTGCATTCTTGATTTCACGCTCCATGTTCTTGCGAACATCGGCTTTTAGCTTATCAAGACCACCTTCTTTAACACCAAACAGCTCAAAGAACTCTTCGTTTAGCTCTGGTAGTTTTGGTGTTTTAACTTCTTTAACGCTGATTTTAAAATCTGCTTCTTTGCCTTGTAGGTTTTCAGCTTGGTAGTCTGCAGGGAAAGTTACCTTGATGGTTTTTTCTTCGCCAGCTTTCATGCCTTTCATGCCATCTTCAAAACCAGGAATCATGCGACCTGAACCGATGACCAAGCGATAATCTTCAGCTGCACCACCTTCAAACTTCTCGCCGTCAATCGTACCTTCAAAATCAAAAGTCGCTTCATCGCCATCTTCTAGCGCACCGTCTTTGGTCTCGTAAGTTTGGCGTTGCTTTTGTAGGTTTTCAATCATCGTATCTACATCTTCATCAGATACGGTGGCAGTTTGGCGTTCTACTTCAATCTCGCTAATGCCTTGAACTTCTACCGCTGGGAAAGTCTCAACAGTGGCTTGATAAACCAAAAAATCATCTTCAAGTTTCACATCATCAATATTTGGTACGCCAACAGCACGCACTTTTTGCTCACTCATGGCTTCAAATACCGTATCACGAATCACATCGTTGATGACTTCTTGTTGAATGCCTGCACCATACTGGGCACGAATGTGGCTAACTGGCACTTTGCCCTTGCGGAAACCGTCAATCTTGGCAGTCTTTGCCACAGAACGGATACGGCTTTCAACACGGCTTTGAATGGTAGCGACAGGGACTTTTACAGTCAGTTGAGTCTCTTTGTCCGACAGTACATTGACTGTGATGTCTAAATTGCTCATGGTAATTACCTTAAAAAATTATTAAAAATCAATAGCTTAAAACAAAAAAATACAAATCCAAACAGGCAACAGATGCCATAAAATTCTTAAAAGATAGCCATTATAGCTTTTTTCCATAAAAATAACAAGCAAAAGACAGGCCCCCAGTTTATCAAGATTGCATCGCACCAAGAGCGATAAACATCATGCTGTATCTGTGGTAGCAGGTGGCTTGTGGACATCAAACCACCACCCATCAAACCCTTGATAACCAATCGGTCGAGCAGTTTGGCTTTAGCTTAACTTTTTAGCATTGATATCAGTGATTGCAATGCCTGACCTCGATGACTGATTTTATTTTTCTTGGCTTTGTCTAACTGTGCTGAAGTTTTTTGTAATTCTGGTAGCCAAAAAAGCGGGTCATAGCCAAAACCATGCTCGCCTTGTGGCTGTGGCAAAATCTGCCCACGCCACAGACCTTGTGCGATGATTGGCAATGGGTCATCTTGATGGCGAACAAGGGCAAGCACACAAACAAAAAAAGCCTCCACCGTCTCGCCCTTTTCAAAAAAAGGTGCTAGCTCACAAAGTAGCTTGTTATTATTCGCCAAGTCATTGCCATGCTCGCCTGCAAATCGTGCCGAATAAATCCCTGGAAAATTCCCCAAAATAGGCACACACAGCCCACTGTCATCAGCGATGGCAGGCAGTCCGCTCTTACTGCTTGCATGGCGTGCTTTAATCAACGCATTCTCCACGAACGACAGACCATCTTCAATGGCGTCATCAATGCCAAGCTCGCCTTGTGGGACGATGGTCAGCCCCAAATTTGTCTCATCAAACAACCCCTGAAACTCAGCAAGTTTGCCTTGATTATTACTGGCTAAGACGATTTTTTGACTATCCAACATGACTTCACTCCACAAAACCTAAAAAAATAGTTAACTTGTTCATTTTTGAGCTGTCTCACCTGATGATGACCTGCGATGACTTATGATAACTGACATCATGCACCATTGTAGCACAAAAACCTTGATAACACTGGCACAAAAGCTCACCCAATGACCGCTGAATAGGTCAAAGTTACACACGCATACCCCAAAATAAGCATTTATCTTTTGGAATAACATTGCTACAATATCTTTTATATGTTAATCAACAATACATACCGCCCAACAGTTGTTAGTTTAGCATTTGCAATAATAGACTTCACATCAATAGGACAGATTATGCATGACGACAATACCTTACTGACGGCACAGACCTCTATCACACCCAGATCATCAGCGACACCCAGCACACATCGCTTTACCTTTTATGGCAGTGGGTCGGCTTATTTTAAGATTTGGATTGTCAATTTGTTTTTGACCATCATTACCTTAGGTATCTATTCGCCGTGGGCGAAAGTGCGTCGTCTGCGGTATTTTTATGGCAATACTGAAATCGGCGGAGAGATTTTTGACTTTACCGCCAGCCCAAAACGGATTTTAATTGGACGAATGATTGCCATTGTGGTTTATTTAGTAATCAATATTTTTAGTAATTTTTCGCCAGAGCTTGCCATCGCCGGCTTTCTTGTTTTGTTTGTTTTATTTCCATGGCTCATTCGTTCTACCATGCGTTTTATGGCAAGAAACAGTCAGTACAACAACATTCGCTTTGGCTTTGGGGGTACGCTTGGCACTTTATATATGATGTGTATCGCCATTGTATTATTAAACCTTGTCAGTTTTGGTCTGCTCATGCCATTTAGTCTTTGGTTGTTTAAACACTATCAATTTGATAACACCTATTTTGGACAGCTCAAATTCAACTTTAACACCAGCGTACTGGATTATTATAAAGCCATGCTATTGCCAATAGTACTATTCATCTTGATGATGGTCATCTCTGCTATTATTGGTTTTGGTGGCTATATGGATATCATCTCTGATATGGATAACGATACGATGGCATCTATATTTGCGATAATGATTGGGCTGTTCTATGTGGGCATACTACTCATCATACCGCTCGTGCAAGGCTATCTACATAAAGCCATCTGGGGCAAGCTGACTTTGGGGGATAATCGCTTTGAGTTGGTGAATTTTAGTGTGATGAAATTTGCCCTAATCAACCTAACCAATTACATCGCCATCATCATAAGTCTGGGTCTGCTTTATCCATGGGCGAGCGTGCGTTTGCACCGCTATAAGACAGAGACGCTCTCACTGGTCGCTTATGATGACTTTGAAATGCTCACCACGCCAAGTGCAGACCATGTCTCACCGATTGGCGAAGAGATTAGTGATGTATTTGATTTTGATGTCTCGTGGTAATCATGGCAGAAGCGATTAACATTCGTTATTTTGATGGCAAAATCAGCAAGCCTCATTTAGCACGCTTAAGCCCCATCTTTTATCAAGGGCAGGCGGACGGCTTTGTCATCACATGGCAAAATAAGCATGGCTCACATGAACAACGCTACTTCATCAAAGACTGTGAATACCTACCCGCCATTGACAACTCGCCCCATGTACTGATGTTTCATGATGGGACAAGGGCTGAGTTGGCGGTCATTCCTGATTGGCTAACACTTGACAACAAAAAGCTGTTTGGCAACATCAAAAAGATGGAGACTCGCTGGAGTTGGATAGGAACAAGTCTCATCGTGGTGTGCCTGTTCGTCTTTGGGCTATTTCGCTACGGCATTCCTACCGCCTCTCACCATCTCGCCCAGAGCCTACCTGCAGATACGCTAGTTAGGCTTGGTGATCAGGCAGAAGACTATGTCATGGAGCTCACCTTGCCAAGCACCCTGCCCCAAGCACGCCAAGACGAAATCATCAGCCTATATGACAAGCTAGATAGCAACCCAAAAGCCAAAATACTGGTGCGCCATGGCGACTCTCTTGGTGCAAATGCCTTTGCCATTCCCAACAACACCATCGTCATCACCGATGAACTCATCAAGCTAAGTGATGATAATAATGAGATTCTCGCCGTGCTTGCCCACGAACAAGGGCATCTGGTACACCGCCACAGTCTAGAACAAGCCATCAGTAGCTTGGGTTTGGGTGTACTCATCGTCATCATCACAGGCGACACCTCTGATATCTTGCTCGCCTTGCCTACGCTACTGACGAGCAGTCATTACTCCCAAAAAGCAGAACTAGAAGCAGACAGGTTCGCCATCAATGAGCTGACACGCTTGGGCATTTCTCCCAAACATCTCGCCAGTTTTTTTGAAAAAATGCAAAAAGAACACGGCGAACAAGGGCATTGGTCCATCATCTCCACCCACCCTGACACCAACAAGCGTATCGAGCAGGTCAATCAACACAGCAAATAAACCCATCAAAAAAACCGCCCAATTATTCCCTTGTGATAATTGGGCGGTTTTTTTGGGTCATCTCCATAAGACAGCCACCACTTCATCTAAGCGTGTGCCACCATCCAATCACTTGTCATCTTGTCAGACTTACTTGCCCACGCCTGTATAAAACCCTTTATAACTCAACACCTGCTCATCATCAAAGACATTTTTGGCATCAAATATCGGCAAGGTAAAGTTATTTAATCTGCCCATATCAATCAGCTCATTCTCCGACCAGTTGATGATGAATAAGGCGTGGGCGGTTGTGAGCGTGTATGGGTCGCTTAGCAGTTGGAATAATGGCTGATCGCCATATAGACTTTTTAGTTCATCGGCAGTATTGACCGCATAAACGCAAGTTTTAATATCATACGCCCAGCACAGTTTTAGTAAGGCATGAATGGCACTGCCAGTGGTCTTTGGGGTATTGGTGCGATAACCCGCCCCCCAAATCACCACCTGCTTATTCTCAATCCCACCATTAAAATACTGCCAAAACTTTCTAAATATCAGCTCTTTTTGGTCGCCATTGACATCTGCCACTGCTTTTAATAGCGAAGTGTCCACGCCATTATCATGGAAACTTTGGGTTAAGTGTGCCAATTCATTGGGCAAAGTTTTACCACCAAATCCCCAACCTGCTTTTAGATAATGCGAGCCGATACGCTTATCTAGCCCCATCATCGTCTCAATCTGCTTGATATTCACGCCGACACCATCAGCCAGTCGTGCCATCTCATTGATGAAGGACAGCCGTGTGGCAAGCATTCCTATGATGCTTGCTCTTGCCAATTCAACGGTCTTAATATCAGCAAAATAGTGCTTGTCGCTATTTTTTATCAAAGACGCCAACACATCAGAATGATCAACGCTGCCCTGTAATTTCTCGCCAATCAGCAATAATTCAATATGAAAAAACGCATTAAAATTGTTACCGTCTTTTAAAAAATTAAATGGCACATAATACACCCAGTTGGTCGCTAACCGCTCTGCAAAATCATCAAAAAACCCCAATGGCTTTGCACCGCTTAAGATGACCTGTGAGCTTGGATTTAGGTCAAGATTGAGACAGTCATTATCATGATGCTCATCAAAAAACAGCCAATAATAAGGGGTCGGCTTTAGGTCGGCTTGAATGATGATTTTGTTATCAGTTACATAAAACTGCCACAATAACGACAATTGACGGTCAAACTGATAAGGCATCAAGACTTCATCTATCTGTTGTTGGCTTGCCAAAATAGACACCTGCCAAGCATGACTTGCCAAAAATATGGCGGTATTGATACTCTCATGATTGATGCCAATGATTTGAATCTGTTTCATTTGTTATCCAAAATGACTTTTAGTAAATGATTGGTAGAGCCATCAAAGCTACCCATATTGCCATTTAGCACGCCAAACACGCTTTGTGCCATCACCTTGCCGACTTCCACGCCCCATTGGTCAAAAGGGTTGATTTGCCAAATCACACTCATCACAAAGACTTTATGCTCATACAGTGCGATGAGCGAACCTAGCGTCTTGGGCGATAAAGCACTCAGTAGCAAGGTGGTGGACGGCTGATTGCCTCGATATTGTTTAAATTGGCTAAATTGATCATCATGATTTCTTAATTCATCAGGCAAGGCACGATTGCCGAACGCCAACACCTGCGACTGGGCAAGGCAGTTTGCTAGTGATAATTTATGCTGATTGTCTAATTGTCTGTCATGTGCTTGGTGGTTGTCGTAGCGGTTGATGGGCGTGATAAAGTCGCACGATACCCTTTGAGTACCTTGATGTAACAGCTGATAAAAAGCGTGCTGAGCATTTGACCCAATATCTCCCCATAAAATTGGGCAGGTCTGATAAGCCACTTTTTGACCGTTGCGCGCCACTGATTTGCCATTAGATTCCATTTCAAGCTGAGTGAGATAATTGGGAAAAAATTTCAGCCGTCCATCGTAGGGTAAGACAGCATGGGCATTGATTCCCAAAAATGTCGCATTCCACACGCCAAGCAGACCCAACAGCACTGGCAGGTTTTGTTCAAACGAGCTTTGGGCAAAGTGTCTGTCCATGTCGCTTGCCCCTGCCAACAGCTCATAAAAGTTGTCCATGCCCACCTTAATCGCAATGGCAAGCCCAATCGCCGACCACATAGAAAAGCGTCCACCCACCCAGTCCCAAAGCAGTAGTTGGTTATCGTCATGGATTCCCCACTCGCTCATCTTGTCAGGGCGAGTAGAAATGCCAATAAAATGATGGCGTAAAACCGTCGGTCTATGATCACAAAAAGACAACAGCCACGACAAAGCCGTCTGTGCATTAGCGAGCGTATCGGCAGTGCCAAAAGATTTTGAAGAGATGATGAACAAAGTGGTCTGGGGATTTAGAGTTTTTAGCAAAATATCAAGCTGAGTGCCGTCCATATTAGAGACAAAATGCACACGAGTATCGGTATCCGCCCACTCATCTAAAGCGACACTTGCCATCAATGGTCCAAGATCAGACCCACCCACTCCGATATTGACCACATCGCTCATCGCCCTGCCAGAATAGCCACGCCATACTTTGGTGCGGATACGCTCCACCATCGTTGCACATTTTTCTAAACTGGCGTGGACTTGACCGCCCACATCAATGCCGTCCACCATCAGCGTCTCGCCTTTAGGCAGTCTAAGGGCGGTGTGCAGGGCTGAGCGGTTTTCGGTGTCGTTGATTTTTTTGCCAGTCAATAAATCATTAATCCTACTGGATAATTCAAACTCATCTGCTAGCGTCAATAAATCCGCCAAAATCTCATCATCAATCGCCTGCTTACTAAAATCCATAAAAATATCGCAAGCACTGGCACTAAATCTCTCGCTTCGCTTAGGGTCAGACCAAAACAAATCGCCCAAATCTAGGGGCGTGGTGGCATAAGACCAAAGAGATTGCCAAGTTGTTGAGTGTGTTGTATTGAGCATGATATTATCCTGCAATTCCACATAAACTTTGGGTCATGAACCAAAAGACAAGCGTGTCTCAAACAGACCACCAAAGACTTACCACCAAAAACCAACAAAAAACAACACAAAAGATAATGCCATCTTGACTTGATGACCGCCCAGAGAGCTGTTTTTGCAAACTGTTTTTTGTAAGCCGTTTTTTGTAAGCCGTTTTTAGTCAGTTGCTTTTTGGTGATTTACTTCTCGGCGAGTTGCTTGTTGGCGAAGTACATGAACGCACGCATATAACTGGTCATGTCGCCGGCATCAAAACTATCGCCCACCATGGTCGCCACATCCACACCACGACTGCCAATCAACGCATCGATGGCATCGGTCAGCTGAATCTCTCCGCCAACGCTTGGGACAGCCCCATCAAGATACTCAAAAATCTTAGGGTCAAACACATATCTACCCACGACCGCCAAGTTTGATGGAGCAACATCGGCGGTTGGTTTTTCTACAAAGCCCATGACAGCAAAGGACTGGTTTTGTTCGTCTTTTTGTAGGGTCTGGGCGTTATTGAGTTTGGCAATGCCGTATTTGTGAATGTCTTCTTTTGCCACAGGTTCAACCAAAATCTGGCTGCGACCTGTACTGGCAAATTGATCAAGCATATAAGCCAGATTGTGCATTGCATAGTCGGTGTGATAAGGATCGATGACCACATCAGGCAGTAGCACCGCAAAAGGACGGTCGCCCACCACCGCACGCCCCGAAAGCACAGCGTGCCCTAGCCCCAAAGGCTTGCCTTGGCGGACGCTGATGATTTGCACACCATCTGGCAACACAGTCAGCCCATCTGCCATGTCATCTTTGCCTTTTGAGCGAAGTTGGGTATCTAGTTCGCTGTTGGTGTCAAAATAATTTTCTATCGCACCCTTTTGGGCGTGATTGACAAGCACGATATTTTTGATGCCAGCACGCACCGCCTCCATGACGACATAGTGAATGGCGGGCTTGTTACCAAGTGGTAACAGCTCTTTTGGGATGGCTTTTGAAAGCGGGAGCATCCGTGTGCCAAAGCCTGCACAAGGAATGATGGCATAAGTTACTGATTTCATCTAAACTACCTATCACATCTACAATGGCTACTATGATTAAATAACAGCAATTCAAAAAAGTCATGACACCTTGAGCATCAGACCAGCCAAATGATCCATCATGACCATTCAACCTCATGACATTCAATCAATGTTTGATTATAACACACATCGCATAATGACAATGCAGGCAAATGACCTATCTCACCAATAATACATCCGCTCATCTTATGCACCCAAAAAATCCAAAAAAAATTTTTTATAGCAAGGCTTCAAATGATGCTAAAATATATTTGACACAAAAGCGATGTTTTGTTACCATAAAGCGAAACAATATTAAAACATATGGCGATGGGTGCCCAAAAGCTACACACTGGGTTCTTATTTACCTTTCATCACAAATCAGATAGGAGTTATCTTGTGAATAAAATCTTTAAAGTCAAGCGCAACTCGCTTGGTCAATCTGTGGTTTGCTCAGAAATCGCCACTTCTCGTTCTAAAGGTCGAGTGGTTGCCTCAGCATTGGCGTTGACCGTATTGGCAAGTGCAACCACCACCCAAGCGTTTGCTCAAATAGTCACACAACAGTTAGATCCAGAAAAGTCAGAAGATCTAAAAGTCATAATAGATAAGAATATCGACGAGATTAAGATCGACACTAATGATATCAACGCTACTACTAATACTATTAAAGAGTGGTTAAAACCGCTCTATAAGACCGCTATCAACCATGAAGAAGATATTGAAGCTTTGACTGAGATTGTTGGAGCCGTGAATGCTTATCATGAAGAAGATATTGAAGCTTTGACTGAGTATGTCAATGCAGTTGCTGAAACTGCAGACATCAACAGCATTGCCAAAGCAGATAAAGTTGATGTTGATGCTGCTCTAGCGATCAAAGCAAATAAAGCTGATGTTGATGCTGCTCTAACAGGTAAACTAGATTCAAGCATCTTTTTTAATTTCCAAAATGACAACGCAAGCAACATTCAAGGCGTACTAGATAAAGTTGACACCAAAGCAAGCCAAGCTGATTTTGATACCTTGAAAGAAGAAGCGCGAGTAGCCAAAGCGGTTGCAGATAATGCTGTCTCAGTAAACAACGAGCAACAAGGTAAAATCGCAGAAAACACCACTGCCATTGCTCAAAACACCGCTGCCATCGTTGATACAGTAAAATATGTCAATGCAGTTGCTGAAACTGCAGACACCAACAGCATTGCCATCGCTCAAAACACCGCTGCCATCGCAACCAAAGCAAATCAATCTGCTGTTGATGCTCTAAAACAAGCGGATACTCACCTAGCTTCTATCGCAGGTACAAACCAAGGCAATATCGCTAAATTGCAAACAGAAGTTGGCACCATTGGAGCCGATTTGAAGAAAAAGGCGGACCAAGAGCAAGTGAACACACTTGGCAATAAAGTAGATGCATTTGACACCAAAATCAACACGCTACAGTCAGGACATCAAAACCTTAATGGTAAAATCAACAGACTGGACAAAGACCTAAGTGCCGGTATTGCAGGTTCTGTTGCTCTTGCCATGATGCCAGCACCAGCAGCAGGCAGCCAGTACATCACTGGTGGCACAGGCTTCTATAATGGCGAAAGTGCTGTAGCACTTGGTTTTACTGGTGCTAGCGAAACTGGTAAGTTCACCTACAAGCTGGGTGGTTCGTTGACCTCATCTGGCTCTGGTATTTTCGGTGCAGGTGCAGGCTATCGCTGGAAATAATGCACGCTGTATTGTCTAACAATACTGGCAATAAAAACCGCTCAAATGATTTTGAGCGGTTTTTTTGTTGTGGATTTGCGTAGTTGAGATGGACAGCATGACTTCTTACCATCACAACCAACCCAATCCTAAAAGCCACACACAAGCCCATGTATAAAGCCATATACCAAGCCGTGTATCATTCAAGACAAGGTAGATCAGACAAAAGTCAAGCACAAAAAACACCCATTGTGTGGGTGTTTTTTGGATTTGCTATTTTGACTCAGATTAGCGTTTTTTACGCTGAATGGCGTGAATCGCTCGACCATCTGCCGACAGTGCCGCTTCATGCACGGCTTCTGATACTGTTGGGTGAGCAAATGTCATCAGCTGCAAATCTTCAACGCTCGACACAAACTCAAGAGCAATCATGCCTTGATGTACGATATCGCCTGCACCCACGCCCACCATGTGCAAGCCCAACAGACGGTCAGTCTTGGCATCTGCCACAACTTTAATCAAGCCTTGACCTTCGCCTTGAGCTAAGGCACGACCGTTAGCAGCTAGGCTAAATGAGCCTGTTTTAACTTCATGACCTTTGTCTTTGGCGGCTTGTTCGCTCAGACCCACCCACGCAATCTCAGGGTGAGTATAAATCACGCTGATGATGGTATCGTAGTTCACTTGGGCTTTTTCGCCATGAATGCGTTCTACCGCCATCATGCCTTCTTCCATCGCCTTGTGAGCAAGCATCGGACCACGCACCAAATCGCCAATGGCATATACGCCATCTAGGTTGGTTTTGCATTGGTCATCTACCGCTACCAAGCCACGCTCGGTCAGCTCGATGCCACAGCCATCAGCCAATAGACCTTCGCTATACGCACGGCGACCCACGCAGACGATAAGCTTATCAAAGGTCTCGGTCTTAACCTCGCCTTTCACATCGGTCGTAACCACCACCTCGCCATTCACCACCTCAGCGTTCGTAACTTTGGTGTCCACACGAATGTCAAGACCTTGTTTTTTAAGGAGTTTGGCAGCTTCTTTTGAGATGTCTTTATCAGCCACTGCCAAAAACTCTGGCATGGCTTCATACACAACCACTTCTGAACCCAAGCGACGCCATACCGAGCCAAGCTCCAAGCCAATCACGCCAGCACCAATCACGCCTAGGCGTTTTGGTGCTTCGCTAAACTCTAAAGCACCTGTACTATCTACGATATACTCGCCATCAGTCTTAGCAACAGGAATCTCAATCGGCACAGAACCTGCCGCCAAAATCACATACTTAGCAGTGATGGTGGTCTCGGTGCCATCATGAGCGGTGAATTTGACTTGTTTTTCGGCAGATTTGCCATCAAGCAAAGTACCCACGCCTTGTAGCCAGTCCACACCATTGCCTTTTAATAGACCTGCCACGCCTGCGGTCAAGCCTTTGACGATACCGTCTTTGCGTGCTAGCATTTTGGCGACATCAATGGCGACATCGCCTGTGGTGATACCATGCTCGTCTAGCTCGTGGCGAGTTGCTTCATAACGGTGTGAGCTGTCTAGCAGAGCCTTTGATGGGATACAGCCCACATTTAGGCAAGTACCGCCCAAAGCAGGCTCGCCTTTATGAATGCGTTTTTCGATACAGGCGGTGCTAAATCCAAGCTGAGCGGCACGAATGGCAGCTTCATAACCACCAGGACCACCACCGATTACAACCAAATCATATGAAGTTTTCATTATTATTCTCTCTTTTGTAATGAATGATGCCCACCTTGCGATAGGCATCTAAATAACAGATTAGATATCAAGAATTAGGCGTGCAGGATCTTCGATCAACTCTTTGATGGTTACCAAGAATTGTACCGCATCTTTACCATCAATCAAGCGGTGGTCATAAGATAAAGCCAGATACATCATCGGTAGGATAACCACTTGACCATTAACCGCCATCGGACGCTCATTGATGGCGTGCATACCCAAAATAGCAGTTTGTGGTGGGTTGATGATTGGGGTTGATAGTAGTGAACCAAACACACCGCCGTTGGTGATGGTGAATGTGCCACCTGTCATCTCATCAATAGACAGCTTGCCTTCACGGGCTTTGGTGGCATAATCACGAATACCGCCTTCAATATCAGCCAGACCCATGTTGTCGGTATCACGAAGCACAGGCACAACCAAACCACGGTCAGAAGACACCGCTACGCCCACATCATAATAGCCGTGATACACGATATCATCACCATCAATAGAAGCATTAACCGCAGGGAAACGCTTCAACGCTTCGGTCGCCGCTTTAACAAATAGCGACATGAAGCCCAATTTTACGCCATGACGCTTCTCAAATTGGTCTTTGTACTTAGCACGCAAGTCCATCAAAGGCTTCATGTTCACTTCGTTGAAAGTGGTCAACATCGCTGTTTCTTGGGTTGCTAACAACAGACGCTCAGCGATACGCTTACGCAGACGAGTCATTGGCACACGAGTCTCAGCACGCTCACCCACCGCAGTGGCAATCACGCTACCAGAGGTGGTTTTTAGCGTTGGGTTGATCATGTCAGATTTGGTAACACGACCGCCACGACCCGAACCTTGAACATCGGCAGGATTAACACCTGTTTCTTTGGCGGCTTTACGGACAGCAGGCGATTGGTCTTTAAAATCGCCTTCATTGGTCGCTTTTGGTTGTACAGGGGCTGCCACAGAAGTAGGGTCAATGGTCGTGCCTTTAGCAGCTTCTGACTCGCTTGGCGTCTGTGCTGATGGTGCTGCAGCGGTTGCACCTGCTTCAAACTCGGCAATCACCTCATCAGATAGCACCGTGCTGTCCACACCTTTGATGATGCTAGTAATCACGCCATCATCAGGGGCAACGACTTCTAGCACAACCTTATCAGTTTCAACTTCAGCAAGCAGTTGGTCACGGCTGACCTGCTCGCCTTCGGCGATATGCCATTCAACGATAGTGCCGTCTTGTACCGACTCTGGGAATACTGGGGCTTTAATTTGAGACATGATGAACTCCTAATTATAATCAATAAAATATGGTAAAAGACCAAACCGACTTAGCATCGGTTTGGTGTATCAATCATTGTAACACTTCAACATCAACACCCAATGCTTCGGCAATCAGGGCTTTTTGCTGTGCATTATGAATCTTTGGTGAGCCTGTCGCAGGGGCAGCAGCCGCAGGGCGAGTTGCCATTTCAATGGATAGGTTGGTATCCAAGTCGTACAGCTCTGGCATGATGAAGTAGCACGCTCCTTGATTTTTCGGCTCTTCTTGCGTCCACACAACAGATGTGGTGTTCGGATATTTGGCAAGTTCAGCCTTCACACGCTCAGCAGGGAACGGATACAACTGCTCCACACGCACAATGGCGATGTGATTGAGACCCAGTTTACGACGCTGGTCAAGTAGCTCATAGTACACCTTACCACCACACAGCACCACACGAGTTACTGCATGATTATCTAGTGCGTCAATCTCTGGTAGCACGGTTTCAAATTTGCCATTCGCTAGCTCTTCTAGAGTGGATGTGGCAAGTGGGTGGCGAAGCAATGATTTTGGCGACATGACAATCAGTGGCTTACGAGCAGGACGCACCACTTGACGACGCAACGCATGGAAAATCTGTGCAGGTGTCGTTGGGGTGATGACTTGCATATTATCCTCAGCACACAACTGCAAATAACGCTCCAAGCGAGCTGAAGAATGCTCTGGACCTTGACCCTCAAAACCGTGTGGCAATAGCATGGTAAGACCTGCCAGACGCTGCCACTTGGTCTCGCCAGAACAGATGAACTGGTCAATCACGACCTGTGCACCGTTAGCAAAGTCGCCAAACTGTGCTTCCCATACCACCAAAGCATTTGGCATGGTGGTGGCATAGCCATATTCAAAGGCAAGCACCGCTTCTTCTGACAATAGTGAGTTATAAGTAGCAAAACGAGCTTGACCTTCACGGATATGCTGTAGCGGAATGTACATACTGCCATCTTTTTGGTTGTACAGTTCGCTATGACGATGAGAGAAAGTACCACGACCCACATCTTCACCTGTGATACGCACCAACAATCCTTCATCAACCAATGACGCATATGCCAAAGTCTCTGCCGCACCCCAGTTGAGTGGCTCTTCGCCTGTCTGCATGGCAAGGCGTTGTTCTAGTACTTTGGCGATTTGGCGTTGTAGCTCAAAGCCCTCTGGCACTTTTGCCATCGCACGACCATAGGACTTTAATTTTTCAATATCAACGCCTGTATCCCAGTCATCTTCTAGCTTATGCCCAATATACGGCGACCAGTCCACGAACAAGCTAGTGTCTGGCTCCTTAGCCAAACCCTGTGCGACATCTTGACCGTTGTCTAGTGCCACACGGTAGTTGTCTTCAATTTGGGTGCTTTCATCTTTGGTGATGATACCCTCTTTCACCAATTTATCTGCGTACTGCGTGCGTGCGGTTGGCAGTTTTTTGATGATTTTGTACATGAGTGGCTGGGTTGCTGATGGCTCATCTGACTCATTGTGTCCGTTACGGCGATAGCAGACGATATCCAACACGATATCACGACCGAACTCGTTGCGATAATCCACCAGTAGCTGAGAAGCAAACACCACTGCCTCTGGGTCATCGCCATTGACATGCAAAATCGGTGCATGAACCATCTTCGCCACATCGGTGCAATACTCGGTTGAACGAGCGTCCTCTGGACGACTGGTGGTAAAGCCCACTTGGTTGTTAATCACGATATGCAAAGTACCGCCTGTCTTGTAGGCACGAGTCTGCGACATCTGGAAAGTCTCTTGGTTGACACCCTGACCTGCAAAGGCAGCATCGCCATGCACCACGATAGGCAGTACGGTCTTGTTATCAATCTCATAGCCGTATTTTTCCGAGCGTCTGGCTTGACGAGCACGCACCGAACCTAGCATGACAGGAGAGACGATTTCTAGATGCGATGGGTTATAAGCCAAAGCAAGGTGTAGCTCACCACCTTTGGTGATGACATTTGAGCTAAAGCCGTTGTGGTATTTCACATCGCCTGAGCCTACGGTTGGCTGAATTTTGCCATCAAATTCATCAAATAATGTTGATGGGTTTTTACCCATGATATTAACCAATAGGTTCAAGCGACCACGGTGAGCCATGCCAATGACCACTTCTTTGGCACCATAAGTACCCACACGCTGAATCATCTCGTGTACCGCAGGGATAAAACTTTCGCCACCTTCTAGACCGAAGCGTTTTACGCCTGTGTATTTACGAGCTAGGTATTTTTCTAGACCTTCGGCGGCGGTCAAGCGATCAAAGATTTCAAGTTTTTTGTCTTTATCAAAGCGGATATGACCTTGATTAGATTCAATATAGTCCTCAAACCACTTTTTCTCGGTAGCAGTAAAGACATGCATATATTCATAGCCGATACTACCGCAATAGATGCGTTCGCAAATCTCGATGATCTCACGCAAAGTGGCTTCATTTTTGCCAATGCTCATCAAGTTGGTTGGAAATACCGTATCCAGATCAGCCTCAGATAAGCCGTGATATGCCAAAGTCAGCTCTTCAATGGCAGGACGGTTTTGTAGATTTAATGGATCAAGATTGGCCTTGCGATGACCACGGCGACGATACGCAGAGATGAGCTGTTGTACCGCCATCTGTTTAGGGTCGCATCTATCTGCACCTTGTGCAACAGGACGGGCATTGGTTTGGTTGCGAGCCAGTAGCAGGTACTGCTCTTTGATGGCATTATGCGGTGCATCTGTATCGGTGCGATAATTGGCGAAATAGGCTTGCCATTCTTCGCTAACATTATTTTTATCTGCCAAATAATCTTCGTACAACGCCTCAATATACGCTGCACCATCTGCTGCTAATTCGGTGTTTTGATATGCCACCGTGTCTTTACTGTTTGTCATAATGTTCGCCATTTTCTTGGTGAATTTTTAGGATAAAATCTCATCAATAAGTGAACCAATCGTCTAAATATTGACCTAAATATCTACCTATGCGTCCATGCTTTCAAATGAGACGCATATCAACCGTATAGTGTACGCCATTTAATGCAAGATAACAAGTTGGAATGTTTTTAAAAATGTGCATGGTCGTAAATTTTCGTAAAAATCAGCAAAACAACCATCATCATTATTCATTTTGTGATGATAATCAGCACTTATTTATAAAATTTCCTACTTTAAGCCATTTTGTGTGTCATTGGTTAAACTCATGACAACCACCCTGTTGGCTGTTCATCATCAGCTATTGTAAAGCAAAAGGCCTTATCTTTAGATAAGACCTTTGATACCGCCCAACGAGCAGTTAGCCTGCTACATCAAGCAACATATTACGGATATGACCGATGGCTTTGGTTGGGTTTAGACCTTTTGGACATACCGACACACAGTTCATGATACCACGGCAACGGAACAAGCTAAATGGGTCATCAAGACGAGCCAAACGAGCTTGGGTATCACTATCACGGCTATCAATGATGAAACGGTAGCCGTTCAATAGTGCTGATGGTCCAAGGAACTTATCAGGGTTCCACCAGAACGATGGGCAAGAAGTAGAACAGCATGCACACAAAATACATTCGTATAGACCATTTAGCTTCTCACGGTCTTCGGGCGACTGCAAACGCTCTTTTGGTGGTGCAGGTTGGCTGTTGATTAGGTATGGGTGTACTTTTTCATACTGGGCATAGAATTGGTTCATGTCCACAACCAAATCTTTAATCACAGGCAAGCCAGGTAATGGACGCACCACAATCTTATTTGGCAAGGTGTTCATGTTAATCAAACACGCCAAACCATTTTTGCCGTTAATATTCATGCCATCAGAACCACAGATACCCTCACGGCAGCTGCGGCGGAAAGTAAGTGTTTCGTCCATCTTTTTAAGACGCAACAACACATCTAGCAACATACGATCAGATTCTAGTAGCTCAATCTCATAAGTTTGCATATAAGGGGCATTGTCTTTATCTGGATCGTAGCGATAAATCTCTACAATGCGAGTGCCTCGACTCATGGTACTTCTCCACAAAATTTTTTTGATGATGGCTGAAATAATGACACAATGCTATGTTTTATGGGTCATTATTCCAACACATCTAAGAATATGAAACGAAATTAGAAAGTACGAACTCGTGGTTCACAATAGTCCACAGTCAGTGGCTTTTTACGAACAGGCTTATAAATCACACGGTTGCCTTCTGAATACCAAAGCGTATGCTTCATCCACTCATGGTCGTTACGACCTAGTGGCGCATACTCATCATCAGCAGGACGCTCGTAATCTAGCACAGAATGGGCACCACGGCACTCATGACGCAGGGCAGCTGACAGCATGGTCGCCTTAGCAACTTCATACAGGTTCGCCACTTCTAGTGCTTCAATGCGTGCGGTGTTAAAGACAGCTGATTTGTCTTTTAGATAGATTTGCTCAACTTTTGGTGCAAGTGCCAAAATCTTCTCAACACCCTCGTCCATCAACGCTTGGGTACGGAATACGCCTGCGTGAGACTGCATGATACTGCGGATTTCATCAGCAACTTCTTGGGCATTATAGCCCTCAGTAGAGTTTTGTAGCTTATCAAGGCGAGCTTGAGTGAAGTCTAGCACTCGTGGGTCTAATGGCTTGTAGCCATGGTCAGATTTTGCAAACTCATCTAGGATATGTTGACCTGCTGCACGACCAAACACCACAAGGTCAAGCAAAGAGTTCGTACCCAATCGGTTCGCACCATGTACTGACACACACGCACATTCACCGATGGCATACAGACCTTTGATGATGCGACCTTCAGTATATAGACCTTGTTCATCTACCTGACCGTCTAGTACAGGTACGGTTACTTGACCGTGAATGTTGGTTGGAATACCACCCATCATATAGTGAATGGTTGGTACAACTGGTACTGGCTCTTTGGTGATGTCCACATTAGCGAAGTTATGGCTAATCTCAAACACCGATGGCAAACGCTTCATGATTTCGGCATGACCCAGATGCGTCATGTCCATCACGATATAGTCGCCATTAGGACCACAGCCACGACCTTCTTTGATTTCTTGGTCCATAGAACGAGAAACGAAATCACGAGGTGCTAGGTCTTTTAGGGTCGGTGCATAACGCTCCATGAATGCCTCGCCGTGCTTGTTACGAAGGATAGCACCCTCGCCACGACAGCCTTCGGTCAATAGCACGCCAGCTCCCGCCACACCTGTTGGGTGGAATTGCCAAAATTCCATGTCTTGTAGTGGAATGCCTGCACGCACCGCCATACCCAAACCATCGCCTGTGTTGATATAGGCGTTCGTAGAGGCTTTAAAGATACGACCTGCACCACCAGTAGCCAGAACAGTTGTTTGGGCTTGGAATACAGAGATATTGCCTGTTTCTTGGTCTAAAGCCACCACACCGTTGATGTTGCCTTCGCCATCTTTGATGAGGTCAAGAGCAATCCACTCAACGAAAAATTGAGTGCCTTTTTCAAGGTTTTTTTGATATAAGGTGTGCAGTAGAGCGTGTCCTGTACGGTCAGCAGCGGCACAGGCACGAGGTACAGCTTTTTCGCCATAGTTGGCAGAATGCCCACCAAATGGACGCTGATAGATCGTGCCGTCTGCATTACGGTCAAACGGCATACCCATATGCTCTAGCTCATAGACGACTTTTGGAGCCTCACGGCACATATATTCAATAGCGTCTTGGTCGCCTAGCCAGTCAGAACCTTTGACGGTGTCATAGAAGTGGAAATGCCAGTTGTCATTGCTCATGTTACCCAATGATGCACCGATACCGCCTTGTGCTGCTACGGTATGGCTACGAGTTGGGAAAACTTTGGTCAGTACCGCCACTTTCATGCCGCCTTCAACCAGCTGCAATGATGCACGCATACCAGAACCACCACCACCAACGATGACTGCGTCAAAGTTGAGCGTTGGAATGTTATTAATTGTATTATCTTGTGCTGATGCCATGTTAATTCCTAAAATGTTATCAATGTATCAGTTGATGACTGGCAGATTACCAAAAAATCATCACACCCCAAAACAGGTAAACCAAAACAGCCACGATGACAGCTGCTTGTAGCACCAAACGCAGACCTGATGACTTAACATAGTCAGTAAATACCGTCCACATACCTACCCATGCGTGGAATACAAGCGATAAAATCGTCACCAAGCTAAATAGCTTCATTGGTAGGCTTGTCATAAAGCCGTGCCAAGCGGTGTAATCAACTTGATTGAATAGGAAAAATCCCACAACTACCACAGCATAAACTGCCAGCACAACCGCACTGATGCGTTGCAAGATCCAATCACGAGAGCCTGAACCAGTTAGACCTGTCGCACTTTTAATACCTGAATTATTTCTAGACATTAGAACATCACCCATACAAACGAAGCTACAATCAAGATTGCCGCAATCACAAAGCTGATGATGGCAGCGGTCTTCCCAGACTTAAATTCTTCATTCATGCCAAGGTCTGCAAGCAAGTGCTTAACACCCATCACAAAATGATAAGCGGTCGCCGCCACAAAAACCCATGCCACAAAACGAACCAAGACATTATCAAACACTGAGGCGAAACCCTCAGGAGAGGACAATGAGACTTGCAAGAGATACAGCATCACAGGAACAAGTAAAAATAGCACAATGCCAGAAACACGGTGCAAGATAGAAGCCATGGCGATTGGTGATTTTGAGTTCACCGCAATCACTTGACTAAGAGGTAAATTTATCGGTCGGTTGCTTTTCACAGCGGGCATCCTCATCTAATTTACGCCGCAAAGGGCAAGGAGAGCTGGCTGACGGGGTGCATCATTTTAGATACAAATTCTTATTTCTTGGTTCAATAAAATTAGTTAACGCAATTAGTCCAACAAAATCAATCACTCTTATTTTTGTTATAAACCAGACAAGCCAAACAAATTTTAACCAAACTAAATAAAAAACGATGCAGCTAAAAATTGAAACGCCACACAGCGAACACCATAAAAAATATACTTTTATAAGATGAGCTTATCCAAGAGTTGGCAATCTGATTGGCGATTAAGCCCGATACCAAAAAAGTCTTGCAATGCAAGTGGTTATCATTTATAAAAGTAGGTTGGTAAATATCGGAATTATAAAACGCTTGATAAAATTTTACAAATAAATTTAGCCCTTTTTATCAAAAATGTAGCAATTTTTTGTAACTAATAAAAAACAATCGCAATATCACAGCCAAATCTGCTTAAGATTGTTGCTATCTGAGCTTTTGCCATGAAATTTAGGTGGTCTTAGTAGAGATGTCTATCTTGATCACAAATTGTGTGGCGGGTCGTATCATTCGCCCATGCAATTCGTCCATACAATATTGTTACAAATAATGTCCAAAGGATAAAAACGCTTGTCAAAGCGATGAATTACCCCTAAAATCATGGAGATAAACTGTAGATGTCATTAGCTTTGATTTAACTAGCATGGTTATTTTGTTATTCTTAAAGTTTATCCAGTTTTAATCATCATCAAATACCCATCAAGCACCAAATATCACAACGAAATTGTGCTTCATGCACAAGCCAAACAAGCAAAATTTTCTGATGGGGGCTTGTAAGTTGTGCAAAGTTTTTGTATCATCACACCAGTTTGGTGTGTATTTTGAGAAGATATGCACAAAAAAGCTCAACAAGGATGTCGCATCTTGCGATTAAACGAATTAACGAAGATGCGATTCAACTCGTCATCTCTCATCTAGTATGATGCAGAATGGACGCTAACAACCAAAGAGGTTTATTATGTCAAAGCAAGTAAAATTAATTGTAGATGGCACAGAATATGAGATGCCAGTATTGGAGACAACATTAGGTCGCCCTGTCTTAGACATCAGTGCGGTCAATAAAGCAGGTTTTTGGACTTATGACCCAGGCTTCATGGCGACTGCCCCAGTTGAATCTAAGCTGACCTACATTGATGGCGATAAAGGTGAGTTGCTACACCGTGGCTATGCCATTGATGAACTAGCAGACAACGCTGATTATCTAGAAGTATGCTACGCCCTACTATACGGCGACCTACCAAACGCCGAGCAAAAAGACGAGTTTTATGCACGCGTCTCTAGCAAGATGGCGGTACATGACCAACTGCGTAAGTTTTTTGAAGGTTTCCGCCGTGATGCTCACCCAATGGCGATTATGATTGGCGTGGTTGGTGCATTGTCTGCATTCTATCACAATCACCTAGATATCTCTGATGTCAAGCATCGTGATGAGACTGCGGTAGATTTGATTGCAAAAGTACCAACCTTAGCAGCAATGAGCTACAAATATTCTATTGGCGAGCCATTTTTGTATCCAAGAAAAGACTTCAGCTATGCCGAAAACTTCCTATACATGATGTTCGCCACTCCAGGTGATGTGAATTATCGTCCAAATCCTGTATTGGTTGACGCAATGGACAAAATTTTCACCTTGCATGCCGACCACGAACAAAACGCATCAACTTCTACTGTGCGTCTGGCAGGCTCAACAGGTGCCAACCCTTATGCGTGTATCGCTTCTGGTATCGCAGCCTTGTGGGGACCATCACACGGCGGTGCAAACGAAGCCGTTCTTACCATGCTAGATGAGATTGGTAGCATCGAGAATGTCGCTCCATTCATGGAAAAAGTTAAAACCAAAGAAGCCAAGCTAATGGGCTTTGGTCACCGTGTTTATAAGAACTTTGACCCTCGTGCCAAAGTCATGAAAGAAACTTGTGATGCGGTATTGGGTGCACTTGGTGTTAATGATCCAAAACTACAGTTAGCGATGGAACTAGAAAAAATCGCTCTATCTGACCCATACTTCATCGAGCGTAAGCTATATCCGAATGTGGACTTCTATTCTGGTATCATTCTAAAAGCGATTGGTATCCCAACCTCAATGTTCACTGTAATCTTTGCTCTGGCTCGTACCGCAGGTTGGATTGCACACTGGACAGAGATGCACTCAGAAGCCTTCAAAATCGGTCGTCCACGCCAGCGTTATACTGGTGAGACCCACCGTTCTTTTGTTAAGATTGAAGACCGCAAATAATTTTGCGTACAAAAAATCCCCCACTTGGGGGATTTTTTTGGTCAATCATAAAGTTTTGGATTAACATTGGTGGGATAAAAAAATAAACCACCCTAAGATGGTTTATTTTAAAACATTTAGTTTATAATCCTGCTTGTTTTAGTAATGCCCCAAAACTACCCATTTTATCGGCTCTCTCTTGAGTTTTAGCAGATTTATCTGACTTGGTGGATTTGCGACCAGATTTTGGCTTATCTGCACGCTCTTTATTGGGTTTATCCTTGTTTTTGTTCTCTTTGTCGCTCTTATCATCATTGGCTTGTTCGCTCTTTGATTTCATGCTAAAGCCGATACGCCCACGAGCTTCATCTACCGAAATCACACGCACACTCACGATGTCTTGAGGCTTGACGACAGAAGCAGGGTTTTCTACGAACTCATCGGATAACTCTGAGATATGCACCAACCCATCTTGATGTACGCCCACATCCACAAAGCAACCAAAAGCGGTAACATTGGTTACCACGCCCTCTAATATCATACCAACAGATAAATCTTTGATGGAACTGACATCATCACGAAACTTGGCAGTCTTAAACTCGCCTCGTGGGTCGTGTGCAGGTTTGGCAAGCTCATTTAACACAGTGGCAAGCTGACTAAAATTATCACTGCTGTCGTTTAGCGACTTGGCAAGCGTCTCATTACCCAGTACTTCTGAGAGTGATTTGTCCGCCTTACGCAAAATTTCATACACCAGTCCATAGCTCTCAGGATGCACACCTGTGGCATCTAACGGCTCATTGCCATCTTTAATGCGTAAGAAACCTGCCGCTTGTTCAAAGGTTTTTGCCCCTAAGCGTGGCACGGCTTTTAGTTCACCACGGTTTTTAAATGCACCATTAGCACGGCGATAATCAACAATCTGCTGAGCGACATTTTTGTTTAAGCCTGCAATGTGTGCCAAGATGGCAGGGCTTGCCGTATTGACATCTACACCCACTGCGTTCACACAGTCCTCAGTAACTTTATCAAGACTGGACTCAAGCTCGGCTTGGTTGACATCGTGCTGATACTGCCCCACACCGATGGCTTTTGGTTCTACCTTGACCAGCTCGGACAAGGGGTCTTGTAGACGGCGGGCAATCGATACTGCCCCACGCACCGACACATCTAGATTTGGCAATTCAGCAGACGCCAGTTCGCTCGCTGAATACACCGACGCCCCTGCCTCTGAGATGACCAATGCAGTGGCGTTTAGTTGCTGTTGTCCAATCACTTCTTTAATCAGCATTTCACTTTCACGACTGGCAGTGCCGTTACCGATGGCAACCAATGCCACGCCATGCTCTTTGATGAGTTTGGCAATCTTATCTTTTGCTTCATCAACTTTATTATAAGGTTCGAACGGATACACCGTTTCGGTTGCTAGCACATCGCCTGTGGCATCGATGACTGCCATTTTTACTCCATGACGAATGCCTGGATCCACACCCAAGATGACCTTGCGACCAGCAGGGGCGGTCATGAGCAGATGCTTTAGATTCTCAGCAAAGACATCAATGGCATCTGTCTCAGCCGACACACGGCGTTCTGTCAGCAAACGATGCTCAATCTGAGCTCGCCACTTGACATGCCACAACTTCTCTGCCGTCTGTGCCAAAAAGACACCATTATCCGCTGTCTCATTGATATTAAAGTGTTTTTTGATTTGCTCAACAAACGGCTCATCTTCGCCATCAACATGCAACACCAGTACATTTTTTTGGCGACCACGCAACATAGCAAGCAAACGATGATTAGACAGCTTAGCAAATGGCTCACTATGCTCAAAGTAGTCTTTGAACTTCTCGCCTACCTCTCGTTTATCTTCATCAATAAGCTCTGAGCGAATGCTGGCAGTCTTATTAAAACCTAAACGCACCGCATCGAGCAAATCTAAATCCTGCGCCCAAGCATCTAGGATAATCGCCTGCACACCTGCCAACTGCTTGTCCAAATCCTTAAAATCTGCCTCAAAAGTCTCACCTGTCTCATCAGTCAAAGTATCAGGACAGCTAAAACCAGTCAGGGCTTCTGCAGGATTTTTGCCTGCTAGGATATCGTGTGCAACCGTCTCAAGTCCAGCCAATCTGGCACGAGATGCCACCGAACGACGACGGGGGCGATACGGCTGATAAATCTCTTCAAGCTCAAGTTTCGTGCTTGCCGTCTCAATGCGTGCGGTCAGCTCATCGCTTAGGGCGTTCTGTGCGGTCAACAGAGCAATGATTTTTAGGCGTCGCTCCGCCAAATCTCGCTCGGTCGCCAAGCCTTTTTCTAGCAAACGCAGTACCGCATCATCTAAACCACCTGTCTGCTCTTTACGATAACGAGCAATGAAAGGTACGCTTGCACCATCATCGAACAACTGGGCAAATGCCGCCACTTGAGTCGCCTTAATACCATGTTCTTTGGCGAGCTGGTCATAGATGGCTTGATGATTGATAAAAGTTAAAACCGAGTTTGTCATAAGCAAATTCTTTAAAATAAACCTAAAAATACCCCTATTTTATCACAGTATCATTGCCATAGCACTCCAAAAAGCACAAAATCCAACTTCGTTTACCGTCTCATCATATCTGGCGAAACTTGTGATTGTTTGCCAAGATTGCTTTGTTTATGGCTTGGGTATGGCATGATGAGTTGTTGGTGTCAATTTTTTGTCAAAAATTTAATAAAGTCTCCAAAAACTTGTTACATTTTTTTGTGTGATGTTGTACACTAAATACAACAATCGCAAATTCACACACCCTAAGGATAAGACATGACAGAATTGAACGAAAATATCGCTCATCGCATCTTGGTTGTTGATGATGATGTTCGCTTGCGTACACTGCTTCAGCGTTTCTTAGAAGATGACGGTTTTGTGGTGCGTGTGGCACACGATGGCAAGCAGATGGACAAACTCATCTCTCGTGAGATTTTCTCGCTCATCGTACTTGATTTAATGTTGCCTGACGAAGATGGCATCAGTATCTGTAAGCGTCTGCGTGCCGAAAATTCAGACATACCCATCATCATGCTCACCGCCAAAGGCTCTGACACTGACCGTATCGCAGGACTAGAATCAGGTGCAGATGATTATCTGCCCAAGCCATTTAACCCAAAAGAGCTACTGGCTCGTATCAAGGCTGTACTACGCCGACAAAACCGAGAACTGCCTGGTGCACCTAGCCAACAGGTAGAAGTCGTAGAATTTGGTCCTTGGGCATTAGATTTATCTACTCGCACCTTAAAGCGTGATGGCAATGTCGTTACCCTAACCACAGGTGAATTTAGCGTCCTAAAAGCCCTAGTACAGCACCCAAGAGAGCCTTTGACTCGTGATAAACTCATGAATTTGGCTCGTGGTCGTGAATGGGGAGCTATGGAGCGTTCTATTGATGTGCAAGTATCTCGCCTGCGTCGCTTGATTGAAGACAATCCATCGCAAGCTCGCTATATTCAGACCGTATGGGGCGTAGGTTATGTATTCGTTCCAGATGGAGTAGAAGGTTAAGACACAGCAAATAAAAGAAGAGCAGGATTACCTGCTCTTCTTTTATTTATCAAATCAATACATCCGTCAAAACTTTCTTAAAAAACCACTCAGTTTAAGCAAAAAGACAGATTAAACAAAAGATAAAGGCACTGATTTTTTAGGCACGCCATGCTAATCCAACCAAGCCATCTACTGGCGTTTTTGTAAAAGATATATCCCCACTGCCGTACTAATGATGATGGGTAATAGTGCCATAATAAAAGGTGAAAATTTGGTGGCTAAGGCGATAAAACCTGTCAAGTCGGTCAAATAGCTAAATAACAGTCCTGTCAATAACGACACAACGATACGAAGCCCCAAACCGTGCGAGCGTAGTGAACCAAAAACAAATGACGATGCCACCAATACCAAAGATAGCACCGCAAATGGCGAGAACAGTTTTTGCCAAAATTTTAGCTCATGACGAGCAGATGATATGCCTTGATGATTCATCAGCTGTCTGTGGGCATATAGGTCCGTCAATGACATATCTTCAGGCTCACGAGTCAGCAGATGCACATCAGTCGGAGCGATAGGAAGCGTTAGCTGTCTTTTACTGTCATGACGCTGTTTGACGCCACTTTGTTGGATATTCACCACATCAACATCATTCATGGTCCAATTATAACGAGTGTCTGATTGCCCATCATAACTGCCTGATACTGCCCGCATGGCAACGGTCAGATTGCTATTATTATCCAATGTGTATCGCTTGATCTCGCCCAGTTTACCTTCGCTGTCAGCATAACTAATATAGACGATATCTTGCCCTGTATCATGCTCACTGACCGACCAATAACCATTGATAGAAACAAGCCTATCTTGGGTGTTGTGTGTCGTAATGGTGTCGGCTTTTTGGTTGGTGATGGGCAGAACAAACTGATTCACCGCCAACGAAATCACCACAAAGATACTTGCAGGTAACATCGCCCAACCAATGATGCGATATTTACTCACACCTGCTGCCTGCATACTCACCAGCTCACTATTGCCCGCCAGTAGCCCAAGCCCAATCACCGCCCCCAGCAATGCACCAGTCGGAATGAACTGCACCAAAAAATATGGCGAGCGATACAAAATAAAAGTCAATGCGTCTTTGACCGTATAAGTATCACTCAGATTCTCAAGCTCCCCCAAGTAGGCAAAAACCATCTGCAACAGCCATAGCCCAATCACCGCCCCTAACATCGCAAATAAGGCGGCATAAATCACATAGCGTGCCAAGATATAAGACTTCATGTGCGAATTCTCCGCCCTAGACGCAGTCGTGTCATGGTGCGTTCATGATAATTGATATATAAGGCAATCAAAAACAGTACCGCAAGCACCGCAGGATATGCCCAACCGCCCATCTTGCCTTTGGCAATACTCTCTTTTAGGGAAATGATAATGAGTACATTGACCACAAAAATAAAAATGGCAGGAATCAACTTCAACCACCGCCCCTGTCGTGGTCGCACCTGTGCCAAAGATGGTGCTAACATGACAGCGATGATGATAAGCCAAGGCAAACTCAGACGATAGCCAAGCTCAGCATGGATTTGGCTATCGCTTGGATTTGAGATGTTTTTGTTTAAATTGGCGAGCAGTTCTGGCGTACTCCAACCTTCAATTTTCATTGATTTTAGGTCGTCAGTCTTGCTCGCTGATAGACTGATGCGATAGCGTTCAAAACCAACTTGGCTGTATTTTTTGCTGGTTGCGTCAACTTCATAGCGTCGCCCTTGATGTAAGTCTAGTCGCACCACACCATCATCGCTTGCCACCTGCGTGGCAGATTTGGCAAAGATAATACTGTCTTTTTCGCTTAATAATTTGGTTGGAATCTGCTGAACGGCTACTTCAGCTTTGGCGGCGGTCTTGGTATCTTGACGACTGATGTCGCCAAATGC
The DNA here is from genome assembly GCF_041807865.1 of Moraxella sp. E33BD. Taxonomy (NCBI): domain Bacteria; kingdom Pseudomonadati; phylum Pseudomonadota; class Gammaproteobacteria; order Moraxellales; family Moraxellaceae; genus Moraxella; species Moraxella sp. E33BD. Next base: position 34,811 of record NZ_JBGTZD010000011.1, on the reverse strand, counting down.
TGTGGCATCTATTTTTTGATTGCTTGCCATCTGAATGACGATGACATCTTTTAGATATTCTCTATTTTTGCCAACATCGCCCACATACAGATGGTAATCACCGCTACTGATGAATTTTTTTGGTGTGATGAGATCAAACACCTCTAGGGCGGATTGCTCTTGCCAAATGTTGGTCGCTTTTGCTACACCCCACGGCTTACCCCAAATGGTGATGGCACTTTGGGCAAAAAATACAATCACCACCAAAGGCATCAGCAATCTTGCCACTTGTCCACGACTGATACCACTGGCATTGAAGACCGCCATCTCATGGTCAGCATAAAGTCGCCCAAAAACAAGCATAAGTCCAATAAAAAACGACAGCGGAAAAATCAACTCCAAAAAATATGGCAAGTTATAGCCAATCAAGGCAAACAATACACCAACATCTAGACCGCCTTCTGCTGCCATTCCAAAATAACGAATCAATCGCCCACCCAAAAGCATCACCACCAAAAACCCCAAAACTAAGGCGGTGGTCGTAGCAACTTCTCGTATCATGTAGCGGCGTAGAATCACAGCATTATCCAATCTAGATAAAATAACCTGTTATTATAGCAAAAAACCACACCAAAAAGGCGTGATTGTACCGTGATTTTGTTATTTTTAGCCATAAAAACGCAACGATTTATTTCATACCACCCATCATGTCATGCACACCTTGTTTGATGAATATTATTTTATGAATATCATTCCATAATGTATGTTAAATGTGCTAAACTAGGGCGTTTGTCATGCTAATTGCTCCATCAGCTTGACAGCCCCTTTAAACTACAAACGGCATCAAACAAGGATACATCATGTCAATAACACTACAAGTCAATCCAAAACTCACCCTAAAAAAACCCACCAAAACCAACCCACTACCGCAACTGGTATTTTTCGCTGACAGCGAAGGGGTAATACTGGGTAATCACAACAGCGAACATACAGAACACGCCAAAGCCTTAATCGCAAAGTCTGGCTTTAAAGCAACACTGGGCGATAGCGTCAGTGATTATGCCCTAGACAGCGACCGTGCCGGCATTACCATTATCGGCGTGGGCAAACTTGACAAGTTGGCAACCAACATTCAAAAGGTAGGGGACGCAACCTACAAAGCCATTAAAAACCAAAAATCCGCCGCCATCATCTGGGGCGATACAATCTGCCAAAAGCACTTCACACAGTTTGTGCTGAGCATTCTAAATGCCGGTTATCGCTTTGACCGCCACTTGAGCCAAAAAGCCGATGCCGACCAACTGACCGCCATCAACTTCATTAACAACAAAGACAGCGAAAGAGACTACAAAGCCGCTCTTGAGTACGCTCAAGCGACTTTTATCGGTCAAAGCCTTGCTCGTGATGTGGCAAATGAAGCACCCAATCTCCTAACCCCAAGTGCCATCGCCAAAGAAGCCAAAAAACTTGCCAAAGAATACAGCGATAAAGTTGAAGTTACCGTTTTAGGTGAAAAAGAAATCGCCAAACTGGGCATGGGCTGTTTCATGGCTGTTTCACAAGGCTCTGCTGAAGAAGGCAAATTGGTCATCATCGAATACTTTGGCAAAACCAAAAAGAACAAAAAATCCAAACTATCCAATCCTATCGCCCTAGTGGGCAAAGGCATTACCTTTGATACAGGTGGTATCTCACTAAAACCAGGTGCAGGCATGGATGAGATGAAGTTTGACATGGGTGGTGCAGCCGCCATGTTAGGCACAACCAAAGCTGTGTGTGAAGCAGGTCTTGAACTTGATATTGTTACCGTACTTGCTTGTGCTGAGAATATGCCATCAGGCACTGCCACTCGCCCAGGCGACATCGTTACTGCAATGAACGGCACCAGTGTTGAAATCCTAAACACCGATGCCGAAGGTCGTCTGGTACTGTGCGATGCTCTGTGCTATGTCCAAGACAACTATGAGCCACGCACCATCATTGATGCTGCCACCTTGACAGGTGCGTGCGTCATCGCACTAGGTGGCGTGCGTTCAGGCGTATTTAGTAATGACGAAGACACGCTATTTGCCCTAGAGTCAGCAGGCGAATACGCAGGCGACCTAATTTGGCAAATGCCACTAGATGATGGTTATGCCGCCCAACTAAAATCAAAGTTCGCCGACTTACAAAACATCGGCAGTCGTGAAGGTGGCTCTATCACCGCAGCGTGTTTTTTGAAGCATTTCATCAAAGAAGGTCAAGCGTGGGCACACCTTGACATCGCAGGTACTGCATGGATTAGCGGTAGCAATAAAGGGGCGACAGGTCGTCCTGTGCCAATGTTGATGCAATACCTAAAATCACAAGTCAGCTGATTGATGAGTGTTGAACAAACAAGCTAAATAAATAAAACGCCTCATGTGGGCGTTTTATTTTTGACAAAAACAGTCATCAACCATCTAAAAACTGCCTGTGATTTCAACAAACACTCGGTTCTTGTCATGGCGATACAAGGCGATACTACTGTCAGTTTTTTGGTATTGCCAAGTTAGGCGTGGCATAAAGTTCTTGTATTTTAACTTATCATGCCAAAGGCTGACCCCAGCACCATATTCATCATTGACCTGCGTTTGCTTAAAAATAGGCATGGGTGCTAGATAGCGTCTTTTGGCATAGCTGACATTGGCACTCATGCCGACATCTTGCCACTGCTTGGTGAGTCCACCTGTCAGCCCAAACCTGCGGTACGAATCATCTTTATCTTTGGTTTTGACATAGTTAAAATCCGCCCCCACACTAAGCCAAGCATTACCCAAAGCGGCGTATCGCTTGCTAAAACTAGGAGAAATGCTCGCACTATGCCCATCTAGATGCTTACGAGTCTGATAGCGATTTTTGGCAATTTCTGCTTGGGTTGAGAATTGCCCACCATTATCAAGCATCTTATCAGCCCTAACACGCACACCCAGACTATCAGAAAAATGCGTCAGCTTGTGATTATCCTTACCTCCCCCCGCATAATAAGTGATTTCATGAAAAGGTGAGATGCTAAGACCACCTTTATCATCACGCAGACCAATCCCAAAAGATGAGCGTACTGCAACTTCATTATACTGCTTGGCATCACGGTATAACTTACTGCGAACACCAAGCTCTGGCGTGATTGATACACCCTGCTCTAGCAAGAATCGCTTGGAGATACCAACATTTGACGCCAAGCCATGTGCCGAGATGGGTTCGTTTGCGGTCCAACCACCACCCAAATCACGGCTCCTAGGTGCATTATTGATGTTTTTATCAATAATCAGATTGCCTCCGATACGAATGTTTGTTTTGCCCATCTCATCAATCGCCCTAACATAAGGTGCCATCTGCACCGCTAAGATGGGGTCGGTCGTGATGATGTCGTGTGCTTCTTTATACTGACGATGGGCAACTAGGCTTTGAACCAGTCGTGCTTTAAAAAGTTGGTTATCAGGATAGTCCTTAACAAGCTCTTGATATAAGGCAGTGGCCGTCCGATGGTCTTGCTTCTTGGTTGCTAAGGTCGCTCTCGCCCAGATAATCATTGGTGCTTCTATCAGCGTTTTCGGCTGTGCTTCATAGATGGGCAATAGCACCTCTACGCCATCAGCCTGATGATATACCAATGCTGACAGCATCGCTCTTGCTAATAGCTCTGATTGCTCTAACAATGCTCGTTCATCAACCATCATCGCCTGCGTTTTTGGGTTGGCGATAGGCAACTCTGGATCGGCAGGTACGGCAGGCAGAACAAAAGGCTGATCGGCAGATTGTCGCCTTCTGTCATCTTGGCTTTGCTCGTCAATCTGACTGGCATGAGCCTGCATCATCAATGACAGCATCAAACCTGATAACACCTTCACAGATGTTTTTTTTCCAACAAATTTTATACACATGACAGTTTCTCACATTTTTATCTGATATTACCTAAAAGCAAATAACGCTAAAGCCACCTAATAGACTTAGTCTACAACCAACAGTAAACTTACGCATTGGCAAAATTATATTGATGGTTCAATCTTGATTAGCAGTAACCATGAACAATAAAATACATCTAACACCCATCGTCTTATGCCACAAAAAAAATACGCCCACTTTAGTATCGTATTGATGATATGGTGGGCGTACATAGGTCATATCATAAGCGTATGAGCCTTATTGTTTAGGCTTAATCTCTGATACGATGAATTAAGCCTAAGCTCTACAGCGATTAGTATTTCATCTCTAGCGATACAACAAAGTTGCGACCAGGGGCGGCATACTGATTGAATGAGCCTTGCTCGTGTGCATTGCCAGAAGTGATAGAAGTCTGACGCAACGATTCCCAAGTGCTATAGCGATGGTTCAATGCGTTTTGAATGCTACCACGCACAGTAATATACTGGTTGGGGCGGTAGAACGCCGATAAATCTAGCGTCTGCCATTTGCCACTACGAGCGTTCGTTGCCCGTCGCTCATAACTTTCTCCACTTGGGACGACAGCTTTTGTTTTTAGCTCGTCCTCATTTTTAGCACCTGTAAAGGTCCAAGTTGCTCCCACGCCCCACTTATCACTATCAGCAGCATAATCTAGACCCAAGACATAACGGGTGGGCGTGATGGTATCTAAGAAATATCCATCTGCATTAACAAACACATCTTTTAGCTTGTTAGATTTGACATTGGTTCTTAGATAAGCCAATCGTCCTGTCAATCCTGATGGCAGTTTGTCCGACAACGCATCAAAATACAGCTTACCGCCCAGCGTAAAGCCATTTAAATGCACATCTTGGTAGTTACGATATGCCCAAATGTTGTTGCTCGGCAGCAGTGGTGTCGCACCAGGGAAACTTTTGAGCGTTAGGTCAATCAAATCCTCATAACGGTTGTCAAAGTAGCTGACCTCTAAATTACCCAAATTACCACCAAATACCACCCCAATCTCTTGGTTCAAGGCTTTCTCTGGACGCACATTGGTTACCTCATGACGGAAAATTCTATCAAATGGTGGCGTTTTTGTTTGTTCTTTGGTTTGCCCATCTAGGCGATAGCCGAACAGCTCTTTGAAACTTGGGACACGATAGCCTGATGAGATGCGATACAGCAGTTCGATACGGTCAGTCGGTCTAAACGCCAAGCCAACATTCCAAGAAGTATTACTGTATTTGCCAGTACCGGTCCAGTCATCATCAGTGTTGAACTTGTGCTTATCATGGCGTAGTCCAATACTTAAGTCAGTGTGCTCACCAAAGTGAATCGTGTCTTTTAAGCTAGCATAGGCATTATAACCTGTGATGACACTGTCGCCACATTTGCGAGCCTCACCCAGTCTCTCTGGCATGTCTCGGCAGATATCAAGGTGGTCTAGTGTGGGTTTGTCCGCTGACCACACTTGGATAAATTCGCCGTCTTTGTTCTTTTTATCAGCTAGGAATTTGAAGTTTTGCAGGTATCTTCTGGTATGCAAATCACTAATGCCACGAGTCGATTTGAATTTATCAAAACCGACACCGCCTTGGATATTGTGCGTGATTTTTTCGCCATGCCAACTTTTGGCAAAATTAGCACGAATCAAATTGTGCAATTCATTGTAAGTCGTACGGTTGGTCGATTCACTAGAATTTGGCTTATCAGGACTTGGCTTGCAATCTTTGTCCACATTTGGATAAACCGAGCAGGCTTTCGTGATGGCAAAGTTGTCAATATTGACCGACTGACGGTCAAAGCTGATGTTTGCCTCATCAAACACGCCCAGAACATCACCACCTTTAAGCTGATAGTCTAGACCCCAACGAGTCTTGTTGTGTCGCTCATTGATGAATCTGGCTTGAGCATATTGAGCCCCTATGAAGTCTGCTTTGACAAAGCCTTCATGATAGTTTTGACCTGTATAGACTTTTTTACTGTTCGCACTGGCGTTTAATGGACCGCCTTTGAGATTTGGGTGGTCCACCAAATGATACGCCTCTTTAGTCATGTCTCTGGTATCGTACTGCTGTTTGGTGTTTTCATAGATGGCTTCTAATCTTTGACCATCGGTGATGTTATAGCCAAATTTTGCCAAATAAGACCCCGACTCATAGTCCATCGGATCACCCATCACACGGCTTTTACCGGTGTAGTCTTTGGCACTCATGTCCTCTGAGACTGGCTTACTAGAGACGGTTGGTTTGGCTTGGCAGCCATCGATGTTATTTTGATAGTCTGCACATTCCTCAGCAATGACGAATTTGTATTTATCAAATTCAATGCCACCGTTTTTAAAATCCTCAGGCGTGCTTGCCCAACGCCAGACACGATACCGGGTTTTAAGAATGTCTTTGTGTGGTTGCACCGAATCTTTGGTGCGGTCGGTGTATTGCACCAGTGCATCTACTTTGTCGCTACGAAAGGCAGCACCTACCGAGTGCATGATTTGCTTATCACGGTTGGCATACGCCCCTTTATAAAAAGTAGTGAACTTTTGGTCGCCATCTAGCACATCATCGACACTTTTGGTACGAAAACTCACCGCACCACCTAGTGCACCACTACCAGATTCTGTACCGCTCGCCCCTTGGCTGATTTGCACCGCACTGACATTCTCAAGCTCAATCTCGTTAATCGCACCACTGCCTTCACGACCATCATCGTCCTGCCGTTTTTGTACCAAATAAGACTGTGCTTGGTTTAGACCATCTACCGTAACCGCCACACGGTTTTTATCCATGCCTCGCACGGTGTATCCAGAACTGGCTCCACGACCCTGTTCAACAACAGCCACGCCAGGGGTGTCTCGTACCAGATCACGAATCGATAGGATTTGTTTTTCGCTGATTTCTTCTGCGGTCTTGACCGTCTTACCAAGCCCTGTTACCTCTTCGCTTCTTTTGGTTGGGCGTTTTTTAATGACCGCAGCAATCTCATCTAGCACGATGTTTGGCGTGTTCACATTCACATTGGTGTGTTCATTTTTCTTATCATCATCAGCGATTGCCGGTGTGATGCCGCCGAACAACACCGCACACACCGCCAAACTCAGATGAGTCAAACGACAATTAACAGTTTTCATGTTTTTCCTCTTATCTTTATTTGATGATTGCTATTGGGTTACTTTCTTTTTATCGTCTTGGGTGCCATAGAACACACCGCCACCAATCACAGTTTCTAAAGTATCTATTGCATCTTCAGAAGTGTTCGTACCATCATATTTGGTTAATACGCCATCAAAAGAAAAACCACCTGCTAAATGCTTAGCATCTTTACCATAAAAACTGCCTTGTAAATTATCACTCAGCACTGGATTTTGTTTAATCACGCCCCCTGCAATATCAAGATATTTATCTACATAAATACCTTTTTCATTGGCGATTGCCGTACCAGAGAAGGTATTGCCCTCAATCTTAGCGTTAATGGTGAAGGTTGGATCGCTAGAACTCTTCTCCGTCAGACTTCCTGTTAATGTTTTGTCATTAAAGTTCACATCAAACTTCGCCTTACTCTCAGCTGGTGTAACGCTCCAACTGCGATTATTATGGATTCTGCCATACCACGCACCTTGATACTGAGCCTGCCCTGTCTTCGGAATCTCACTGGCTACTGTCTGCTCACCTAGAACATAAAAACCATTTAGCGAATCATCAATGGTCATGTCTCTTACCTGTGGTATCTTGAGCAGATAAACCATCAGATTATCCTTATTATCAACATTAGCCTTATCACCTGACGCAATCAGCCCAACCAGTGCTTTTTGTGAATCCTCAATATCATGCTCGAGTTTTTTCAAGATTTGCTGTTTCTGAGCTTCAACCCCATTTGCCTTTGCCAACTCTTCTTTTGCTACTTTGACTTTTTTATCAATAGCATCTATAAAAGTCTTAATTTTCTCTTCAATGCTAGTATGGTGAGTATTACTATAATAAGTTAGAATCTTAGCTTTGATGCGAGCAGGTATGTCTTGTGCTTCCGAAGCATCAGTATCCTCTAACAAAGCAAATGCATGATGCTCACTCAATATGTCGCTCAACTCCTGTTGATCTTGGTGAATCTTAGCACGCAACTGGTCTTGTGCGAGTCGAATCGCACCAGGACTATAATCATCTGCATTCTTTTTGTCGGTCTCTGCCAAAGCTAGGACTTCTTTATCCGATTTGTCAAGCAGTTGCTTCCAGTTTTTTTCATAATTTGGATCTGATTGTTCACTCTGCCCAAAGATGGCGATGATTTTCTCAATACTGTCATCAATTTTTTCTTGACTAGCCTCCAATGCATCATCACTCAATCCATTATCCAACCCACCTTCTTCGCTCTCGTCGTCTTCGTTCAAACCACTGCTTTTAGCCAGCTCGCCCAACAAATTCACAACTTGCTTTTCTCGTGACTCGTCTTGCTTGCCATATACTGAGAATACCTGCTTCAAGATGGTTTTGCTCAAAGCTTCTTTCTCTAGCCCCTCTTCTTCCGCCAAAATATATTCATTCAAAATATTACGCAATTCATCTTTTAAGCTCTCTACTTTATCCATAAACTGCTCTTTGGCTTTTTGTTTAGCAGCGGCGATTTTCTCTTCCAGTGCTTTTTTTCTTTCTTCTGTCTGTGCTTTGTTCTCTTCGATGACCTGAGACAGTGTTTTTTGGTTGCTTATTCCTGTCTTGGCGATATGACCGACATTTAGCACGCCATCTAATGTGCCAAAGTTAGTGATGACCGCTTTTTGACCTGTGGGCAGTGCAACCGTTTTTTGTGAGACTTTCTTACCACCTTGTTGTGGTAATAAATCAATGACCTGCGAATTAACCACAAGCTGACTGATATCACCCAAGACAAGCAAGTCATTGATACTACTTACCTTTCTTGGGTTGAATTTTTCGTCTTTGGTAATATCCACATACAGTGAATCATAGTGCTTGGCAAGCTCCTCAGCATCGCCTGTTTGCTTGGCAGCAAATACCCCAAACACCGAATTATCATCGGTTAAGAATTTACCTGCCAGTTCTTGAGCCTTATCCCCATAGAAGCCACCTTCTAAGCGATTGGTCGCATCTTTATTAAACAAGGTAAGATTATCGTCCTTTTGACCTTGTGGTACAGTCGCACTACCAGTAAAGCGGTTGCCTTTGATGGTGGCATCAATACTGTATCTCTCCACATAATAAGCTTCTTTCTTCTGATCAGTAGCATCTTTCTTTTGAGTGCTTAGCTTGCCTGTAAGTTTTTTGTTATCAAAATCTGCCTCAAATTCTGCTTTATGATGACCCTCTCTCGGTGAATGTTCTGAAGGATAGGTCTCAGCAAAACTGGTGGCACCAAGATGGTCGCCAAACTTTCCATCCATGCCATATGCAGAACCACCGCCAATAAATTCTGCCTTTTTGCCATCACCACTATTTGTCTTTGTAAGTCGCACTCTTTTGGCATCGGTTGAAAAATCCCAATGTCCTGTATATTTCGCCTTGCCTTTAGCAAAGCCCATGGTTGGCTGTTCGCCATAATAATAGACATAGCCATCACCGATGTGGTATCTGGTGTTTGGCTTGTCTGTTGTTTCTGCATTAAGATCTGTGGCATAAAATTCAGAGAATAACCAACCAGCCTTGACAAACTTATAATTTTTATTAGTCTTAGTATTCTCATAGATTTTTTTATTAGGGTACTGCTTAGCCAGCTTCTCTTTGAGTGCTTTGATGGTGTCAGCATCTGCACCGCTGATGTCAGCGACACCAATGGCTTTTCGCTCTTCTTCTCCCTTTTCGGCATCAGAGTACACATTTCGTTTTGGAATGGCTGCGACACTGCCCACTGTGGGTTGAATCAGTGTCTTTTCAGGCGATAATTTCTCAACTTCTTTCTTGTCTGACGCATCTGGGGTTTTGTCAGACTTAGGTGCGACCAGTGGGTTAATGCCCGATTCAATATGATTAGGATTGCCAAAACTGCCACCGCCACAGGCAGTTAATAAGGCTGTACTGATGGCAAGCACCAAAGGTAATGGGGTAAATTTTAGCGTATAAGTTGGGTCAGACATATCAAGCTCCAAGCAATAAAATAAACCAGAATTCAGTCAATACTTACGACAACCTTATCATTTTGTTATCCTATGTAATAAAAAATACAAGATTGACATTAACTTTCTCAAATATCATTATATTTGATAATAAATAAAAAAACAATAACAATTATCAATAACAATTAAAAACAAACATCATTCCTGCACAACCATCAAAAAAACCGCTCTAATTTGAGCGGTTTTTTTGATTAGGTTAAGTTATCGCTTATTTATTTTAGTACTTCTGCCATTGCATTGGCGACATACTCAACATTCTTATTGTTCAAGCCTGCGATGCACATACGACCGTTTTCTACCATATATACGGCAAATTCTTCACGCAGACGCACCACCTGTTCAGCCGTCAGCCCTGTAAAGCTAAACATACCACGCTGTTTGGTAAAGTAGCTAAAATCTCGCTCAGGCAATTTAGCGGTCAAAATATCTTGTAATTTTTGACGCATCTCACGAATGCGATCACGCATTTCATAAACTTCACTCACCCACTGGGCAAACAAAGTATCATCATTCATGACGATATCAACCACTGCGTTACCGTGTGATGGTGGGCTTGAGTAGATACGGCGTACGGTGAATTTTAATTGACCTAGCACTCGTTGTGCTTCTTCGGCTGATGGTGCAACCACCGACAAGCCACCGACACGCTCACCATAAAGAGATAGGTTTTTTGAGAATGAATTTGACACAAAAATCGGCAAGCCCAACTCAACAGCACGGCGAATGGCGTACACATCACCATTCATGTCATCGCCAAAGCCTTGATAAGCAATATCCATAAAGGCGATGAGTTTCTTGTCTTTGACGATGTCAAGCACAATGTCCCATTGCTCATTTGATAAATCCACGCCTGTTGGATTGTGGCAACACGGATGCAGTAGCACCACATCATTTTCATTTAAGCCCTTAAAGAACTCACACATCTTATCAAATTTGACACCAATGGTGGCAGCATCATAGTAAGGATATTTATCCACCTCAATGCCAGCCCCCTCAAAGATGCTGATGTGATTGCCCCAAGTTGGATTTGACACATAGCACTTAGCAGTCGGAAACCATTGATGTATAAAGTCTGCACCTACTTTCAATGCACCAGAACCGCCCAGCGTAGCAATCGTCGCCACTCGACCTTCTGCTACCGCCTGACTGTCTTTACCAAACAGTAGTTCTTGACAGGCTTTTTTATAACCTGTCAGACCATCCATCGGCAGATAACCTCGTGGGCGTGGTGGATTGGCGATTTGTGCTTCGGCTGTCTTGACACACTCAAGCACAGGTAGCTTGCCATCTTCTGTATAGTACACGCCAACACCCAAATTTACCTTAATGTCGGTACGAGAGTCTTGTGCAAATTTATCCATCAAACCCAAAATTGGGTCGCCTGCATAACGCTCAACATGATTAAACATATCAATTTCCTTGAGTTAAAAGCCGATTGGCAAAGTTATCAAACAAAAAATAATAAAAAATTGTCATTAAAACCATCAAGCAATAACAGCAGATACAGTATAACTGAAAATACGCACTTTGTGCAGTTAAATTGGTATAATCAATACGCATCTGCCATCATTTAATCATCTAGCCTTGCTACTTAGGGTGGCTGACCAAAAACTCATGAGCATTTTCAATCAAAAATGCCTTAAACGCCATCGCAGCAGGGGATAGCGAACGGTTTTTGTGCGTGTACAACAAAAAATTTCTCTCTACCACAGGTTCGGCAATGGGTCGCATGACCAGACCGTTTTGTTCCACCCATTCGGCAGCATATAAAAGACACAAGGTAACACCTAAGCCCATTCTGGTCATGCCTAGTGCCGTGGACAAGAAATTCACCTCAAAGTCAGGATTAAAAATACGGCTAGAAATCGGGGCAGGTAGCTCATTTTGTAGCGACTTGATAAAAGGTCCATTTAAGGTAATTAGTCGTTCATTGAGCAAATCCGTCCAACGAACGCTGTCTTTATTGGCAAAAGGGTGCGACTTGGGCAGTACCAAATAAAATGGTGAGCGAAATAATGTATCCGTCTGCAAGTCGTTAGAATAGGCTCGCTCAGGAGCAACACCCAAATCCGCTTCCAAATTCTCAATGTGGTCAACCACATCATCAACCGAACAATCCGTCAAAGTTACTTGAATGTGTGGATGCAACTCACAAAACTTAGCGATGAACTTGGGCATCGTAGATGCTGAAAGCTGCTGCGAGACTGCCAAACGCACATGACCTTGATGCAAGGATTTAAGATTGGAGACTTTTTCATTTAGCACAGACATTTCGTTTAGCACACGGCGAGCCTGTGGCAGTAGTCGCATTCCTGCATCAGATAGGTTTAGCTTGCGAGTCGTACGGTCAAAGAGCTTGACATCTAGATTTTGTTCAAGCTCTTTAATCAAACCGCTTAGAGCAGACTGAGTCAAACACAAAGTTTCAGCGGCCTTAGTAAAGCTATTTTGTTCAGCAACCAAGACAAAAGCTCGTAGCTGACGCAGTGTGGTACTCACGATTATCAATCCTAGTAATATATGTATAAGTTATTATTATAAATCATAATCACCAAGATACAAGCAGTTACACAAAAAAATAATATCAATTTATTTTGAATGTTAATCACTACCTACCCATACAATGCACAAGCACAAAAACAAAAACCGACCTGATGATGGTCGGTTTTCTTATGATTGGCTTTTTAGCCCTTATAGTGGTATTTGGGGTCAGCCGCCGCCGTGAACAGCACATCGGTTGATGAATTTAACGCCGTTTCTGCCGAGTCTTGCACCACACCAATAATAAAGCCAATCGCTACCACCTGCATGGCAATGTCATTAGGAATGCTAAATAAATTGCTCGCCATCGGAATCAGTAGCAGTGAGCCACCTGCCACACCCGATGCACCACAAGCCGCCAAGCTACCAATGATGGCAAGCAACAATGCCGAACCAAATGACACATCAATACCTAGTGTATGAGCTGCCGCCAAGGTCAGCACATTGATGGTAATGGCAGCACCTGCCATGTTGATGGTCGCCCCCAAAGGAATGGTTACTGAGTAGGTCTCCTCATTGAGTCCAAGTTTGCGTGCAAGATTCATATTTACAGGAATGTTTGCCGCCGATGAACGAGTAAAAAACGCCGTTACACCTGATTCACGCAGACACGCCAACACCAGCGGATAAGGATTGCTTCGAGTCATGGCAAAGACAATGATGGGGTTTATCACCAAAGCGATGAATAACATACAACCCACCAACACCGCTAGCAAATGAGCATAGCCAAACAATGCTTCAAGTCCTGTTTCAGCGACGGTTACCGCCACCAATCCAAAGATACCAATTGGAGCAAAGGCGATGATCCACTTGACCACGCTTGTGATGGCACTGCTTAGACTGGTTGCCACTTGGCGAGTAGCCTCACTGACATGACGCAGTGCCAAGCCAATGAGTATCGCCCAAGTCAAGATACCCATGTAGTTCGCCTCTGCCAATGATTTGACAGGGTTTGCCACCAGATTCATTAGTAGCGTAGTCAAGACTTCCTTCAGATGCTGTGGTGGCGTCTGCTCCATGCCCTCTGCCGCTACGAGTGCAAGCTCTGTTGGAAAAGCAAAACTTGCCACAACCGCTGTCAATGCCGCAGTAAATGTCCCTACCAAATACAGAATAAACACAGGTTTGATGCGTAAATCGCCACCGCCACGATGAGAAGTTACCGCTGCAATCACCAAGAAGAATACCAAAATCGGAGCAACTGCCTTTAACGCACCCACAAAAATCGACCCCAAAATGCCGACAGCCGCACCAACCGAAGGCAACACCGCCCCCACAATCGCCCCAAGCACCAACCCCAAAATAATCATGGGTACTAGTCCTGCTTTTAGATAGGCGTTTACCAAAGCACGCATACAAACTCCTGCTTAATATTGATCAATGAGCCAACATGTACTCATTTACTTTTAAGTATTTAAAGATTCAAAAAACCCAACATTCTACCACATCAATCGTCATCCACTGCGTTTTCCATCATTGAGAAAATTCTGAACAAAAAACATCGTGTTAGGCATACCGATGGTCATTTGACAAAAAACACCATAATTATACCTAATTTTCTTTGATACATTGATACAAAAATACTCACCTTAGCCAAACTAATCGTCATGAATGACCGCCTACAACCAAAAAACGCCCTTATTTAGGCGTTTTTAGAGCAATTAACTAGGCATTGAAAATATATCTAAACTATCTATAATACTATAAAATAGATAGGTTATTAATCATGTATAAACCCAAAGAATTTGCTAAAAAACGGTGTGTCAGTATCTACATTGAGGCGTTGGGATAGAGAAAAACGCCTTGTACCACTTAGAACGGAAACCAACCACCGTGTTTATACTGATGATGATATATTTAAAGTCTTAAATCTTGAAAAGCCAAACAATCAAGGTAAAATCGTTGTTTATTGCCGAGTGTCAAGCCATGCTCAAAAAGACGATTTGCAATCACAACTAGAAGCCATGCAAACCTTTTGTTTAGCACAAGGCATCGCCGTTGATGAATGGCATAGTGAAGTCGGTGGCGGCTTAAACTTTAAACGCAAAATTTTTTTATCACTTATGGACAGAATAGAAATTGGTGAGATAAAAACTTTGTATGTCGCTCACAAAGACCGTCTTGCATGTTTTGGATTTAATTATTTTGAACACATGGCAAACCGCCATAACTGTCAAATTGTGGTTGCCAATCAAGAAAAACTATCGCCACAACAAGAGCTGGTTGAAGATATGCTTGCATCATTCATAGCTTTAGTAGCCGATTGTATGGGCTTAGAAAATACAAAAAACAAGTCAAGCAAATGGTCAAAGAACAGCCATGATATTAGGACACATCATAGAGCTTGCTCCAAATAACAAACAAGCGACATATTTTAAAAAAGCTTGCGGAGTGGCTCGCTTTGCCTATAACTGGGCGTTAAATGAATGGCAAACACAATACGAAGCCGATAAAAAATACCGTAATGATTGCTTAAAAAATGGCATACAAGTTGACAACAGCAAACTTAAAAACCCAAGCCAATTTAAACTAAGAAAACAGCTTAATAGCATAAAAAAGCAAGCATTCCCCTTTATGAGCGAAGTTACCAAATGCTCCCCACAAGAAGCCATTATTCAGCTAGGCAAGGCATTTGACAACTTTTTTAAAGGGCGAGCCAAATACCCACAATTTAGAACCAAAGGCGTGAATGACAGATTTAGCCTAACCAATGACCAGTTCAAAATCATTGGCAAAAAGATAAAAATCCCAAATCTAGGCTTTGTAAAATTAACAGAAAACTTGCGTTTTATGGGTAAATTGATGAATGCTACCGTTTTTAAAAAAGGCGGTAAATGGTTTGTGTCTGTTGGCGTAGAAATCAACAATTTACCAAAATTAAATACCAAAACACACAAAAGTGTTGGCATTGATTTAGGGGTTACAGACTTGGCGGTATTATCCAATGGCGAAAAAGTTAAAGCACCAAAACCTTTAAAAAGCAAACTTAAAAAACTACAAAGATTGTCAAAATCTTTATCAAGAAAACAAAAAGGCAGTAACAACCGTGAAAAAGCGAAAACCAAGCTATCACGATTGCACCATAAAATCAGTTGTGTCAGAAAAGACTTTTTGCACAAATTAACAAGCAAGCTTGTTAAACAATTTGATGTGATTTGTATAGAAAACTTAAATGTCAAAGGTATGGTAAAAAACCGTAAACTAAGCCTTGCTATCAGCGATTTGGGTTTTTATGAGTTTAAAAGACAACTGATTTATAAAGCCAATATACACAATAAAACCGTCAAAGAAGTGGGCAGATTTTATCCAAGTAGTAAAACCTGTTCATGTTGTGGTTTTGTAGTAACTAAAGAAAACTTGACATTAGCAACACGTCATTGGACTTGTCCAAATTGTAAGGCAAATCATGACCGTGATGTCAATGCAAGCTTAAACATTTTAAAACAGGCGGATAAAGTCTTAACTTTATCTTAATTTCAACAAGCGGTAGGTTCTACCGTGTTAGTCTATGGAGCTTATGTAAGTCTTAAGTCAAATGACAAGAGCAATGGGTGATGAAGTAGAAATTAAACGCTAAATTTGCCTTTGGGTAAGTTTAGATAGGTTTTAAGGAACAGTAAAGCATCAATCTGGACAATCATAATAGTTTGATCTTAGAAACCAAAACGCCATTATTATCCGCATAGACATAGTCGCCCTCACAGATACTCACACCCCCAAAATTTAGGGTAATGCCCGTCTCACCCACACCTTTTCTGGTGGATTTTTTGGGAATACATCCTAATGCCTGCACACCCAAATCAAGCACAGCCAATTCATCAACATCACGCACGCACCCATAGACAATCACGCCTGCCCAACCCTGCTCTACTGCCCCTTTTGCAATCATATCGCCAAGCAATGCACAACGCATGGAAGCACCGCCATCAACGACAAGCACTCTGCCCTCACCTTTGGTTGCCAACAGCTCTTTAACACGAGAATTATCCTCAAAGCATTTTACAGTAACGGCTTGCCCGCCAAATGCCAACTTACCACCAAAATTCCTAAAACACTTACCGTCAATGCTTGGGCTGACAACCCCAATATCCTTATCCTCATTTTCGTCCAATAAATCACAAGTAACAAATTCGCTCATCGCACACTCCTTGATAACAATCTATGTCTCATCAATCATCCACCTGCCAATCTTGCCATCAGCTGTGCGGATTTTGCCACATTAGCATCTCCTAACACCTTTGTCAATCATACCTGCAAGCTAGAATTCCAACTGACGCTTCGACTCAAAAGCCATCAGCTCGCCAGTAATAGGATCAATAAAAGACAACGACTTTGCTAGCAGTTGCAACGGTGAACCAAAATCATCAGGTGCTTTATGGCGTACCGTAGGGTAATATGGGTCGTTTTTGATGGGAATGCCCAGATGACTTAGATGCACACGCAACTGATGTAACTTGCCTGTGGTGGGATATAGTTCATACTTTGCCCAGTCGCCCCTTGTCTGAAGATGGGTGATGTGCGTGTGAGAATTGGGCGTGCCGTCTGCCACTTTCATGGTATAAAATGGCTCTTTTCGCACCAGATGTAAGTGCAAATCCAGCGGAAACATTAAATCATGCCTAACAGGTGCTATGGCGTGATAGATTTTTTTGATGTTTTGGCTTTTAAATAAGGATTGATAAAGCCCACGAGTGGCAGGATTTTTACTGATGAGTATCAGCCCTGCCGTTTCTTTATCCAGTCGATGAATGGGCGATAACTTGGAATTGCCACTGTCTTTTTTTAGGCGAGTCAGTAGTGTCTGTTGTACATATTGACCACTGGGTGTTATGGTCAAAAAATGTGGCTTATCCACCACCATCAATTCTTGGTTTTCAAAGATAATTTCATGAGAAAACGGCACAATGATTTCATGTTTTAAAAACCGATAATAATAAATCGTCCGCCCATAGTCATACTCATCATCAATACAAGCAGGCACACCATCATCCCAAAACACCAACCCATCAACAAACCGCTGTCGCCATTCATTAACAGCAATGTGGGCGAACTTTTGGCACAAAAAATCAAAAAGACGCTTTGGTTGCACCACAGCATCCATTTTCTCTAGATAAATCATACTGGCGGATACACCGTCTAGCATGGGCAAGTCTTTGGGCTTGGCTGTCATTTTGTTTCTAATGTTGGTTTAGTTTTTGGCTTTAGCATGAGTAATAAAGAGTTGAACCAGTGGTTATCATGGGGGTATTATAAAGTGTTTTATCTATTTTGGGCAACGAGCTTGGCAATGCTTAGCATCTGGCATCAGCTTTTAGCTATATTTATGGCAAGGACAAGCAGGCTTGCCAAGATAGACACCACCGATGTGGTAAACTTCTTGTAAGCATTTTCTTACACAACTTTACGATATTAGCGTATTTTCATACATATCAGAAATTGGCATAATACGCACATCAGCAAGGAGATGGCAAATGGATACGCCACATGGATGAACGCTGATAAGTGATGGATTACAAACATGGAGTAGATGGAAAAGTAAGATAACATAAAGCCACAGGGTTTTCTCTGTGGCTTTATGTTTAATTATAAAATGATGATAAACAATTGCACAACCGCCAATATCTGCACACCTTGCTAATTTTGGCAGTTTTTTGATGTCATTTTTGATATAATGGCTCACTAATCACTCTCTTAGATTTGACCAAACATTAAAGGTATGTTATGAACGCACAAACCCAATCCGATGAACTTGATGTCAATTTTGATGAACTAGACTTTGATGTCATGCTAGGCGACTTTGCCGACAGTGCAGTCAGTGGCGGTTTTGACAGCGACACCGCTATTGATGATTGTGAAGGCGGTGCATGTAAAATCTAATCAATAGCCCCACCAAAAAATCCTTTAAGATGCGAATTTTAAAGGATTTTTTATTCTTCGCTCTCTTCGTCCAAAAGCAACCCATAAACCCCAAGACCACCGCCAAATTCACTCACTTTTTCGCTATCCATCTGCACACTCATCACGACATCAGCACCATAATCCACCGATAAAATCTCACCGTCCATTTGCCCAACCAAATAACGAACTTGGGCTTCGTGAGCAAAGGTGGTGGCAACGGTCAGCACAGATTTAGGCACAAAGATGGTCAGTGCCATCTCATCTACCACCAGTTGTGTTGCGGTCGCATAGGCTCGAGTCAACCCCCCTGCCCCAAGCTTAATCCCCCCAAAATATCGCACCACCACGACCAACACATTACCAATGCCCTTATGTTGCAAAACATTTAAAATCGGTCTTCCTGCCGTACCATTTGGCTCACCATCATCATCAAAGCCTGCCGATGTGGTGTTATGTGGATCACCGATGATATAAGCGGTGCAATGATGGCGAGCATCAGGATAGGTCTGGCGTAAATGTTCCACATGAAACATGATATCGCTTTTATTGTTAATGGGATAAGCAAAGGCGAGAAATTCGCTCTTTTTGATTTCATAGACAGCTTGGCAGGGGATAGCAGGAGTGTGATAGGTCATTTTTTATTTGTTAATCTGGGTAAATATGATAGACTAAGGCTATTTTAACCCATTATTTTACTTTATTTAAGCGATAAAAATCATGAGACTTGATAAATTTCTAAGCAAAGCGACTGGGCTGTCTCGTAGTGAGTGCAAAAAGATACTCCACCGAGGCGAGGTTACCATCAATGACGAAATCAACAAAAATGGTAGCACGCACATTGGCGTAGATGATGAAGTGTTGTGGGCGGGCGAACCCTTATCCGTGGCGGACGGCAACCGCTACATTCTGCTATACAAACCAGATGGATTTGAATGCACCCTAAAAGCCAAAGAATACCCTATCGTAACCGAGCTGATCGCTGTGCCAGAAGTATCAAGTTTACGCATCGCAGGACGGCTTGATGTTGATACCACAGGAGCATTGCTCCTATCAGACGATGGGGCGTGGCTACACCGAGTTACTAGCCCCAAACGCCATCAGCCCAAACGCTATGAACTCACCCTTGCCGACCCCATGACTGCCGATGAACAAGCGAACGCCATCAAGCAGGTGGCAAATGGCATCTTATTAGAAGGTGATGATGTTAAAACTCGTCCTGCTCAGCTGTCTTTTAGCGATGAGACACACGCTACTTTGATACTCACCGAAGGCAAGTATCATCAGGTCAAACGCATGATGGCGTATTTTGGTAATAAAGTCATCGAGCTTCACCGAGCCAGTATCGGTGCAATCAACCTAGACGGTCTAGAGATGGGCGAATGCCGATTTTTGACAGCAGAAGAAGTGGCACAGTTTTAATAGTCAATATCATCAATTAAACACTTACGCACAATATTTATTAGTGACACATATGAAATCTATGAACATCATCAAGTCTATACTTGCAAGTCTCATTATCATGGCAAGCATTCACACCGCCAACGCCGCACCAACGCATGACGATATCCGCCGTATGCTCTTTGATGCAGGGCTGATTGTACCGATTGCAGATATTAGCCCAAGCCCCATCACATCACTCACACAGATTCGTTTGGCAGGTGATCAAGAACCACTACTCATCACTGATGACCTAAGCTACATCATTGGTGGCAACATCGAACCAAACCCAAGCCCAATCACCCCCATCAATGGACAAATCAGCTCAGGAAAGGCAGGTACACCCATCAGCAACACCCATAAAACCGCCTTACTGAACAACATGACCGCTCTAAAAAACATCAATGAGCAAAGTATGTTTTATCACACAAATGTTGATGGGCTACTGTGGGGCGTGTCAGGTAGTGGCACGACCTTTTTGGTGAGTAGTGATGGCAAATATTTCATCAATTCAGAGATTTCTGTCATCAAAAATGGTCGCTTAGCAGGTCTTGATGATGAGTTTGAACTCACCAAAAACCGCCATGTTTTTACCCAACTTGATGAGCAAGCCTTAACCACCTACCCTGCCAAAGGTCAACGCCATGCTACTTTATATGTGGCCACGGACATTCATTGTCCGTATTGCAGGATTTTTCATGAAAAAATCCATGAACTAAATAGTCAAGGCATCACCGTCAAGGCCATCGGCTACCCCATCTATGATGAGTCGCATGTTCCTATGGCTAGAATCTGGTGCGAATCTGATAATGACAAGCGAGCTGCACTATTAAGTGCTGCCATGAAAGACATTCACACCGCCCAAGATTGTCAAAGTTTAGACAACAAACTTGCCAGTAACCAACAGATCGCCCACGCCTTAGCCATTTTTGCCACGCCTGCCATTTTTCATGAAAACGGCACACTCTTTGAAGGACAGATTGACACAAGCGAGCTGATTGATTTTGTCAATGCCCAGTAGCTAACGATTGGTGATGTCATCAATCATCCAACGAACCATTGATGAATTGGGCATATTTTTTAATATGGCTGATAAACAAGCAACCTATTCACAACAGCCTGGTTGATTATCCTTTTGTGGTTTTACTGCTTGGTTCAACTTAGTCATTCACCAACTCAGCCTGTGTTGGTGAATGACACATCTACCCGCTTTGCTTCATTTTCATAATTTTCTTAATTTTTCTTATCATCTGCCTTGATAAAACAGACACAACCACCATTAAAGGCAAAACTATCTTGATATTGTGGAATTAACATGAGTAGAGATTTTTATACCGTCCTAGGTGTGGATAAATCAGCAGACGAGAAAGAAATCAAAAAAGCCTATCGCCGTCTGGCAATGAAATACCACCCCGATAAAAACCCAGACGACCCAAGTGCCGAAGAAAAATTCAAAGAAGCCACGATGGCATATGAGGTATTATCCGATGCCCAAAAGCGTGCCAGTTATGACCGCATGGGTCATACCGCCTTTGAACAAGGCATGAATAATGGCGGATTTGGTGGTGCAGGTGGCTTTAGTGGCGATTTTAGCGACATCTTTGGCGATATTTTTGGACAGTTCGGCGGTGGTGGTTTTGGCGACTTTTTTGGTGGTTCTCGTAGCTCTCGTGCTAGCAAGGGCAATGACCTATTATACCGACTGGCTTTAACACTCGAAGAAGCGGTTAAAGGCTGTAAAAAAGAAATCAACTTTAGTGCATCGGTCAGCTGTACCACCTGTCATGGCAAAGGGGCGAAATCAGACGCCGACATCGTTACTTGTACCAGTTGTGGCGGTCATGGTCAAGTGCGTGTACAGCAAGGCTTTTTTGTTATGCAACAGACCTGCCCTAACTGTCATGGAACTGGCAAAACCATCAAGAACCCTTGCCCAGACTGTCATGGCGAAGGCAAACAACAAAAATCTCAGACTCTAGAGGTATCCATTCCCGCTGGTGTGGACAATGGCGACCGTGTGCGTCTAGCAGGCAAAGGTGAGGCAGGCGATACTGGTATGCCAAATGGCGATCTGTATGTAGAGATTCATGTCAAAGATCATGAAATATTTACCCGCAACGGTGCGGATTTGCACATGGATATTCCTGTAGATATAGCCACCGCCGCCTTAGGTGATGAAGTTGAGATACCAACCCTAGATGGTCGCCTAAAAATCAAAGTTGCTGAAGGCACTCAAACTGGCAAACTGCTACGAGTGCGTGGCAAAGGTGTTACAACTGTACGCAGTGGCATGGTGGGCGATTTAATTTGTCGTATCATCGTTGAGACCCCAACCAACCTAAGTGATGAACAAAAAGAGCTGTTGCGTCAATTCAAAGCAAATCTCGGCAAGGAAAATATTGCCAATGCCAAGAAAAAAGGCTTTTTTGATAAAATAAAAGATGATGTCAAAGATTTGTTTGACTAATCTATTGAAACAAGCACGGTAACAAGCCGTGCTTGTTTCAATTTTGCAATCAGTCCATCACTCACCAAAAATCAATATGTGGACACTTATTGTTTATAATTTTTAAAAATAAAATCAAGGGTTTATCAATAAACAAAAAAATATTGGTATTTTTAATATATCACACCATAAACCTTGATTACATAAGATATTTTATATAAAATATCTAGTAGCACACCGCATAGGTGGCTTAGAAAGCACTGCAAGACAACGAGGAGGAACAAAGTGCGTAGCACACCGCATAGGTGGCTTAGAAAAATATTGTTGAACACTTGGAGGTCGAAGCTAAAGAACGCAAGGCAAGAATTACTAAAATACAAGCCAAACAAATATTAATAAGAAAACAACATTATATCCTTAGGTAGCTTTGGTAACCGTGCTTTATGCAACAGTGATTAAATAATTTTTACAACGCCGTCTATATCAATTTTAACTTGTAAAAGTTAAAATTGTTTGTATCATCTTTTTGTCGAGCTAACAGACCCCATCACTTCAAGCCCCAGCAATCGTTGGGGGTTTTTTACCCAATCTTTGCAAAAAAGTGAAGTTTTACAGATTTTCTGTCTTGCTTTTGGGTATTTTTTATTGAATAATAACAAAAAATTTTCCCTAATAAGATTCAACAAAGGATTTTTTATGCTAAAACGCACCCTTCTTGCCACCGCCATTGCCAGCCATATTGCCCATGCTTCTAGTATTCGTGATGACATTGATTTGCAAACCTATCGAGATTTTGCCGAAAATAAAGGCGAATTTGTAGCTGGTGCAACCGACATTGTGATTCGCAACAAAAATGGCGACATCATCGGTACGCTACTGCCAACAGGTGTGCCCGTGCCTGATTTTAGTGCCGCCAATACCAAATCTGGCGTGGTTACGCTCATCTCACCACAGCTAACAGGGACAGTACAGCACAATCCGACCTATGTACTGCTTGGGCAAGACCATCAACAATTTGCCAAAGATCGTTCCAACACCGCCGCTAGCAATTTGCAACTGGTGTACGATGGACTGAGCTTTGGGGCAAATGACAGTCATCACGCCCCAAAAAATCACTATTTTGTCGTCAAACGCAACGACATGGAAAAAGACCTCAATGTACACGGTGTGCATACAAATCGCTACCCAGCAGGTTTTGACAATCGCAAAATCATCAAAACCGAAGATGAAGCAACCGCAAGCGATGCCAATAGCGATTTTTGGACATATTATAGTATGGGCTCTGTGTATGACATTGCCCTACCACGCTTACACAAGCTAGTTACCGAAACCGCACCAACACCAAGCCTAGATGACATGGGCAACTTTAAGGTAGAAAATTACAGTGCTTTTGTTCATGTGGGTGCTGGCGTGCTAGAAATGGTAGACCCAAACACAGGTGATCCTGTGCCATTTCAAGGCGTGTATCCACATCTGACAGACTTGGGCACAAATACTTTTGTGCATGAATTTTTGACCGCAGGTCTGCCCCCTGCCCTAAAACCAGAACTTTCTGTCAATTACAGCAAAAACAACACCGATGCCAACAATCTGTCCTTTTATCTGACTGGCGAAGACACCGATTATCGCAAATTTTATGATGCCAATGACACCCCTATCGTCACACCAGATGGCAAGCGTCTACCCCTAGCCGCTGCCATTCAGCCGGGTGATAGCGGCAGCGGTCTTTATGGATTTAACAAACTGACCCAGCAATGGGAATTGATCGGTTTTGTACAAAGTGGCAATGGCGGTGCGACCAACCAAGACCGCATCAACCGAGTCAATGCGTATAGCGACCAATACACCCTGTTTGACCCATATTTCAAACAACTGACCGAATACAATAATGCCATAGCCCCCCCCCTTACATCGGACGCGCTGGTCTGGCAACAGAAAGAGGACGACACACAGCTTGACGAGACTTTGGTAGAAAAACACAAAGATGTGTACATTGACACCAGTGGTACACTAACACTTACTAGCGACATTGATCAAAAAAGCGGCTCACTTTATATTGGTACAGACGCACCAACCAACCTGCTCATCACAGGCGATAACAAGACGCACACAGGCGGTGGTATCTATGTGGGCGATGGTAGTCATGTGGATTACCAAGTTGGTATCAAAGAAAAAATCACTGTGTACAGCCAGCTTGGGCAAACCGACGAATATCTTGCCAAGCTGGGTGCTGGCACACTGACCATCAGTGGGCAAGGCAACAATCAAGGCGGCATCAGCGTGGGCGATGGCACAGTCATCTTGGATAAAGACGGGCAAGCTGCCAAATATGTAGAGCTGGCCAGCGGTCGTGGTCAAGTCATTCTCAACCGTGCCAACCAAGTCAAAAACAACGATTTTCGTTTTGGACACAAAGGCGGTGTGCTAGATTTGAACGGTCAATCCATCACCACCGACTACCTGCACAATGTTGACGACGGTGCCAAAATCATCAATAACAACACCCAAGCGGCTTCTACTTTGACATGGCGTTCGTCTCGTGATTTTGTCTTTGACAAGGACAAAAACGGACATTATGCCGTCATTGGCAATGCCCATCTGGACAGACAATCTGGGGCAAATACCGCCAACTACATCGATTTGGGCAGTGATGCCACGCAAGCCCAAAATGCCAAACAAGCCTTGCTGGACAGTCAAGGCGTGATGACCGCTTTTGCAGGTCAGTTGGGCAATACAGAACAACAAGGCGAGCTTAATGTCGTCTTTAATCCCACAAATAAACAGGCAAAATGGCTACTGACAGGCGGTAGTTTTGTCAATGACTTGACCGCCCAAGATGGCACACTTATTTTGGCAGGCAGACCCACACCAAAGGCGTTTGACCATCTTAGCCAAAAAGATTTTGACCCCAATAAAAACACTTGGGTAGAGACACAATATACTGCCAAAACCATCAACGCCAATAATCACGCCACCGTCATGTCGGCACGAGGGGCAAATGCCATCTATGCCAATTTGGTGGGGAAAAACAATGCCAAATTTGACATTGGATTTTTGCCAAACAGTCAGGGCAAACTGTGCGTTCGCTCAGACTATAACGGCTTGATTGACTGCCAAACGCTGTCGCCTACCGACCAGCAAACTCATCGAGTAGATACCGTCTTAAAAGGCGATGTCCATCTTGATGGCAACGCTGGGGCAACCTTGACCGCCACCGATTGGACAGGTTCTATCTTGGGTTCTCAAAACACCAATCTAAAACTCAATCATAGTCAATGGCAGATGAATCAAAATGGCACGATTGGCAATTTGACACTCAACAGTAGTGCCATCAAACTCAGCCAAGATGGCGACTTTCACACCCTAAATGTTTTGGGCGATTTGACAGGCAGTAGCCAGATTTATTATCGCACCCGCATCAAAGACCTACTGGGCGATCAGATTGTGGTGCATGGCACGACCGCAGGTCAGCACACTTTGCACATTGCCAATGACGGTGCAGAACCTGCCGCCCCAAACAGCAAGCTCACACTCATCAAGACACTGGGCAACCAAAACAACCCGACCATAACACTAGCGAACAGTGCTGTGGATTTGGGAGCGTACCGTTATACGCTGGGCAATGACGCACAAGCGTTCTATTTGTACAATCCAGAATTGGACAAACAAGCCGAAAAAGAAAGACTAGAAGCGGAACGCTTAGCAAAAGAGCAAGCAGAGAAAGAGCGTTTAGCTCGTGAAGCAGAAGAAAAGGCTAAGGCTGAACAAGCAGAGCGTGAGCGTTTAGCTCAACTTGAATAAGAAAGACTAGAAGCGGAACGCTTAGCAAAAGAGCAAGCAGAGAAAGAGCGTTTAGCTCGTGAAGCAGAAGAAAAGGCTAAGGCTGAACAAGCAGAGCGTGAGCTTTTAGCTCAACTTGAAAAAGAAAGACTAGAAGCGGAACGCTTAGCAAAAGAGCAAGCAGAGAAAGAGCGTTTAGCTCGTGAAGCAGAAGAAAAGGCTAAGGCTGAACAAGCAGAGCGTGAGCGTTTAGCTCAACAAAAACAAGCTGACATCATCAGCCGTTATACCAATGCTGCGTTGTCAGATTTATCATTGCAGGCGTACGATATTTTATCGCTGAGTCATCGCCTAAGTCAGACTTTACATGGTAATTTGAGCGGTATCTGGTTGCAAGCTGATCATAGTCAAGGCACGCATCAAAGCAATTTATACCGTCCATATGACCGCAAAACCAACAGTCAACAGCTTGGCTTAAGTCGCCAAACGGACAATCTACGCTACGGCGTCGCCATCACGAAACAAAACAGTACCGCTCAACTGGCTGATAGTATGCATACTGAACAAAACAGCATGCTTGCTAATATTTTTGCCAAATATCATTGGCATGATACTGCCTTTATGTTGGATTTAGGCTTTGGTCGCACCAATGCCGTAGTGGCAAGCAATCATAACAAGCGTCATTTTTCAAGCGTTGGCATAGGCATTAATCATCAATTTGGCGAAAAAATCGTAATCTTACCAAGCGTCTATGCTCGCCATCACAAACTTGATGGGGCAAATTATCATCTCAATGGGGCAAATATCGCACTAGACCGCACGCATATCAACCAAATTGGTGGCGATATCCAGCTACAAACCGCCCTAAGTTATGGCACATTGACCATCACCCCAAGTATCGGCTTGGGTTATCAGCATAATCAAGGAATGGGTGTGGTATCGGTCAATAATCATCGCTTTGCACAACACTTTGGCGATGATAAATATGCCAATGTTGGTGTGATGGTGCAACGAGGATTGTTAAATGCCAGCGTGCAGGTTGAACAGCATTATGGTGACGAAACAGATAAGCAAACCAAAGCAGGTATCCGATTGGGCTATACTTGGTAATTGCCATTATCTCACCAAAACATCAATTTTGGCGAGATTTTTTGGTTTTTCATCGGTTTTTTCTTTACAGATACTGATGAAAAACCACACAAGGTTTGTTATAATCAAAACACATCAAACCATCTAATATAAGGACAAAGCATGAATAGCCTAAATATCGGCATCATGGGTGCGTCAGGTCGCATGGGGCGAATGCTACTACAAGCCACCCAAGACAATCCAAACACCACCCTAAAAGGTGCATTTGTGCGTGGTATCTCAAGTCTCATTGGGGTAGATGCCGGTGAGTTTATTGGGACAGGCAAAAATGGCGTTGCTCTAAGCACGCTGGATGTGTCAGGAATTAACGCACTCATTGACTTTAGCTTACCTGAAGCACTAGATGAAGTACTCGCTCAATGCACTACCCATAAGACCGCCCTTGTGATGGGTGTAACTGGTCTTAGTGATGAACAAGAAGCCAAATTACAAGAAGCAAGCAAAACCATTCCCATCGTCTATGCAGGCAACTTCTCAACAGGTGTCAACCTAAGCCTAAATCTACTTGCCACCACAGCCAAGGTATTGGGGTTAGATGCTGATGTTGAGATTATTGAGCATCACCACAAACATAAGATTGATGCACCGTCTGGCACAGCCCTAATGATGGCAAATTCGGTTGCCACCGCTCGTGGGCAAAGCCTAAAAACCGCCCTTGTTCATGGTCGTCAAGGTGCGACCAAACGCAGTCAAGGCGAGATTGGTATGCACGCCATTCGTGGCGGTGAGATTGTCGGTGAGCATACGGTCGAGTTCATCATGAATGGCGAAATCATCGAAATCACACACAAAGCAATGAGTCGCCTAACTTTCGCTGCAGGGGCAGTGCGTGCTGCCATTTGGGCAAGCAAGCAACCAGCAGGTCTGTACGACATGCAAGATGTCTTAGGTTTAAAAGCCAGTTAAATACTGGCTTGCACAGCTTTGACTAGGTTATCAAGTAAATAAAAAAGCGTTCATTATCAAAACGCTTTTTTATTTACTCTTTAATTTTTTGCGGTTGATGAATAAGACCTACTTACCTGACAATTCAATCACCCATAGCTCTGACTGACTGCCCAAACGCAAAGGTATGCCCCAAAAACCATAGCCTGATGATACCACGATGTGTGTGCCATTGATGAGTCTATACCCATAAGCAACACGGTTTAGCATTTTTACAATAAAATTGGCAGGAAACAACTGCCCATTATGCGTATGTCCCGACACCTGCAAATCTATGGGCAACTTGACATTCTCATCGATCTGACTGGGACGATGATCAAGCAGGATTACAGGCTGTAACTGTTGTTGCTGACTAAGCTGACCATACAACTCATCACTGCTTTGTCTATTAAGCACATGATCATCAAAGCGACCAATAATAGAAAGCGGTACACCGCCTGCATAAATGGTCGCAACCTTATCATCAAGCAAAGTCGCTCCTGCCTCACGGATCGCCTGAACAATATCAAGGTAAGCATCGGTATCATACAAATCATGATTGCCCAAACTTGCTACTACGCCATCTGTGGTAGCTGTAACCACTCGTGCAAACGCCGCCGCCATATTCTGTTCGTCATAGGCTTTTGTATCATCGTCCATGATGTCGCCTGCCATGAGTAATAGGTCAACTCGCTCATCTTTTAATAACTCAGATAGTCTATCTAGTTGATTTGCACCAAACAGACTGCCCAAATGTAAATCTGATACCAACCCAATGCGTACAGGCTTTGCCATCGGTTTATCAATTTGCACCGACAGATATCGCACGGTCGGTGTATAGGCATTATAAACTGACAACCCCACCAACACACCAAACACCAAAACAGCAAATACCCTAATCACGGTAGAAAACCGCCCATCAAGCGATAACCTACGCAAGATAAACGATGCCAAAACCACCATCATCACGGTTAGCACGCCAAGCCACAACACCGCCAGATAGCCCACACCAAGGCGAAATTGACCGAAGAACAACACCGCCAAAAACACATTACTCACCACAAAGAACGCCGGCGTGATCCATCGTCTAGGCTTGGCGACATACGGGCGCACCAACCACTCAAGCCCACGACCGACAATAAAAGTAAACAGCTGAAATAAAATGACAATGGCCACCAAAAATAGCATTCGCATCACACACAACCCTCAAAGAATGCCAATGCCCGCTTTGGAATATAATCCATACAAAATGCACGAGTAGCATAATCATAATCAATAAAGCCAATATGACCGCCATGCTCGGTAGTTAGCAGAACAACTTGTGATGAAACATCGCCACACTCCGCCGTTACCCCCAAAAACGGATCGTCTTTAGCGGTGATGATGAGTGTCGGCTTGACTATTTCCTTTAAATAAGGCAAAGCGGACGCTTGACGATAATAATCATTTTTAGAGACAAAACCATGGCGAGGTGCGGTAAATATATTATCAAAATCACCCATACATTTAGCACGCTTTAGAGTAGTGATTTCATCAGCAGTAATCCGATTGTCCAGTGCTTTTTTAATAATAGGATTTAACAGATATGGCGTATAGATTTTCTTGGCAAGCAGTCGATCCATCGCAATCGACGCACTCGCCAAGTCCACAGGAGCAGACACCACCACCGCACGCTCACAGATGGCATCAGTGCCATACTCGCCCATGTATTTGGCAAGGGCATTACCACCTAAAGACACGCCCATCGCATAGATGGTCTGATATTGCTGTTTTAAGATGCCTAAATAATGGTGTAACTCTGCAGTATCGCCTGCATTATAAAATATCTTGCCAGATACCGCCACGCCGCCACACGAGCGAAAATGAGGCACCACAAAATGAAAACCTGCCGTCTGCACCTGCTTAGCAAGCGTTCGTGCATAATGACTTTGGCTTGAACCCTCCATGCCATGAAACAGTACAACCAACGGTTTTTGGTATTTACCATCTACCAAGACATCATCCGCCAGTAGATAATCAAATGCCACATCACTCTCATCCAAACTGTCTTTGTAAAGATGGCGTTCATAATCAAGTGTATCTTTCACCAAAAATTTTGGTAGGATTGTTTGAATGTGTGGGTTTTTTAGCCAAAAAGGCGGAGCAAAAGTTGTATTCATCATCTCTCTTATCATTCCTTAAAAAACAAATCTATAAATCCATCAAGGCAAGGTTTTGCTAAATTTCAATACGCACCTAACCACAGCAGTCCATATCAACATGATACATCAGACACCTTGATTACAAACCATGCCTCCGCACCATCAATGACAAGTTTAACCTGCAAGCCATCTGATAACCCCTTAGGTAGCGTGGTGCGAATATTCCTACCAAAATGCACAAAGCCAACTTGTCCGCCATGCATAGCGACATCAGCACTAATGACAAGTACAGGCAGTGCTTGTTGTTTGGTGTGGCTTTGGGCTTGCTTGAACATCGTCCATGCTTTATCTATTAATATTTTAGCATTTTTAAAAGCACCCTTATCATGCTGCCAATCATACTCCAATGTCTGCCAACGCCGCTCGGTGGCACGCATCAGCTGATGCACCTTGATTTGGGCTTTTTGTAGATTTGCCATAGCTGTGGGCGATTGTTGCAGTTTTTTTCCAATTTGATGAACCGCCTTGCCCATCACACTACAATAAATGGTGTGATAAGCATCATATCTGGCACGACTCTCCACATCTTTTAAAGTGGCATAGGCTTCATTGATAAGCACAATCTCACCACCCTCTCCCACTCTATCAGGATGATGGCGTGTGGCAAGTTTGCGATAAGCACGCTTTATCTCATCTTTGCTTGCTGACTTTGACACACCCAAAACCGCATAATAATCAACAGGTACATCATGTTTCATCACTAGCCACCTTGTTCTAATGACTGCTCTAAGCACTCAAGCTTATCCATCGCCAAAAGTAGTAACTCTTCTACCTCGCCAAGCTCAGATTGTAAATTAGATTGCTCAGATAACAAAGACAACAACCTCTCTTTATTAGCATCATCATATAGGCTTTGGTCGGACAAAGTTTCTTCAACACGACTCAGCTCATCAGAAAGTTTGTCTAGCTGTTTTTCCAGCCTTTCTATTTCTTTACGCAGTGGTGCAGTCTTGGCACGATTTTGAGCCGCCAGTTTACGCTTTTCTTCTTTGGACAGCCCTAATGTCTGATTGGCAACTTTGTTTTGCGTATTTAAACTGACCGTCTTAGCTTGTCTTTGTAATCTTGCGTGTCTTAGATGCTCAGCATAATCAACCATATCGCCAGCGAATTCTTCTGCTCGCCCATCAGCTACCAAGATGAGAGAATCACAAACTGAAGTAATCAATCCACGGTCATGCGATACCAAAATTAACGCCCCTTCAAAATTTTGTAGAGCAAGCATGAGTGCATCTCGCATCTGCAAATCCAAATGGTTGGTTGGCTCATCAAGCACCAGTACATTCGGACGCTGCCAAACGATGAGTGCTAGGGTCAATCTGGCACGCTCACCACCTGAGAAAAGATAGCACGGCGTATCAATCTTCTCGCCACGAAAATCAAAACTCCCTAAAAATGCCCGTAAATCAGCATCTGAGGTTGCCCCTGCTAGCCTACGAAGCAGAATCATCGGCGTGGCATTGCCATCTAACGCATCCATCTGATGCTGATTAAAATACCCAAGTTTTAAAGTTTCTGACACCTTGTATGCACCACCAAGCAATGGCAAATCGCCAACCAACGCCTTAATTAGGGTTGATTTTCCCGCACCATTTGCCCCCAAGATACCCAAACGCACTTCAGGCGTGATTTGTAAATTTACCTTTGTCATGAGCGGTTTGTCATAACCGATGGTGGCATTATCCAGTACAATCAATGGGCTTGCCATATGACTTGGCGGATAAAACTCAAAACTAAAAGCTGAATCCGCCATCACGGGGGCAATATCAGCCATACGCTCTAGCTGTTTGGCACGACTTTGGGCTTGTTTGGCTTTGGTTGCTTTTGCCCCAAAACGGCGGATAAAATTCTCCAAATGTGCTTTTATTGCTTGCTGTTTTTCATAGGCTTGTGCTTGCTGAGAAAGGCGTTCGGCACGAGTACGAATAAATTGACTATAATTGCCTGAGTACAGCGTAATCTTGCCCTGCTCAATGTGCAAAATATGTCCCACCACCGCATCCAAAAAATCCTTATCATGACTAATTAACAATATCAAGCCATCAAACTTAGCAAGCCACTCTTCCAACCACAAAATCGCATCCAAATCCAAATGGTTGGTCGGCTCATCAAGTAGCAAAACATCAGCACGGTGCATGAGTGTACGAGCAAGATTGAGTCGCATCCTCCAGCCACCAGAGAAAGTTGCCACTTCTCTAGTGTGATCACCATCGCTAAAGCCAAGACCTGAGAGAATCTGTGCAGCCTTAGTCGGTATACGAAAGCCATCAATCTCCTCAAACCGCCCATAAATAGGAGCAATCTCTTCGGCGGACAATGCCGATTGATTTTGTAATT
This sequence comes from Moraxella sp. E33BD, assembly GCF_041807865.1. Taxonomy (NCBI): domain Bacteria; kingdom Pseudomonadati; phylum Pseudomonadota; class Gammaproteobacteria; order Moraxellales; family Moraxellaceae; genus Moraxella; species Moraxella sp. E33BD. The sequence continues at coordinate 2,092 of NZ_JBGTZD010000011.1, read as the reverse complement.
TTTGATTTAACTCATACCATTCACCATCACCAGACAGCACATAATCCATCGCTTGTATCTTAGTTGCGTGCACTTCTTGTGCCATGTGAGCAATCTGCCAATCACTTGGCATCTCAACACTGCCCACATCCGTCTGATGCTCGCCCAATAAAGTAGCAAACAAGGTGGATTTACCTGTGCCATTATTGCCTGTCAGACCAATTTTTTGCGATTTGTGTAGCTGTAAATTGACATCGCTAAACAGCAACCTGCCATCACGGCGAACCGACACATTTTTAAAATCAATCATAAAATACTTCCAAACAGTTTGCCATCTATTATAACAGAGACATTCCTTGTATAATTAAAATCTTGCCGATTATGATATAATACCAACACAAAAACAATCAGAGACGACAATGAACAATCTCATGACACTCACGGACAATGCCGCCAAAAAGTTAGCAAAACTAAAGATGGCCGAAAATAATGATTCGCTCATGCTACGAGTCTATGTTACAGGTGGTGGCTGCTCAGGTTTTTCTTATGGCTTTGACTTTGCTGAAGAAGTTGAAGAAGATGATGCCACTTTTTTAAATGGCGATGCAATTTTAGTTGTAGACAGTCTAAGTTATCAGTACTTGCATGGCTCGACCATTGACTATATTGAAGGGCTAGAAGGTTCTCGTTTTGTGGTTAACAACCCTAATGCCACCACCACTTGTGGTTGCGGATCGTCTTTTTCAATTTAAGGCGATTTTTAGTCAAATTTAGATCAAAAATAAAACCTGCTAACTTGCAGGTTTTATTGATTTAATCATGAATTATTTACGCTCATCACGCAATACTACTGGTGAGACAGACAGTCTATAATTAGCGGCAGCTGTTCTTGCACCAATGATGCTTGCCAAGAAAGTTAATAGCGTGCTTATCAACCAGAAAAGACCAGAGTATAGAGCTGCTTTACGAGCAGTATCTTCGGCAACTTGCAATGCTTGTTCCATGGTTGCACGAGCATCAGCAACGGCTTGCTTAGTATTATCAAGATATTCGTGATAAGAAGCTAATGTTTCTTGTTGAACTTCAACAGCTTGAGCTTGATTTAGACCTTCTGCTTGTAAACGGTCAATCAATTCATCGCCAGTCAATACAGTCTCAATCTCATCTGCACGCTGTTTAGCATACTCATCAATATTTTTCCAAGTATCAAGATTGGTAAAATCCATTTGAGCGACATCATTGCGAGTTTTGTTTAACATATCTTCTAGTACATTCACCGTTGCATGTACTTGCGATTGATTAAAAGTATCATTATTCTTGGCAACCCATGCTTCAATATCTTGACGATTGATATTACCAGTTGCTTTTTGATACAGCTCTTCTGCACGGCCTACAAGATTGCCATCTGAATTAGCAGCTACCGCACCAGCACCGGCAACGGTAGCAGCTGTTGAGGTTACAGCACTAGCAGCCCCACCTATAGCATTTGCTGTCGTACCAACCGCATTTCCTGCAGTTCTTACAATACCTGATACGCTGTTCATTGCAAAAACAGAAGTAATCACCACGATCGCAGCTGCGGTCAGAATGCCTGTCAATGTTGCATCTTTTGGTAGAATGTCAGTACCATCACCAAATAAGGCTTCTGGTGCGGAGGCTTTGACAGCAAAGAAGCCAGCCACAAATGCACTCAATAAAGCGGTTACGGCAGCATAAATGCCCGCTGCAATACCTGCACCGCGAAGATCTAGCGATAAAAATGAGCTTAGCACCAATGCTAAGGCTAACATCATCATAGAAACCACAAGACCCATCAAAAGTCCTGCAAGAATACCACGCCAAGATGGGCGTCTAGCCACTGTTGTATGAATTTTCATAATTACTAAAACCTATAAAAAGTGAATAAAAACAATACTTTAGTATTTAATTCATTGTAAATGATTTCTCATGAATTTTCAGTATGCCTTTAGTACACTTAAAGTAACAATATGAAACCCAACCCCCCCAAACATAAACCCCCCACATCTTCCAATGTGAGGGGTTTGAAATAAGATGCTGACGATGACCTACTCTCACATGGGCGAACCACACTACCATCGGTGCTAAGACGTTT
>NZ_JBGTZD010000010.1:0-117308 GCF_041807865.1 Moraxella sp. E33BD | reverse complement strand
CGATAGGCTGGCTATATTCATCGTGTTAATGGCGTACTTGATATGTACTTCCACGCCATCTAGCATGGCTTGTAGCACCTGCATAGCTTGATGGCTTTTTTGATTGTGGGAAATGGGTAGCATGGGGTTACTCCTGTTGTTAAAGGCTGGTTGGTTGTCGTTGTGGCTACTGCTTGACTTCGCTATGATGGGCAATGCTGGCAGGCGTGGGCGGTGTTTGCCCTTGACTTTCTAGCCATTGCCAAATCTCTTGATTGTGCCAAACGGTTACAGTTTCTGATAACTTTATTGGTTTTGGGAATTTGCCAGATTTTACCCACGCCCAAACGGTGGATTTGCCAATGGGCAAAAATGGCAACAACTGGCTTAGGCGGCTCATGCCGTCTTTGGGTAGGGTTATTGGTTTATCTTGGTTCACGCTGTACGCTCCTAGATTGTGGGTGTTTGTTGCTTGTATTGTAAGGCGTGGCAATGAGTTTCTTGCAATAGTGAAAGGGTTTCATGCATGGATGCAATCCAATCAAAAACCAAACAAAAAACCCTTACAGTTCAAAGGCTGTAAGGGTGTTATACAATGATAAAAAATTAGCGTGTTTTTTGTCCGCCCATGCGGTATTGTTTGGGTCGTACAATGCTATCAACAGCTCCAGCGATACGGGCAGATACGCCATATTTTGACCTAATCCAATCTACAATAGTATCTTTTTTTGGTGGTATTTCGTTACTTTTGTGATTTTCCCAAAATTCTCTATAAACTTCATTGATAATTTGCATTTCTTCGGTGGCGTTTATGACGACTTCGGCAGGCGTGGTATTGGCTGACTGCGTGGCAAGCCGACTTTCAAGCTCTGCTATGCGGTCTTGTAGTTCGTTGTTTTGTTGCTGTAGGTCGTTGATAGTCTCGGTTTGGGTTTGTTGTTCTAGTTGTTCGCTAAGTGTGCCATATCTGTTGATGTTGGGTTGTAGTTTGGCTTGTAGCGTCTCGTTTTCTTTTTTTAGGCGGTCATTTTGTGATATAAGGCTGGATAAATAACGCCCATCTAATACCTGCTGTAATTGCTTTCTTAGCCGTGCGATTTCCCTGTACTCCTCCTGCATGGCAAAATTCGGCTCTAGGCATTTTGCAAGTGGTTCAAATGCCAATAAATCTTGTCGTTTGAAATAGTATTCTTTTTGCCATTCCTGATAAAAGTAGCGTTTAATGTGTTCTTGCCAACCACAAATCTCATTTAGTCCCATCAAACTTTGAACAACCAATTTTCTATCACTTTCATCTTGTTTCAGATTATTGGCAATGTCATCAATAATACTTGAAACAGCATTCAAGCCGTCCATGTTTTTGATAAAGTCTTTGCACTCGTACAATGCAAAATCTTGATTGATTTTGTAGGGGGTTACTGCTTCGCCAAATTTTACCGACTGCAAATAAAGGCAAATATCATACAAGGGGTTTTGTGTATTTTCGCCAATCAATAACAGCAAGTCGGGTAAGCTGATATAATCCTTTAAGGGATTTAATGCAATGTCTAACAACCCCATTTCATACCTTACCATACCTTAAAAAATAAAATGCAAGGCGGGGCGGTCTAAGGTATGAAAAATAACCGCCGTTCGGTTAATTACTCCTAGCCTTGCAAAACTTTTAAAAATCTGGAATATCCTTAATGGCGTAACATAGACGCATGGGGTGCTGGCTTAATGCCACAAACCCAAACCGCTCATAAAAGGCTTTGGCGGTCTCGTCTTTGGCATCAACAATCACATAAGCAAGCCCCATCATCTGCGATAACTTCTTGACCGTCTGCATGGCGTGTAACAGTAAATCAGCACCAAGCCCACGCCCTTGATATGCCTTATCAACCGCCAGCCGTCCAAGCAATACGCACCCTATGGGGCTATGTGGGCTTTGGCGTTTGAGTAGTTCGCCATCGTCTGACTACATAATCTGACAAGCAGACAAGGTATAAAACCCTGCCAGTCGGTCATCATCTATCGCACCATAAATAACAGTTTCGTGGCGTTTTAATAACTGGCTTGCCTGCTGTCTGATAAAGCGGTTTAATGGCTCTACACCGCAATCAAAACCGCTTTTATCGTGGTTTTTGGCAAGTTTAGTTATCAACATTGACAAAACCCCTATCAAATAGCGATTGCATGGCTTTGGCTGGTTTGGCAGGCGTGTCTAGGCGGTCTATGGCTTGTTGCCATTCATCGCTGGTTAGGGTGATTTGCGTGGTTTCTTTGATGGTTTGGCTGGCTCTTTGATAAGCACTATCCAAGATGAAATAGCTCATACTCACCCCTAATGCTTGGCTGGCTTGTTCTAGCATGGCTTTGGTGTGTGGCGTGGTTCTAAGCTGTATGCGTTCGGTGGCTTGCATGGTTTATCCTTTGTATGTTTGTGTTGTGTACATGATAGCATAGATATGTTTATATCATCAACATAACACACCCATCATCTTTAAAAAACCCGAAAATTTAAAGATGATAACCCTGCTAAGTTATTCCCATATCTGCTAAGTTATTCAATCTTAATAGTAAAACACCGCAAAGCCTTATAGATAAAGGGATTGATAGTGTTTGGTGTAGTCGTGGTTGTGCTGGTTTTTATGGTGTTTGAGGTAAAATTTATAATAACTTAGCAAAACTTAGCAAATGGGTGGAAAGTTTTTAACCCTTATGAGGTAAGGCTTACAAGGTTTTTTTTGAATAACTTAGCAAACTTAGCAGACTTTTGGGGTGTGTTTTTTAATTTTATCATCAAATAATGCAGATATATGAGTATCAAAAACAAGCACGCAAGCCCTAGCACCGAACCATGACAAACGCCAATTAGGTCAAAAATGGGTCAGATTTGGGCGAAAGTGGGCGGTGGCGGTGGGTTTGGTGGGCGTGGTCGGATTGGTCGGACTGGGGCGAAAAAATCGGAACGGCTGGGGAAATGAAAAGTTATATCATAACCTATAAAAAAAATTGCAGGCGTGGCATGGCTGATAAAAAACCAGCACCGCCAACCGCCAAAAAAAAATCATCAAAGGGCAAAAAAAAACAACAAGGGTAAAAAATAAATAAAAAAATAAAATATATATAAAAAATACTTTTTTTATATATATTTTATTATTCTTAGGGCTTTTTTGGGTTTTTGCCTTGCTGTGATTTTTTTGGACTGGCACAAATTTTAGAACTTTTTTTGTTATATTATAACATTACATATATTATTTAAAATAAATATCCCCTTTTGATTTATATTTTTAATCATTTTTGGGCGTGCAGGCGTGTTATTTATTGCACAAGCTCCATCATCTCTAATCTATGTACCGCCAATTCGTCCATAATCTCATGTTCTTTATATTTAATCGCCTTTAAAAAGCTAATAAATGCCTGCTCGCTGTGGTCGGTCATGCGTTTGTTTTTGTAGCTGTCAAAATTGCCGTGTTTGATTTCATCAACGATATTTGCCCAGTCGTTCATCATTCTGGTGCGTGCTGGCAATAGATTGGCTTCATTGTACGCTCTTACCGTCTTATTACCCTGCACATGGGATAATTGCAATTCTATGGCTTGTGGTGGGTATTGCATTTCATAAAGGCTGGTACTTGCCAAGCCACGAAAGCCATGTCCAGTCATACGCCCTTGATAGCCCATTGTTTTTAGTGCTTTGGTAAAGGCGTTTTCTGATAGCGTGTCAGCTTTGCGACTGCGATTACTACAAAAAACATAGTCATCATGTAGCTTCATGGCTTGAATGTCTTTTAAAATCTTAACCACGTGTGGGGCAAGTGGGACAATGTGCGGTAAATTATTTTTCATGCGGTCGGCTGGAATGTGCCAAAGGTTGTTTTCAAAGTCCAATTCAGCCCATCTCATGCCCCTAAGCTCTTTGGTGCGAACAAAGGTATAACACATCACATAAAAGCCATATTTGGTTAATAGCTCGCTGTTACTACTGTCAATGTCTGCTAGAAGCTGGGGAAGTTCGGTTATCTTAATGCGTGGATAATGCTTGGTTTTGTGTTCCACTAGGCTTTTGCCGATACTTCTTGGAATGGGGTTGTATAAATTTTCTGCCAATCCCTTTTCTATGGCATAATCATAAATAGCAGTTATCCAGCCAATCACTCTATGGGCGGTGCTGGTCTTGCCTGCCAACGCTAGGCGGTCATGTACTGCCATAATGTCAGGCAGTCGCAAAGCATAAATATCTTTATTGCCTATGATGGGGTAAATGTGGTTATGATATGCCCCTTTGTCTCGTTTGAATGTGTGGGGCTTAGTGCGTGTTTCATGGTGTTCTAACCACTTTTGAGCAAATACATCAAAACTATTATCGGTTTGCTGTTGTTTGGTCTGCTTGGCGTGTTCTTTGGGGTCTATGCCTTGTGCTAGCAGTCTTTTAAGCTCTGCTAATTGCTCTCTTGCTTGTGCTAAGCTGATTTGTGGGTATTGCCCTATGGATTGGTTGGCTTGCTTTCCTTGATAGCGATAAGCAATAACCCATGATTTAACACCTGTATATCTAACCCATAATTGCAAGCCGTTCATGTCGCTGTACTTGTCAGGAACTTTGGTATCAATGCTCTTTTGTGTTGGTACTAGCTTTTTGATTTTGGTATCTGTTAAAGCCATAATTGATAAGCCTTTGGGTGTGATTTGTTGGTATTGAAAGAATGTGAACTACAATACCAACAATAATACCAACAAAATTCATGGATAGCAATAGACTATAACGGACTACATAAGACAACAAAAAGACTGAAAAGCTAGAAAAACCAAGGGCTATCGCACGATTGCGGACAGCCCTAGATTGTTATATGGTCGGAGTGGCGGGATTCGAACTCGCGACCCCTTGCACCCCATGCAAGTGCGCTACCAAGCTGCGCTACACCCCGATTGAATTGCTATTTTACTAAATTTTTTAAATTTTGCAAGCGTTTTTCTTATTTTATCATCAATCACCAACCCCAACTCAACATAGCACTATTTGCATAAAAAACCCCTGTTAAAAACAAGGGTTCATCATGATAATCAATGGCTTACTTAGGTAGCTTAGGAGGTTTATCTGGTTTGGGTAGGGGTGTCGTGTTTTGATTCTCTTCTATCACTTCAAGCCGAACTTCCATACCATCATTATGATGCTCAGTAACTACTTCTTGAATACCTTGCGATTCATCAGTCACCACCCCTTCTTTATTATCCTTAGGCTTTCTACCCAAGCGACGCACAACATAACTATCTGTAAGGACACGTACACTAGGCTCTTTTTCATCAGCAATGTCTTCATAGATGACCTGCCCTTCACTGTTAATCTTAGCGTATTTAACCGACTCGCTTCGTGGAAAGAAAAAATCCCATGGCGTCACCAAAAAATGTCTCCACACCAACCCAGATAATTTTTTCCATTCAAAGAATTCCACTTCTTTAGAACGCAACGCAACAAATAACGCCAAAGAAAAGCTCACCATTAAGTTCACCGCACCAATGAGCAGTACACCGATAAAAGATAGTATCACAAGCCCCCAACTTAGGTCCTGTGGCGATAGATAAAATAGCCCATGCACAAAGTTGGCAGAAGCAAAAGCGATATGACGAATATCTAGTGGCAATCCAAGCATATAGCCAATGGTTGCCGTACTGCCTAAGAAGCAACCAAAGATAAAGTTACCCATGATTGCCCCAAGATTCGCTTCAATAAAGTTACCTAGCTTTTCTTGCCAAGCACTTGGTAAGATATGCGACAACAAGCGATGGCGACGGATACGCTCACCAATCTTATTGTAAGCTGATAGATTATCATAATAACCTGCAATAAGCCCCGATAAGAACAAAAACACACCTGCAATTGCCGCATGTGGCAAAGAGAGCGAACGAATAGGATCAAGCTCATGCAATAGATGTGCCGCCTTATAGCCATCAATCATGGGCGTGCCTGTGATTGACAGCCATGCATAAGCAATTAAAAGAGCCACTGGCATAGCAATCGAGATATTACCCAAAATCGCTACAAACTGCGTCCGTAAAATATCTACAATCAGCTCAGATAATTTGGTCAGCTGTTGGGTTTTTTTATTGCCCGAGCCATCTGAAATGGTTGATGCAATAGCGGCGGCTGTCATGGCTGGCTGCTTGGTTGCAACCGTACCGCCTGCAATATGAATGGCAACAAAGCCCAAACCATAAATCATGCTATTGATAAAAGCCCTACCGACTGGAGCTAACACCAATGATGAACCCAAAATTTTTATGGTCGCCATAAATGCAATAAGCAATCCGCCAATCGCTGCTTTTTTATACATCTTGCGATAGCCTGTGCGGTCAGTGCTGATGTAGTGCTCCCCTACTCGGCTAGCATTTTCAGTAACCTTGCGAGATAACAGCTTTGTATTATTTTCAATCAAATAACTAAAGCTATAACGAGTCTTTGCTGTACGCACAATCTGTGCGGTCAATTCAACAATTGCCTTATCACGGTTTTTTTGGTTGTCCGAAACCAGCTCAATAAGCACCTGCATTCTATGCAAGCTTTGCTCAAGTCGCACAAGCATATTGGTCAGACGAATTGAAATACCAGTCTTATAGATGCGTTTTCGCACATTGGTAACTATCTCGTGGCATTGCTCTAGCATGACAAGCAGTGGTGCAGGACTGATGTCTTCATCAGGCGTGATATCCGTCATCAAATCTAGCTCATGTGTCTTTCGGTATTGATTGACATACAATACAGCTTCTTGGTTTTGTGCCACAAAAGCTGCTGAATGATTCAGCATCTGCGGATAAGCTGACATTAAATCAGGGTGCAGACCCATACCACTAATACGGTATGATAAGATAACTATGGCATTTAGAATATTATTTTTAGCGGTTGCCACTAAGGCTAAGTCTTCATCATCAACATGAATCAGCTCAATTAGCCTATCCCATTTAGCACCATCAATCATGCGTACCCAACGCAAGTCATTGCGTTTGTTGAATAAAAAACTAGCAAGCTCAACAACCGAATCTTCTTCGGGTAACAGTGGTAAAAAGCGATGCCCAATTAGCCTGTTAACGCTATAAGAAAAACTTTGGTCAGAAGCGATACCCGTATCCGTATAAAGCGTTACTTGATTATATTTATTCGTCAATCGCAAAATAAACGCCGCCAGCCCCGAGCCATACTCAGGGTTTTGCTCAACCAAGGCAATCAGCTGACTTATTTTTTCATTGGCAGCGTCTTCATCACCCTCGTCGACACGCAACTCATCAACCAATTGCTTTAGCACTTGGGTTTCAGGCATTTCTTTTAGTGCTAAGATACGCTGTAAAATATCTTTTAACTCAGCATTATTAGGGTTTTGCAACAGTTTCTCCAAGTTTTTTATTTTATTAAAATCAGCAAAATTAGCTTAACAGTCCAAAAGTTCAAAAAAATCTTACCATCAATGCCAAGTCTGGCAAAATAGCTAAGTATTCATAAGAATATACACATTGTCCATTTATGCTTACGCACGGCATTGGTATAACCTAACCATTGCGTTTAGCATTTAACATCGCTTGAATATTGGTCAGATAGTCTTGAGAGATCTGCTTGGGGTCTTTGTTGCTTGGACGCTTAGCAGGATAATCAACATGATCGGTTGGTAACTCATCTAAGAACCGTGATGGCGTGGTGGTTTTAAAATCCTTACCCATACGGCGTTTTTGAGCAAAAGTTAAAGTCAGCTCAAGCCTTGCACGAGTAATGCCCACATACATCAAACGGCGTTCTTCTTCAATATCATCTTGCAACAAAGAATTGCGGTGTGGCAAGATTTCCTCTTCAACACCAATGATATAGACATGATCAAACTCCAGACCCTTTGCAGCGTGTAAGGTCATCAAGTTGACCTTATTGGTATTTTCCTCTTCTTGTTGTTGCTCTAGCATATCTAATAGCATCATCTTACGAACCACAGCTTCAATGGTCGTGTCTTCGTCATCTTCGGCACGGTTAATGAGTGTGGCGATACTCTGATACAGCGTTTCAATGTTATCAAGTCGATTCTTTTCTTGCTGGGGGGTTTTGCTATCTTCTTTGATATAATCAATATAGCCTGTTTCAATAATCATCTGACGCACCAGTGGCATGGGGTCGGCGTTGTCATACAGCTCACGAGTATAATATTCAATAAACTCAGCAAAGGCATATAGCGTGTTGCTCGCTTTTGCTCCCACCGTTGCTTTTAGCCCTGCGTGCGAACAGGCGGATAGTAAAGATATGCCATACTCTTGGGCAAGTAGGCCTAGCTTTTCTAGCGTAGCAGAACCCATACCACGCTTTGGGGTATTAATGATGCGTAAAAAAGCTGCATCATCATCAGGATTTAGAATGATACGCAGATAACTCATCACATCCTTAATCTCCGTGCGAGCAAAAAAGGATGTACCACCTGAGAGCTTATAAGGCACATTCAGCTGACGCAGCTCAGTCTCTAATACTCGTGCTTGAAAATTGGAACGATATAGTACGGCATACTGCTCCCATAGGTTGCCATGACGCAGACGATGGGCGACGATTTCTTTAACAACTCGCTCCGCTTCATCTAGATCTGTTGGGCAAGTAATCACACGGATATAAGCCCCCTCGCCTTTATTTGACCACAATGCCTTATCAAAGATATGTTCATTATTGGCGATGACGATATTTGCCGCACTTAAGATGCGATTGGTAGAGCGGTAATTTTGTTCAAGTTTGACCACATGCAGATTGGGGAAATCCTGCTTGAGCAGTGCCATATTTTCAGGTTTTGCTCCACGCCATGTATAGATGGATTGATCATCATCACCCACTACCGTGAAACGAGCAGTTAGCCCAACCAAGAGCTTAACCAGTTCATATTGAGCGGTGTTGGTGTCTTGATACTCATCTACGAGTAAATAACGAATACGGCGTTGCCATTTTTCACGCACCATCTCATTTTCTTTTAAAATACGGACAGGCAGAACAATCAAATCATCAAAATCCACCGCATTATAAGCCCTAAGATTGCGTTCGTACAATCCATAAAGATGGGCAAAAATCATGTCCTCTGGGTCCGATAAAGTGGTCGCTGCATCTTCAGGAGCAATCAAATCATTCTTCCAATCTGAAATAAACTTCATCGCCTTGCCTGCAAATTCACGACTCTCAGAACCGCTCATATTATCACGCATCATTAGTTCCATCAGCAGTCGTTTTGTGTCATCTGCATCCATGATGCTAAAATTGCTTTTTAAGGGCGTATGAATCAGCTCATAACGCAAAAACTGCAAGCCAAACTGATGAAAGGTAGAGACCGTCAAACCACGAGTTTTTTCATTCGGCAAAAGTTTGCTCACACGAGCCTTCATCTCTCGTGCCGCCTTATTAGTAAAGGTCATGGCAGTGATTCGCTCAGCAGGAATATGGCAGTTGGTAATCAAGTGGGCGATTTTTTGGGTGATGACCGATGTCTTACCCGACCCTGCCCCTGCCAGAACGAGCAAAGGACCTGACACATGGGCTAAAGCTTCTTGTTGGCGGGGGTTTAGCTGACTCATACTCTAAATTCTTTGGGAAAAATGGGGACTCATTATAAAGGATTTTGGTAAATTGGGCAAAAGTTTGTATCAAAACTTGCAATGAAAAAAGGTAGTATTTTGCAATATTACCTTTTTTCATTGCCCATGAACAGTTCTGTGATTGCCTACAGCAAAGTTTTGGCTGTAGGTTAATTTTGCCAAAAGTAAGGTGGGTAAGACCAAGCAAGATTGATATTTAATGCCCAATAACATCATAAAAACACCGCTTGTTTAGCTAGTATTTTTTAATTATTTTAAATAAAATAAACACCACGCCGCACAAATGCCCAGTACAATGCCCATGCCATTGATTTTTGAAATCTTTTCTTTAAAAGCCAATAAGCCCACAATCGCACCCAAACACATCACCCCAATATTCATACCTGCAAACACCAAGGTGGGGTCATCTTTAAAGGCTTGATAAGCTTTGATATAAAATAAGATATTAGCAAAATTAAGACCGCCCAATATCACCCCACTTGCCAAACTTTGACCATGCCATTTGGTTTTTTTGATAAGCAAATAAGCTAGGCAATAAAATACCCAATGCCACAAAAACAAACACCTTACCAAACGCCACATTACCAATGCCATCAAAGCTCAGTTTCAGTAACGCCATGCACAGTGCCATGGCGGTCATATAATTCACCAAGATAGATTGGATGATGTCAAGGCGTTGTTGACGAGCAAACTTTAAAAATACAGACACCAGTACGCTAGCACAAATAGCAAGAATCAAAAAAATCATGGTTATTCCATCACACCAATTTGAAATATTTTGTTACAAAATGTGTGATATTATAGCCATGAATGGATGATTGTCAAAATTTTAGTGTACAGTTTTACACCAAACGAGAGCTTGCCAATGCGGTCAGCTGATACAGTCCTTCACGATATTTATTGACAGGCAATACTTCTAAATATTGTTGAGCCTGTTTGGTTTCGTCTAAGGCTTTTGCCTTGCAGTAGTCCAATGCCCCAGATTGTTGCACCAAGGCAATCAGCTCGCCTACATCATCAACCTTCCCTGTCTGCACAGCGATGCGTAACTTGTCATAATTGATGGCATCGGTATCCTTTAGAATTTCTAGGGTTTTGATAATCGGTAAAGTCGGCTTACCCTCCGCCAAATCATCGCCTAGGTTCTTACCCATCATCGCTGTATCGCCTGTAAAGTCAAGCACATCATCAATCATCTGAAAGGCATTACCAAAGTGATAAGCAAACTTACCCAAAGGCTCAAGCAAATCATCACGACCTGCCAAAATCCCTGCCCCTTGCGTTGCCATCATAAATAATCTTGAAGTTTTTCCATCAATAATTTGACGATAGTCTTCCTCGGTAGTCTCTGGGTTGTGCTGATGCTGTAACTGCAACACCTCTCCTTCTGCAATATCGCAAGTGCCATCAGAAAATAGCTGAAGCAACGGCAAATTACCAAATCCAACAAGCAAATTAAACGAACGAGCAATCAGATAATCTCCCACCAGTACAGCTGTGGCATTATTCCAAGTGGCGTTAGCAGTCGGTCTTCCCCGTCTAAGCCCTGATTCATCAATCACATCATCATGTACCAGTGTGGCAGTATGAAGCATCTCAGTAATCGCCCCAAGCTCCAATGCCTGCTGACTTTGTTCATCATGTAGCATTCGTGCAGTCAGCAGCGTAATGAGTGGTCGCATCCGCTTACCACCTGCATCAATGACATGCTTAGATACCTGCATAACTAAGCGTACTTTGGAATTTAAACTGCCAAAAACCTGCTTATCCATGATGGCAAAATCATCAGCAACGATGGCTTGAATGTCTGCATAAGTGGGCGTAATCATTATTTTTCTCACACTTTTAAAAAATTTATTTATCATATCATAGCCCATATATTTCTAAAAGAGCATTCGTCAAATTCAACCAACAGTTGCATTCATCTGACACCCTCGTATAACTTTCTCTTATGTTTTTTTATTATTAACAAACCAATACTTAATTTTTTGGTATTTTTGTGCGTGATACGCTTGTAAAATGGGCGGATTGTGTGCATAATGTTGGTATTTTTATCTGATGCGACTGCGTTCAGTTGGTAGCATCCTTATTTCCATCTTTATTTCTATTATAAATCCAAGCCATCCTAAAGGTAGCCTTATGTCATTTTTAACTCACCATACCGAAATTGATGATGTGAATATTGAAAAAATCACCCCTTTAATTACCCCCACAGAACTAAAACGCACCTATCCCCTATCAAGCCAAGCCTTTAACACCGTGCTACATGGTCGTCAGGTTATCCAAGACATCTTAGATGGTGTTGATAAACGCATTTTGGTCGTTGTTGGTCCTTGCTCCATTCACGATACCGTCGCTGCTCACGAATATGCCGACAAATTAAAAGTTCTGGCAGATGAGTTAAAAGATGAGCTGTTTATTGTCATGCGTGTATATTTTGAAAAACCTCGCACCACCACAGGCTGGAAAGGTCTTATCAATGACCCTAACATGGATGATAGTTTTGATATTGAAAAAGGGCTTGGCATGGCAAGAAAGCTCCTTTTAGAACTGAACGAAAAAGGTCTGCCTTGTGCTACCGAAGCATTAGATCCCAACACCCCTCAATATATGCAGGATTTAATCAGTTGGTCAGCCATTGGGGCAAGAACCACCGAGAGCCAAACTCACCGTGAAATGTCCTCTGGTCTGTCCTGCCCTGTTGGCTTCAAAAATGGTACAGACGGCTCAATGACTGTTGCTGTCAATGCCATGCAAGCAGTTAAATCAGGGCATAGCTTTTTAGGCTTATCGTCAGATGGTAAGGTTTCTATCATCAAATCCAAAGGCAACCGTTACGCCCATGTTGTCTTGCGTGGTGGCAATGACCAGCCCAACTATGATAAAACGGCCATCGCCTTAGCAGAAAATGAACTTGCCAAAGGCAAAACCAACGGAAAAATCATGGTAGATGCAAGCCACGCCAACTCTGGCAAAGACCCTTACCTACAACCCATGGTTATCCAAAACATCGCAAGCCAAATCCAAAACGGCAACAAGTCCATCATGGGACTGATGATTGAAAGCCATCTCAAAGGTGGTCGTCAAAATATCCCAGCTGACCTAAGTCAATTAGAATATGGCAAATCAGTAACCGATGGTTGTCTAGACTGGGACGCTACCGTTGATATCTTGCGTCAGTTCGCCAAGGCAGTCAAAGAGCATTTACCAAATCGTTGATTGACCACAAATTTAGGTTATGCCGTTCGTAGAGAACCTGTCAAATCATGATGATAAAACCATCACTTTTTCGACAAACTCAAGGCGAACGGCTTTTTGACTACCCAATAATACGCCATGCCAATTTCACCCACCAATCCCAATCAAGGTTCATTCTTTGGCTCATTTTATATGGCCCTTGCTTGCTTGTGTTTTGCACTTATGCTTGTCTCCATTAAAATGGCAGGACAAAAATTTGCCATGCACACTTATGAACTTACCTTTTGGCGAGTACTATCTTCATTGGTTATTTTAGGTGGTTTGTCTTGGGTTAAAGGGCAGGATTTTCGCACAGCTTATCCAAAGGAACACTTTTGGCGGTCATTGGCAGGTTTGGTTGCCCTCCTGATGAATTTTTATGTGGTGCTGCACCTGCCACTTGCTACTGCCAGCACCCTACAAAACACCTCTGCCATTTTTTTAGGGCTACTTTCCATCATCATTTTAAAACAAAAGCCATCTGTTATCAGCTGGATATCGCTCATCTTAGGATTTTTGGGCGTGGTGATTTTATTAAAACCTAGCCAAGGGGGTGATATCTTTGCCATGTTTATCGGATTGACAAGCGGAGCAATTAGTGGTTATGCCTATTTACAAGTGCGAGAACTTAGCTTGCTTGGCGAACCTGCATGGCGGATTGTGTTTTATTTCTCACTTTTATCTGCCATCATCTCAGGAATATTGGCGGCATTTTTTGGTTTTACGCCCATCAGTTGGGCAAATCTACCCTATATCATCGCCATTGGAGTGACTGCTTTAGGTGGACAGCTTCTCATGACTTATGCCTATCAAGTGGGACAAAAATTTGTCGTGGCGGTATTGGGTTATTTAGGCGTGGTGTTTTCGGTCATTTTTGGGGCGGTGTTGTTTGGTGAACGGCTTGACTGGCTAAGCTTGCTTGGGATTGCCATCATCGTCATCAGTGGTATGATTGGAACAAAAAAATAAGATTGGTTATCAGCCCATCTCAACAATATAATGTATAATAAGCATTCACCAATCATAGATTTTTTAGCATAACTACCAATACACTTATATTGATTAATTTTTTATGTTATAATAATGCTTTATTGATAGCAGGGTTATTTCATGTAAATGGGATAACCCTGCTACATTTCACGGCTGTATTTTGCAAAAATACTAGAGTATATTAACTCCCATAGCACCTTTATTGATGGTCTGAGCAAAAATCGTACAACTGTATATGAAAAATAGTCGTCAACCGCTTAATCCCATGGGTTTTGATTAACTTCAATCCCACAAATTAAGTATTTAGGTGATTTTATCATCAAGCCCTGCTATGCACTTATGTTAACCAAGTGGGCTTTTACAAAAATGTGGATCCAATCCATTTTATGGCAAATACATAAATACGATAGCAAAATAACTCTACTTCTAGTATATATCACTAATCTTGCAAGACATCAACAATCAGTCAATGGCATTTTACATTGATTTAATTGAGGTACCTATGCAAAAATTTATTATCATATCGCTAATGACAAGTGGTTTATTATACATATCTCTAGCACACGCCAAAAAAGCAGTAGAAACCAACTTAGGTATTGAACGCTATCAAGAAACATACCGTGAATACACAAATGGTGAGCGTTTCATGCAACAGCAAGGTAGCTTGAATGCACTTAATGGGTCAATTAAGTATCGTTTTAATGAGAAAGATGCGATAAAATTAGAGGGTAGATACGCCAAAGGCAAAGTTAATTATACAGGTGGTGAAAATCCTAGCGAAGAAAATCCTGAAGGATCTCCTTATGGCTCAATACACCAAAAAGGTGCACCTCGTCTCTCTTATGACATCCGCTCACTGTATATTTATGAAAAATCAATTCGTCCAAACTTAAGTATCATTGGTGAAGCAGGCTTGGGATATCGAGTCCTAAGAGATTTAAGCTCCCGCATAGATTCAGAGGATTACGATAGAAAAAATAAAACTGCTTACACACAAGTAGGCTTGGGTGCAAAAATAGCTTTGGCTCACGGATTTGAATTTTTACCACGAATTGCTTACAATCAAGGTATTTATGGTCGTCAGTACTCCTTCTTAGGTGATGACGGCACCATCACACTCAAACAGCACAATGCTCGTGGTATTGAAATAGAATTACCCATCAGTAAGCAGCTTGCTAACCAAATCAAAATTAGTTACACCCCTTATTATCGTGGTTGGAATGTCCCCACTTCCAATACTTTTGAACGCATTGAAACAGGCGAAGATGGTAGCCAAGAGGTATAGCAAGCTACAGCGAACCAGAAAACAAAACCAAAGAGATAGGCTTTAAACTGCAATACACATTTTAATCTACCTTAAAGCCAACTCTCAAGTTAAGCCATGTAATTTAAAAAATAAATGGCCACTCATCACCCCCCCCCTTATTGATTTCAATATCAGTAAGGGGTTTTATTAACAAACCATAACCTACTGATTATTCCAAAGCACTACTCACCCCAAGTACAAAAATCTCTACTTTAGATTTTGTTAGTCGCAAAAAACCAACATTGAACAAATATGCTATAATACGCAGATTTATTTTATATTTATGGTCTTACGACATGGACATCATTTTACAACTCATTGATCTCATCGTAAATATCGATAAGCATTTGACGGTATTTTTAGCAGACTATGGCATGTGGATTTATGGGATTTTATTCTTAATTATCTTTGTTGAGACAGGTCTTGTGGTCATGCCATTTTTACCAGGTGACAGCCTACTCTTTGCAGTAGGGGCGTTAGCAGCCTTTACAGGAAAGCTCAACCCTGCCCTACTCATCGCCTTGCTATTTATCGCAGCGGTACTTGGCGATACACTAAATTATCATATTGGAAAATATATCGGACCTAAAGTATTTGCAAAAAATTACCGCTTGATTAACAAAGACCATCTCATCGCCACTCAGACTTTTTTTGAAAAGCATGGCGGTAAAACCATTATCTTTGCCAGATTTCTGCCTTTTATTCGCACTTTTGCCCCTTTTGTGGCGGGAGCAGGCAGTATGAATTATAAGCGATTTATCAGCTATAATATCATCGGTGGTTTTTTATGGATTGCATCTTTTGTTCTGCTTGGCTATTTTTTTGGCAATCAGCCTGTCATCAAGGATAATTTTACTTATGTGATTTTTGGTATTATTGGATTTAGTATACTACCCATCATCATTAGTTTTTTGCAACAAAAAATAAACCCATGACTTAAAATAGGTTAAACCATGACAACATTTAAAGATTTACTCTCAAAAGATACCCAAGCTCAACTCAAAGAAATGGGTGGCAAATCCTCAACCAAACCTGAGACCGACAACAACAAAAAGCCCGCCAGTGCCACTGTCATGAGCAAAAAAGAAGTCTCTCAACAAGTTAAACGCTTTAATCATGAGAGCATTAATGAAGACAAGGTGCTATTCATGCAAGCAATGAGCGGTGTCCGCCCCTTAAAACATGAGCAGTCCATCAGCCATGCCCAAAAAACCAACCCCAAAGACCCCACCACCCTACTTCGCCGTGCCAATGCCGAAGGCGGTGAAGAGCTAGCAGGTGCTAAATTGTCCGATATGCAAGCCTTGTTAAATCCTGTGGCAGGCGAAGCGTTTTTAAGCTACAAAAACCCAACATTACAAAACAAAGTATTTGAGCAACTAAAACAAGGTAAATTACGCTGGTTTGATGCAGTTGATTTGCATGGCTCAAGCATTGATGAAGCTCGAAATGCTGTCCAGACCATCATCGCCAACGCCCTAAAAAATGGCGAAACAGTCGTTAAAATCGTACATGGCAAGGGTACAGATGCCATCATCAAAACCTGTGTGAATGGTTGGTTGCGCCAAATCCCTGATGTGATGGCGTTCGTCTCTGCTCCTGCTAATGATGGTGGTACTGGGGCAGTACTTGTACTACTAAAACGCAATAAAATCAATATGTAATAAGTCATTCATAATAAAAAAACCAATCATTAAGATTGGTTTTTTTATTACAGTCATCAATCTGCAATTTTTTCACCATGAATGGCAAGGTCAAGACCTTGATATTCTTCTTCGGCATCTACACGCAGTCCCATGGTTTTTTTAATAATCACGCCAATAATAAATGTCATCACCGCACCATACATCAAGGTGGCAATCACCCCCTCAATCTGTAGCCAAAGTTGCTCCAACAACGGCACATTAGCGACCTCAGGATACAAGGTAGGACTTACAAAAACACCCGTTAAAATTGCACCAATGACACCACCTATACCATGTAGCCCAAAAGCATCTAGTGCATCATCTACACCTAGGCGTTTTTTTACATAATAAATCATCACAAAACACCCCAAAGCGGTCAGCACACCGATCGCCATCGCACCAAATACATCCACAAAGCCTGCCGCAGGTGTAACCCCAACCAGACCTGCTACCGCACCAGATGCCCCTCCTAACGCAGACGCCTTGCCACGCTTCATGTATTCTGCCATCAGCCAAGTGATTGCACCAACTGCCGCAGCTACCTGAGTGGTGATTAAAGCCATCACAGCATGACCATTAGCACCCAATGCCGAACCTCCATTAAAGCCAAACCAACCCACCCAAATCAAACCTGTGCCAATGAGCGTCAATGTTAAGTTTGCAGGAGCAAGATTGCTTTTGCCATAATCACGGCGACTGCCCAATAAATAGGCCAACACCAGACCACCCACACCAGCATTGATATGCACCACCGTACCACCTGCAAAATCAAGTGCATCGCCGGTCAGCCACCCACCGCCCCACACCCAATAACATACAGGCACATATACCAGCAGTGTCCAAGCCCCAGCAAACACCATAAATGAGCCAAATTTAATGCGCTCAGCGAGCGAACCTGCCAAAATTGCCATGGCGATGATTGCAAATGTTAATTGAAACATAACCATTAGTAATTTTGGGATACTGCCATCTAATTCCTCCAACCTAATGTTATGCAGCATCACATAATCAAGCCCACCAATAAAAGCATTCATAGAGTCTTCTGAGAATGCAAGCGAATAACCTATCACAACCCACACAACAGAAACGACCGCTGCCGAGCCTAGACTGTGCATCATGGTAGATAAGATATTTTTCTTACGCACCATACCTGCATAAAATAATGCAAGCCCTGGAATGGTCATCATCAAAACTAAGGCGGTCGCTGTCAATACCCAAGCTGTATCACCGGTATCAAGCATAGGCTCACTCGCCATGACCACAACAGGCAACACCCCCGCAAACCCCAAGCCAAATTGGCTGATTAATTTTTTCATTTTTACCACCTTTTGCTGATTTTTATAAAGCCTCTTCACCCATTTCGCCTGTGCGAATACGCACAATCTCATCTAACGACTGCACAAAAATTTTACCATCGCCAATCTTTCTTGTATTGGCAGCACCTGCAATGGCACTGACCACATCATCAACCAAACTCTCACTCACAGCCACCTCTATCTTTAGTTTGGGCAAAAAATCCACCACATATTCAGCACCACGATACATTTCGGCATGACCTTTTTGACGCCCAAAACCCTTAACCTCCGTGATTGTCATGCCATGAATACCCATCGCCATTAACGCTTCTCTAACATCATCTAGCTTAAATGGCTTGATGATTGCAATGACTAATTTCATAATATAATCCTATGATTATACAAGTAAAACTTATAATTTAGTTGTAGTATGCCAAAAAACACTCAAAATAAAAAATGGTTTATTTTAATAAAAAAAAGACTATTTATTATTTTTTATTATGATAATATAATATTTTCAAATATTTAAAAATCACCAATCTATTTACAAGCATCCATAGAAATTCGTAAAATACAGCTTTTATTCTTAATTATTTGGATAGTTTATGACAGACACTCTGACCATCGGCATCGTTGCAGGTGAAATCTCAGGTGATGCACTGGGTGCAGACTTTATGCAACAAATGAATAAACTACACCCAAACATTTGCTGGGTCGGCGTGGGTGGTCATGGCATGATACAAATGGGATTAAAGCCCATCATTGATATGGAACGCTTATCCGTCATGGGTTTGGCTGAAGTACTTAAGCATTTGCCCGACTTATTTCGTGCCAAAAAAGAGATTCTTCGTGCCTTTGATAAAAATCAGATTGATATCTTTATTGGTATTGACGCACCAGACTTTAATCTAAGATTGGGCAAGACCCTAAAACCCAAAGGCGTATTCTGCGTGCAGATGGTCAGCCCAAGCATCTGGGCATGGCGTGAAAATCGCATTCACAGCATCAAGGCAGCGACCAATTTGGTATTGTGCCTATTTCCCTTTGAACTGCCTGTCTATGCCAAACATCATCACCCTGCAGTGTGCATCGGACATCCGCTAATCCATCACACACAACCCAAAAACTTCACCAAATCCACCAATACACTATGCTTGATGGCAGGTTCACGCTTAAGTGAGATTCGTGCCATTTTACCAACTTTATTGGCAAGTTTTGATGCGTTATGCCAGACTCATACGGCACTGACTGCCATTTTGCCACTTGCCAAAGATGAACATCGAGTGATGGTGCGGGCAATCATCAATGAGCAAGCACCTCATTTATCATCACGACTGACGACCTTTACTCCAAGCGACTGGCAAGATTGTAGCGAGTACGACAGTAATTACACCGCCAGTCAGTATGCCATGCAGGTGGCAAAATTAACCATTTTAGCCAGTGGTACAGCAACCCTAGAAGCACTCATGCTAAACACTCCGATGGTGGTCGTGTATAAGGTTAACGCCCTAACCTACGCCATTGCCAAACGCTTGATTAAGACCCCCTATGTTTGCCTGCCCAATATCCTAGCATTTGAACGCACAGGCAAAAGTATCGTGCCAGAGCTAATACAAGGTAACGCCACCGCTCAAAATATCGCTCATGAAGCAAACTGCATTCTTGCCAACCCCAACGAACAAAAAAACAAACTCATCAACACAGTACAACTCATCAAACAAGCCAGTAGCCAAAACCCTGCCGATACGGTACTAAGTTACTACACCAAGAACAACTAAATACACCTAAGCCTAAAAACCATGCAACCTTCAAAAGCACACAGTCAAAACACTCACACATTGCATTGCACAGCCATTAGCCATAAAAATCACGAGCTGACATCCGATACCATCGTCATTGGCATTGATGAAGTTGGTCGTGGTTCGCTATTTGGGCAGATGACGGTAGGGGCGGTGATTTTAGATAATGCGTTGACAGGGAAATTTGGGCAAGTGGATTTATCAAGCACACCAATCATGCTCATTAACGACAGTAAAAAGCTATCAGAAAAAAAGCGAAATTTAGTTGTTGAACCCATAAAAAATACCTGCCAAAGCTATGCCATTATTGACATACCGGCATTTGTTATTGATGAGATTGACATTTATCAAGCCACTTTGCTTGGTATGCGACTTGCCATTGAGAAGTTGATTGACATCAATCACATCACATCTAGCCATGATTTAACCATCATCATAGATGGCAATGCCACACCGATACTATCCGATGGATTTGCCGAATTTCAACCATGCATCCATACACTCATCAAAGGTGATAGCATTCACACATCCATTGCCTGTGCCAGTATTCTAGCCAAAGTACACCGTGATACAGTAATGAATGATTTTGCCAAGATTTATCCAAACTATCAAATCAACAGGCACAAGGGTTATGCTAGCAAAGCCCACACACAAGCCATTTTTGAATATGGAATACTACCAGAACACAGGAAAAGTTTTAACCCCATGCGAACAATACTAGCAACTTCGCAAGGCGTACTGCTCTAACATAACGCCGAGCCAATCAGCCCCTAATTCTCAATACCACCCAAAAACAAATAAACCCTAAATTTGATTAGGGTTTGCTCTTTGATGGCCAGATGGTTAATTACTTGCGTTTTTTGTCACGCTTTTTAAACTCAGCGATGCGTTTGCGTTCACGCATGACTTTGGCTTTATTTTTAATTTTTGGATTTTTTTTGCCTTCGTATGGGTTGGCATTTTGCTTAAATTCCACATGCAACGGCGTACCTTCAAGTTTAAAGACATCACGATAAATATTCTCAAGATAGCGTTGGTAACTTTTGGGTAATGCACTCGTCTGGTTGCCATGGATAACAATCACTGGTGGATTATGCCCACCCAAGTGAGCATATCGTAGCTTGATACGGCGACCCCCTACCATTGGCGGTTGATGATTTTCTACCGCATCTTGTAGAATTTGAGTAAGGCGACTGGTTGACACCTTAAACATAGATGCGTCATACGCCTTATGGATAGATGGATATAGATTACCCACGCCATTGCCATAAAGGGCGGAGATAAGGTGAATCTTTACCCATGGGACAAAATTAAAACGACGATCGATTTCTAGCTTGATAAAATCTTTTTGATCTTGGGTTAGCCCATCCCATTTATTGATGGCGATAACAATAGCACGCCCTGCATCTAAGGCATAGCCTAGCATATGCAAATCTTGATCAACAATCCCTTCTTTGGCGTCAATCACAACCACGACCACATTGGCATCTTTGATTGCCTGCAAGGTCTTAACAACAGAGAATTTTTCTACCTTTTCATCAATGCGACCACGACGACGCACGCCTGCAGTATCAATCAGTGTATACTTTTCTCCTTCTCGCTCAAATGGAATATAGATACTATCCCTTGTCGTACCTGGCATATCAAACACCACGACACGCTCCTCGCCAAGTAGGCGGTTCACCAGTGTTGATTTTCCAACATTAGGACGACCGATGATGGCAAGTTTAAGCGTCCGCTCAGCATCTTCATCCTCCACCTCATCTTCTGGCATATCAGCAGTTAATACCTCAAGCAGACTAGTTACGCCCTTACCATGACTGGCAGCAGTTGGAAATGGCTCTCCAAAACCTAGGGCAAAAAACTCTGCTGATGACGCATCATGCACGCCATCCATCTTGTTTGCCACCAGATACACAGGTTTGCCTAATGTATGTAAAAATCTGGCAATCTCGCTGTCTGCCCCAATCAGACCCACTCGTGCGTCCACAACAAAGACAACAATATCTGCCTCATGAATGGCGGTATAGGACTGTGTTGCCATATAGTCATCAATATTACCCTTACCATCATCCATTTCACCAATGCCACCCGTATCAACCACGATAAAGGACTTATTTTCAAAATGTGCATCGCCATATTGACGGTCTCGGGTTAGACCTGCCAAGTCAGCAACTAGGGCTTGGCGAGATTTGGTAATTTGGTTAAATAGCGTGGATTTTCCAACATTAGGACGACCAATCAAGGCCACCACAGGTTTAATACTCATAACTTCTCAAATAATTTTAACGATAAAATTGATAACACAACGATTAAAAACAAAAACATCAAGTGCAGATGGTAAGTTTTTTTGTCGGTTTTTTTAGCATTATAAGAACACCAAGATTCCTTTGCCATCAAAATGACAAAGGAATCTTCATAAGCGAGTCAAATAAGCAATTAAAACTGCCAAATACTCACCACACCTGTAGCACTTTGAGTATATAGACGATTACCGACAACTTGTAAGCTAGTCAACTCACCTTTGGTCTGGACACGATCAACGATATTACCAGTTGCATCCAATAAATGAATAATCCCCTCGTAATCGCCCACAGCGACATGGTTGCCAACAGCAATAGGGTTGGTTAGCTTACGATTTTTTAGCTCTTCATTCAACCACAGCTCTTCGCCTGTCAATCGGTTGAACGCCTTCACATCGCCATTCACCCCTGTGGTAATCAGTGCATCACCCAAGATGGTTGGCGACTTGGTACTGGCAATCTTAGCAGCGAACATCGCTCGCCCTGTAGACATATCAAAGCCCACTAACTGCCCGCTAAAGCTAGTAACATATAGATATTGACCTACGACCAATGGCGTGCCATCAACATCACTCATGCGTTCTACCGCACTACCGCCAGTCGGCAAGCCCACTCGTCTTGCCCAAAGTGGAGAGCCTGTAGCAGGATTGATTGCATGGATACGACCATCTGCCATGCCAAATAAAGCCGTTTGCCCATCCAAATGAAGTGGCTTGGCAGCACCACGGACACTGATATCGGCTTGTTGCGTACCAAACTGCCAAACCACCCGACCTGTACGCAAGTCTAGACCATAGATAATGCCATTATTGGCAGAAAGCAACACACGATCATCACTGATGAGTGCTGGGGTTTGGCTTGAAGTTTGTAGTGATACTTCCCAAAGGCTTGCACCTGTAGCAATATCTAATGCCACCACCTTGCCAGAACGAGTACCAATAACAGCAACTTTACCTGTCTTGCTGGTCGCCACACCACTTGTGATGGCATCTTTTAAATCAGCCGACCAAAGTGGACGACCCTCTTTCATGGCACTTACAATACCGCCACGACTTGCTGCTACTAATACATCGTCCACCTCAGATACTTGCAAATCAACAATATCTTTTTTGCTGACACGCTCGCCCTTTGATAAACTACGCCCCTGCTCAAGCGATGCTTGGAAGATAGGCGATAGCACGCCTATAGGTGCATCAATCTTAATGAGTTTTGCAGGTTTTTTATCTTCGCCTTTGATGCCTGTGGCACAGCCTGTTAGTGCAATCGCACCCAAAGCACATACCAAAACAGTTTTTGTAAAACGAGCGTGCATATTTTATCCTTCTTATGTCCAGACAAACCCTTAAAAGTCTGCCCATCTTATCACTAATGTATGAATTAAACAATCTGCATGGTTATTATAAAACCAATTTAATAACCCCTAATTGCCGTTTTGTGTAGTTTGTGTTTCTATACTCACACGCTCAGCTGTAGCATTATCCATAGTAGCAGAAACATCGTTTGGTAGCGTGTTGGCAATCACGGGCTCTTTTGGTGTAATCGACTCAACCTGAACGCCCAAAG
This sequence comes from Moraxella sp. E33BD, assembly GCF_041807865.1. Taxonomy (NCBI): domain Bacteria; kingdom Pseudomonadati; phylum Pseudomonadota; class Gammaproteobacteria; order Moraxellales; family Moraxellaceae; genus Moraxella; species Moraxella sp. E33BD. The sequence goes on along the minus strand of NZ_JBGTZD010000010.1, from coordinate 93,575 downwards.
ACTGTAGCTTTAGACTTAAAACTGCACGATTTTCTTGACGCTCACGCAATGCTTCCCATGCTGTCAGATAGGCGGTTTTGGCTTGTTCAAAGTCATTTTTGGCAACATAAATATCACCCAATACCTCTTGGCGAGATGCTTCAAAGGCTTTTGGCAGTTCTTTATTTGCTATGGTTAATACTTTATCTATCTCATTATTATCCAACAACACACGAGCCAATCTCAACTCTGTCAATGCCAACAACCCTACATCATCAAGTTTTAATTTTTGAGCCTGCTCTAGTGTTTCAATGGCATCAGACGGCTTATCTGCATCTGCTTGATGGCGTGCTTTTAGCATGAGTGCTTGCCATGCATAGACTGTATTAGGATGCTCTGCAACCAGCTTATCTATCTCGGCAAATAAGACCGATTCATCCTTAGCCAGCGATGCTTTAGCGTCCTTGCCCAAATCAGGATTTTGAATTGCTAATTTTAAAGCATTGTTACGCTCATCAATGGCGGTGTACATATCTGCCGCCACCGTGTCAATTTTAGCATAGTTTTTTTGATAATACTCCCAGCCAAAATAGCCAGCCAGCACCAAGATAATCGCCCATACGATTTTATCGCCATGCTTTTTTAAGGCACTCATGGCTTGTTTATCATTTACTACCAATTCATCGCTCATCATCAACTCTTTAAAATATTTTTAGTGTTAAATAAATGGTGTTGTTCAATGAATTTTAACATAAACCGCAGGCGAATAATTAACCAAAGCAGTTATATTGTCAAACAGCACCAACCATCTTAATCCTATAGACTAATGATGCCAACTAATCAAAATTAAAATCCGTCATCGCACGACTGCTTTGCTCTCCTGTGGTCATATTTTTCACTGACACAGTTTGACTGACAACTTCCGATTCACCAATAATCAAGGTATATTTTGCCCCCGATTTATCTGCTTTTTTCATTTGTGATTTTAGGCTAGTGGCGGACGCCATTTTAACACGCAAATCAGGGTTTTGTGTGCGTAACTCGTTGGCGTACATCACAGCATTCATATACACGCTTTCGCTAGCCACAACAAAGACATCACAGTCAGCCTTTATCTCAATAGGATTCACCGCTTCAATAAGCAACATCAAGCGTTCAAGCCCCATCGCAAAACCAACGGCAGGCTCGGATTGCTCAAGATTGCCTTTTAATATACCCACCAGTCCATCATAGCGACCGCCACCGCAGACAGTTGCTTGTGAACCCAATTTGTCCGTTACCCATTCAAAGACGGTCTTATTATAATAATCCAATCCACGCACAAGTTTTTCATTAATCGTAAACTCAATCCCCAACGCACGCAGATAATTTTGCACCTGCTCAAAGTGTGTACGACTCTCCTCTCCTAGAAAGTCAGAAAGTTTGGGTGCATCTACCAAAATCGCCTGTGTTTGTTCATCTTTACTATCAAGCACTCGCAACGGATTCGTAGTTACTCGTCGCTGACTATCGGCATCAAGCCTATCCAGATGCTTGGTCAAATACTCAACAAGGGCATTTTTATAAGCTAAGCGTTCATGTGCTTCACCAAGTGTATTTAGCTGTAAAACAACATGCTGATCAATACCAAGTCGTCTCCACATCATCGCCGTCATCGCAATCAGCTCGGCATCAGCATCAGCCAAAGCAGAACCAAAACTCTCTACCCCAAGCTGAGTGAACTGACGATAACGCCCCTTTTGTGGTCGTTCGTAGCGAAACATCGACCCAAGATACCACAGCTTTGGCGTGTCGCCACGAGTCAGATTATGCTCAATAATCGCTCGCACGCACCCTGCTGTTCCTTCTGGGCGTAAGGTAAAAGATACCTCTTTTTCTTCTTTGCCTGTGTTTTGATTGCCATGCACCACACCAAACATTTCTTTTTCAACAATGTCGGTCGCCTCGCCCACCCCACGAGCAAACAACTCCGTTTGCTCAACAAATGGCAAGCGAACTTGGCTATAGCCATAACCATCTAATACTTGGGTTAAAATCGCCTCCACTTCACGCCATTTGGCAGTTTCGGCAGGCAAAATATCATTAAAGCCACGAATGGCAGTAATTTTACTCATCTTTTAAATCCTTTATTATTCAAATTGAACAATTTACTTTCAATACTTATTACTTAAAGTACTCACTACTTAAAATATCCACCAAATTCATCAATTGGTCGGATTTTATTCACTTATTCAAAAACCTTTTGATATTTGGCACCTCGAACTCAATAACGGTTTTTGGATATTCTTTTGGCTTATTTTACCGATTACAAATGTTCTTTTTTGGCAAATCAGTCATTGCTTATCAAGTGATGTTTGATAGTTTTTTATTTGAACTCAGCTTGCCTTGATTTTACACTCAGCAACTCACTGAGCCACCCTGACAATCTCATTTGCCCTTTTTTCTGCCAACGCTTTTGCTTTTTCACGCACCATCGCTTCAATTTCATCAACCAATCTGGCGGTATCAATCAAATGACTTTTGTCGCCATTTTTATAGACCAATGAATTAGGATTTGCCCCCACCACACCAATATCAGCTTCTTTAGCTTCGCCAGGACCATTGACTTTACAACCAATCACTGACACATCCATTGGCTCACGAATGTCTTCTAGTCGTGCCTCCAGCTCAGTCATCACCTTAATGACATTGAATTCTTGACGACTACAACTTGGACAAGCGATAAAATTCACGCCATTTGAACGGATACCTAAAGATTTTAAAATATCAAAACCAATCTTAATCTCTTCTTCTGGCTCTGCCGCCAAAGAAATTCGCATCGTATCGCCAATACCTTCCAATAGCAGTCCACCAAGTGCAATCGCTGACTTAACCGTTCCTGTGCGGTACACGCCTGCTTCGGTTACACCAAGATGCAATGGACAATCCACCTGCTGACTAATCAAACGATAAGCATCTAGCGTCAAAAAGACATTGCTCGCCTTGACTGAAATTTTATAATCATGAAAATTATGGTGGTCCAAAATATCAATATGCCTCATTGCCGACTCAAGCATCGCCTCACCGGTTGGCTCACCATATTTTTTTTGCAAGTCTTTTTCTAATGAACCTGCGTTAACACCAATTCGGATAGGCAGACCATGATGCTTAGCACAGGCGATGACCTCACGGATTTTGGTTTCATTACCGATATTCCCTGGATTGATTCGCAAACAATCCGCCCCAGCTTCTGCTGCTGCCAAGGCGATTTTATAATCAAAATGAATATCGGCAATGAGTGGCACAGAGACACGCTTTTTGATTTCGCCAAAGGCTTGCACACTTTCCATCGTCGGTGTGGACACACGCATCAGGTCAGCCCCTGCATCCACACACCGCTGAATCTGAGCAACGGTTGCCATCACATCGCAAGTGTCTGTGTTGGTCATAGACTGCACACTAATAGGGGCATCGCCACCAATGGCAACATTGCCAACCATAATTTTACGAGTAAAACGGCGTTTGATGGGGCTATGATGAGTCATGATACTTTCCAACAGTCAATATTGTTATATTATAAGTCTGGCATTAAGCCGATGCTACTTATCCTGAGTTTGTTTATCTTTTTCTATATTTAGGTATAATGCTTGAGTAAGTAAATCCGCATTTAAGCTCCCCGCCTTAACCGCTCGGTTAAATGCCGATACCGCCAAATCCAAATTTGTCTTAGTGGGTAGATTTTCCCATAAGATATTACGAATATAGGCAATGTTTTCAATCGCTGCCAGCCGTCCATCAAAACCAATCTCTCTAGCCGCTCTCTCAAAATGCTTAAGTGCCAATGAATATTCTTGATTACCTGTCAGATACACGCCATAATCATAATGCGTCTGCATATCCTTATCATCAAGCGATAGTGCCTTTTGGTAATAAGTTTTGGCAAGTTTGTTATGCTCATGCTCGTTGGTTGTCTGATACACTCGTGCTAAAGTGCGATAAGCCGCTGCATGGCGATCGCTCGCTTGTATCGCCAGATCCAGCTGTCTTTTGGCATCATCTATTCTACCTAGTTGCAAATACTGCTCGGCAAGCTGTGTATAAGTATGTGCAATTTGGTTTTTAGCAACAACCCTTCCCATGCTTTTTTGCATTGGCTGTGTATGCTGACAAGCGACCATCAGCATGGTCATGAACAAAATGGCAATTTTACCAAATCTGCCTGCCGTGTGATGGCGGATACTTTGTTTCATTCTAACAGCCTTTAAACACTTTAGCAAATCATCTGGATACTTTGGTTTTATTCTGTCGTTTTTCAATACTCTCTTGCCATTTTTTGGCACGGCGAGTGCGATCGGCAACCTGTCCCACCAACTGCCCACACGCTGCATCAATATCATCACCACGAGTCTGACGAATAGTACATACAAAGCCTGCGTTATTCAAAATGTTGCTAAACGCATGAATGCGGTTATTACTAGAACGATCGTAAGGAGCGTGCGGAAATGGATTAAAGGGAATAAGGTTGATTTTGCTTGGCAAATCCTTTAGCAATGCTACCAATTCATGGGCGTGCTGATCAGTATCATTTACGCCTTGCAACATGACATATTCAATGGTTACATGCTTTTTGTGGCGTGGATTTTCATCATAGACATATGCTTTGGCGGCAGCGATCAGCTCAGATAACGGATATTTTTTATTGATGGGTACAAGCTCATTACGCAACGAATCATTTGGGGCATGCAAACTGATGGCAAGTGCCACATCGATGTCTTTGGCAAGTTCATACATTTTTGGAACAACGCCTGATGTTGACAGTGTAACACGACGCTTAGACAAACCAAATGCATGGTCGTCTAGCATAAGCGACATACTGGCTACAACAGGTTCATAGTTAAGCAGCGGCTCTCCCATTCCCATCATGACGACATTAGTTACTCGGTTTTCACGCTCGGTAGGAGCAACATCTTCCATATAAGACTGATTAGCAACCCACAATTGACCGATAATCTCACTTGCTGTTAAGTCTCGCTCAAAACCTTGTTTTCCTGTACTACAAAAAGAACAATCAAGTGCACAGCCCACCTGTGATGAAATACACAAAGTCTTTCGTCCAAATTGCTTGCCGTCTTCTGCAGGAATCAGCACCGTCTCAACAAGCGAACCGCCCGCCACTTCAAACACCCATTTACGAGTGCCGTCATTGCTAAATTCTTTAAATTTTACCTTCGGTGGCACAATGCACGCTACTTCATTCAGCTTTTCTTGTAACTTCTTGGAAATATTAGTCATTTCAAAAAAGTCCACCACCCCAAATTGGTAAATCCACTTCATCACTTGGGTAGCACGAAATGGCTTTTCGCCAAGCAACACAAAAAACTCACCCAATGCCTCTTTGGACATACCAAGCAGATTGATTTTATTGGAAGTGATGTCTAATGGACCATCTTGATGTACAGGGATTTTACTCATGGGCTGTGCTGGCGTCATTGGCTATAAAATAATCATAAAAATGGCACATTATACTAAAATTTTTTAATAAAGTCATGAACTTTCAATACAAACAAGTCCTCACCAACCTACTCATGGCAAAGCAGTTTGTAAATACGATTTATAAGCAATCAAAAAACAGCTTGCCAATCGGCAAGCTGTTTTGTGCAATGTATATCGGCAGATAAACTGCCCAACATTGATTAACGAGTGCGTGGGAAAATCTCATCCACACCAAAGAAGTAAGCGATTTCACGCTCAGCAGAAGCGATACTATCAGAACCGTGAGCAGCATTCTCATCAATACTTACAGCAAAGTCTGCACGGATAGTACCAGCAGCAGCTTCGGCTGGGTTGGTTGCACCTAGAATATCACGATGAGCCAAAACTGCGTTTTCGCCTTCTAGTACAGATACCACCACAGGACCTGAAGTCATGAATGCCACTAAATCATTAAAGAAACCACGCTCTTTATGCTCTGCATAAAACCCCTCTGCTTCTTCACGAGTTAGGTGCTTGTATTTCACAGCAACAGGCTTAAGACCTGCTTTTTCAAAGCGAGCAATGATGTCGCCGATGTGGTTTTTACCAACTGCGTCTGGCTTGATGATAGATAAAGTGCGTTCGATTGCCATGATAAACTTCCTTACTATTGATAAAAGGGGAAAGATTTTACGAAAAGTTGTAAAATTTATTATATTATAGCAAGCAAAATCAGATTTTGCATCTTTTTTATGCAAGTTTATTCGCCCCTTGTATCGGCAATTTATTGATGCCGACCTTATAGGCATGGGTATACCTTTGGCGGGTCTGCGATAAGCCATTATGACAATATCCTTAAACTCCAGACTTAAAAAGCAAAGCATTTTTTATGAAAATCTGCTAAACTAAGCAGAATTTTTTTATTTGTAGAGAGTTTTTTATGGGCTTTAATTGTGGTATTGTCGGACTGCCTAATGTGGGCAAATCTACGCTGTTTAACGCATTGACCAAAGCAGGCATCGCTGCCGAGAACTTCCCCTTTTGCACCAAGGATCCAAACACAGGCATCGTTCCTGTGCCAGACCCTCGTTTAAAAGAATTATCCAAGATTGTCAACCCCGAAAGAGTTATCCCAACCTCTATGGAGTTTGTGGATATCGCAGGACTTGTGGCAGGTGCTTCTAAAGGCGAAGGTATGGGCAATCAGTTTCTCGCCAATATCCGTGAGACAGACGCCATCGCTCATGTCGTACGGTGCTTTGATGATGACAATATCATTCATGTGGACGGACGAGTCAATCCCTTATCAGACATTGAAACCATCAACACCGAACTTGCTCTTGCTGACTTAGAAGCGGTAACACGAGCCATCACCAACCTTAGCAAAAAAGCCAAAGGTGGAGACAAGGACGCCCAAGCGATGTTGGTTGTCTTCAACAAAGTTGAGCCACTACTAGCAGATGGTAAACCTGCACGAATGGCAGGGCTTGATGATGATGAAAAGAAACTGATTAGAAGTTATGGACTGATTACCTTAAAACCGGTCATGTATATCGCTAATGTCAGCGAGGACGGCTTTGAAAATAACCCATATCTTGACCAAGTCAAAGAATTTGCCAAATCGGATAATGCAATAGTCGTGCCACTATGCAACCAAATCGAAGCAGAGATTGCCCAACTAGACGAAGACGAAAAGGCAGAGTTCTTAGAAGGCATGGGCATGAGTGAAGCTGGGCTTGACCGTGTGATTCGAGCAGGCTATGAACTACTCAAAATGCAAACCTACTTTACCGCAGGGGTTAAAGAAGTGCGTGCGTGGACAGTACCAATTGGAGCAACTGCACCGCAGGCAGCTGGCGTCATTCACACCGACTTTGAGCGAGGGTTTATTCGTGCTGAAGTCATCAGCTATGCCGACTTTATTGAGTATGGTGGCGAAAAAGGAGCGAGTGCCGCTGGTAAGAATCGCTTGGAGGGCAAAACCTATGTTGTCCAAGACGGCGATGTGATGCACTTTCGCTTTAATGTGTAAGCAGGCTTGATGTATTAGTAATGTTATTAAATAAGGGGGGGTATTTGGATACACCCCCTTATTTAATAGTAGAATCGGCAACAAAAACGACCAGTATCATTGCTAATTTGTCATTGAGAGCTGTTGCCATTTTGGGAAATTTTGTTACAATATAGCTATCAGTGATGAACCATCAATGAGCGATGGCGACCACTTATTTTTAATCAATTAAGGTAAAAACATGAAAAAAATCATTCTACCAACCATGATGCTCGCCCTTGCTCTGACTGCCTGCGAACAAAAACCTGCTGAGCCTGTCACAGACAGTGAAGTTGCTGTAACCGATATCCATGATAAAGACCACTCTGATGATGAGCACGCTCACGATGAACATGCTCATGATGAGCATTCTCACGACCATGCAGGTCATGACCACCATCATCACGAAGGCGATCAATTCCAATGTGGCGATCAGACTGTACACATTGTCGTACATGAACACGAAGGAGAGATGGAAGCTCATCTCACTGCTGATGACATCGTCTATGACCTTAATCAAGACGACAAAGACAAAAAACGCTTTAATACCAACGAGGGTATCGAAGGCGACAATAAACCAATGACACTGGTGCTAGACGGCGACAAAGCTCAAATACTAAAAGCAGACAACAGCACACTGCTTGACTGCACCAAGATTCACTCTTAATCACTGTCATACCACCAAGCCTACTTGCTAGGCTTGGTTTTTTATTGTCTAATGTGTGTGCAGAATGCAATATTCTATGAAATTGATTGAAAATTATCACAATTTTATTCATAATACAGGATTTAAAGACAGCCATCGCTTTTTATCTAATTTTAATGGATATACCCATGCACCAAGAAAAACCTGCAACCCGAGAGCAAAAAAAACGCCAAACCCGCCAAGCCTTTTTTAACGCTGTATTAGACTTGTGCATGATGGGACAAGGCTATAGCTCCATCAGCTTACGCCAAGTCACCCGTGAGGTAGGTGTAGTACCAACTGCTTTTTATCGTCATTTTGATGACATGGAAAGTTTGGGCAAGGCTTTGGTTGAAGATGAGCTTGGCTCAGCGATGGCACTACTGCGTGAGCATATGCAGCTAGGGAAAAAACGCAGTTTTGAAAGACAGATTGCCAAAAGTGTACAGCTATTCTTTAAGGCAGTAGATGCACAACCTAGATACTGGCAATTCATCGCCAGCGAGCGATTTGGTGGCTCAGAGGCGGTTCGTCATGCCATCAGTGAGCAAATTAAATACTTTGCCAAAATCATGGGCGATGATTTGGCGTTACAGCCTGCCTTTGAACACATCGGCAAAGAAGATCGTTATCTGTTGGCAGAGATTGGTGTCAATTTGTCTTTTTCTTGGATTATTGATTGGCTTGAACTTACCTATACACCAAACCTAGACGAAGATGGTGAACAGACTTTCACCCCCATAAACCTAGAAGAACAAAAAAACATCATGCTCCACCGCTGTACTCGTCAGATGCAAATACTCCTATATGGTGCGTATAATTGGAAATCGCATGAAGAAACGATTATCGGCGATTGATCAACCAATAGCCCGACCGCCGACTACTCTTTTATAGATTTGTACATAAAAATGACCGTGTTGCAACCGAAAATTTTAGGTTCAAAACCGCTTTAATCATCTTAATTTTATGCTAAAATAGTCAATTTTTAGCATAAATTACCTACCATGCCCTATTTACACCGACCTAAATCCCATCACAATCTCAAGAGCAATCAACTACTTCGTGTCATCTCTATCAATGTTAATGGTCTAAGAGCAGCCGAGAAAAAAGGGTTGTTTGACTGGCTAGCACAGTCCGAAGCAGATGTGGTATGTATGCAAGAAACACGCATTACACACGAACAATGGACGGATAAATTCAAACCAGACGGTTGGTATGCCCACCTATTTCCTGCTGAGCGTGCAGGTTATGCAGGCACCGCCATCTATAGTCGCCTACCTATTATCTCAATTAGTCGTGGGCTTGGCTTTGAGCTGGCAGACTCGCAAGGTCGCTTCATCACAGCAGAGTTTGATTTAGGACTTGATAAACCTGTATTCATCTCATCACTATATTTGCCTTCTGGTTCATCAGGCGATGACGCCCAAGCTCGCAAAGACTTGTTTTTAAATAAATACAAAACCATCTTAAAGAACTGGCGTGATGAGGATAAATCTGTCATCATCTGTGGCGATTACAACATTGTACATAAACGCATTGATATCAAAAACTGGTCTGGCAACCAAAAGGCTTCAGGCTGCCTACCGCACGAACGAGCATGGCTTGATCATATCTATGATAGGCTTGGTTATGTTGATACTTTTCGTGTGGTTCGTAAAGAGTCCGAGGTCTATTCATGGTGGTCAAATCGTGGGCAAGCTCGTGCCAAAAATGTAGGCTGGCGTATTGACTATCAAGCCTGCTCACCAGACTGGAAAGACCGAACGGTTGGTGCGTGGGTATATAAAGACACTTGGTTTTCCGACCATGCTCCTGTAGTGATTGATTATTTGATTGGTTAAGCCAGCCGTACAAATATCTTAAAAAAGACGAATTAAAAGGCGGATTATCACCGCCTTTTATGTTACAACAAACTTAGGTTCTTGGTTATTCTTCAAAACTCACCAATGAGAAAGGCTGAATATCCAAACCTTTTAGTCTGACATCACCACCCAATCCATTGAGCCAAATCACAAAGGCGGCGTGTTGCACTGTACCACCCAGCTTACGAATCAGTTTGGCAGTCGCCTCGACCGTACCACCTGTTGCCAACAAGTCATCAATAATCAAAATACGATCATCACTTGTAATGGCATCAGTGTGAATTTCTAGCTTATCCTCACCGTATTCTAGGGCGTAGGATTGAGCGATGGTCTCTCTAGGTAGCTTATTTGGCTTACGCACCAGTACGAATGGGACCCCCAAAACTAGGGCGATGGGAGCACCAAATATGAAACCACGAGATTCCGTACCAACAATCTTGGTAATCCCCTTATCTTGATACTGTACCACGATGGCATCAATGGTCGCTTTAAACGCAGCAGGATTTTCTAATAGTGATGTGATATCACGAAAAGTTACACCTGCTTTTGGGTAGTTGGGGATTGATTTGATGGATGATTTAATAAGTTCATTAGTCATGTTTATCGCCTTAATAGTTGCCAAATTGGCTTGTTGATTTTTGATGGTTGGTTAATTGGTTAACTGTAGCACTTTGATGTTATGAAAGCCTTTTTGTTGCAGATGCACGGCTTGTAGTCGGCTCATCACACCACGCTGGCAGTACAAAAGATAAATTTTGCTTTGGTCAAGCTCGCCAAAACTGCTAGATAATCGATAAAATGGCATTCGTATCACACCTGATAGATTCAGCGGATTATCCTCACTCTCATCAGTGGGGCGGATGTCTAGCACTATCTCATCAGACCGTACAGACGACACCGTCTCAATCGCATATTCCTGCTGACTATCATTGGCAATATCTCGAATATCAATAGAGATGGCTGTATCAATGGCACGGTCAAGTACCGAAAAATCAAAATTCGCCTCCGTTGCCAACACCTTATGTTCCACCGCCTTAACGGTTGGGCTTTTTGAGATGACACCACAAAACTCAGGCATGGACTTAGCAATATCTGCCACACCGATTTGTTCAGTCATACTGATGATGTCAGGTTTATTGTGCGTAATCAATGGTCTTAAAATCAGCACATCACTTGCCTTATCAATCATATGTAGATTGGTTAGCGTCTGACTGGCAACCTGCCCAAGTGCTTCACCTGTTACCAATGCCTCAATGCGATGATGCTTGGCAATGGCACTGGCCACACGCACCATCATGCGTTTTAGCACCACGCCCATTTGACCATCGTCAATCTTGGTCAAAATTTCAGCGACCACAGGCTCAAAGTCCACCGTGATAAAACGCACCTTATGAGAGCTACCATAGCGTTGCCACAGCTGGTACGCCATTTGTTTTGTTCCTATCTCATGTGCCTTGCCACCTAGATTAAAAAACACATAATGAACACGACTGCCACGCTTGGTAAACAGATGGCTTGCTACCGCAGAATCAAAACCGCCAGAGATGAGCGACAATACATCTTCTTGGGTACTAATGGGAAAGCCACCAATCCCTTCATGGCGACTTTTGATGAATAATAACTTGTCATTATCAATTTCAAGTCGCACCACGACATCAGGATTTTTTAACTGCACTTTAGCACTTGCAATGTGCTGATTAAGACCGCCACCCACATATCGCATGACTTCCATTGAGTCAAATTCATGACGACCTCGACGCTTAACACGCACACAAAAAGTCTTATCTTGCAAATCATCGCCAAACTTTGCCAAAGTCTGCAAGAAAATATCATGCAAATCGCTAAATGGTGATTCTTCCACTGTCAAAATGTGATGAATACCCGGAATACGCATGAGTTCATCAAGCAAAACTTCTTGCAAATCGTCATCATCAAAACATACTTCTAAAAAGTCCCAATGGCGAATCACGCGAATACATTCATCATGACGAGTTAAAATATTTTTGATATTTCCTGTCAATACTTTCACAAAACGCTTGCGAATTGAATCGCTTTTCATGATGATTTCAGGAAATAACTTAACGATAAACTTCATACTGTTGTTTAGGCTTGCACAAAAAAGCTATTATTATACACCTTTTTAATAAGAAAAACGCCACAACCCATCAACAAATCTCACTTTTAAGCAAATTATCTAAAAAACTGACCGCAACACGCCTTAAATTTTTTACCGCTGCCACACAAACAAGGCTGCTTATTGGTAGGTATAGGCACGGTTGGATCAAGAAAATACCACGCACCATCTATCTGCACAAAGGTAGATAACTCATCATGAGTTTGCTTACCTTGTCCATTATCAAAATAAGCATAAAAATGCACTTGGGCATGGCGTTTACCAACTTTAGGGGCATGGCTGATGATATCAAGACCCAACCAATTCATCTCATTTGCCCACTCCAATAACACCGCCCTGTCTAGCAAGCCCTGCTGATTGGGGGCGGTCGTCTTGATGATATAGTCCACATTTTTTAGATACAATGCTGCATACCGAGATTGCATGAGCTGCTTGGCATCATCAGCAGGTCTGCCGTCATGCAAGGGCTTACAGCACTCATCATACAGCCCACCACCACAAGGACAGTTCATAGACAAATTTTCTCCAAAAGCAACTGCTGTGCGTCATGGATACACTCTGCATGATGTACCTGATTCCACTCGCCACGCCCATCAAGCTCCCACGCCTGCACATTATCATTGAGATAATTGATTAGCCCATCTTCATAAATGCGTTTAAACAACTTAGCGTTCAAGATAGGAAATGCCACCTCCACACGGTGTAGCAGGTTTCTATCCATCAAATCAGCACTTGCACAAAACAGGCGTTCTTGACCATCACCATCCTTATCATTACCAAAATAATACACTCGGGTATGCTCCAAGAACCTTCCGACCACCGAACGCACCCTAATGTTCTCAGACAAGCCTTTCACTTGGGGACGCAAGCAACAAATAGACCGTACAATCAAATCAATCTCAACACCAGCAGCACTCGCCTCATAGAGTTTATTGATGATTTGGCGTTCTGTGATGGCGTTGCATTTCATAATAATGCGTCCTTTTTTGTCATTTTTAGCATGATGAATCTCATCATCTATCATTTGCATCAGTCCATCATGCAGGGCAAAAGGTGCCTGCAAAATCTGATGCGAAGGCATTGGTCTGCCCATGCCTGTCAGCTGAATAAATACGCCATGCACATCTTCACAAATCTGCTTATTGGCGGTAAACAACCCATAATCAGTATAAGCCTTTGCATTGCCTGCATGATAGTTACCTGTGCCTAGATGAGCGTAACGGCGGATTTTATCTCCCTCACGACGCACAATCAGCATGAGCTTAGCGTGAGTCTTATAGCCAACCACGCCATATACTACCACCGCCCCTGCATCGGTAAGCATATTGGCAACAGCAATGTTACTCGCTTCATCAAAACGGGCTCTTAACTCAATAACAGCTGTAACCTCTTTGCCATTGCGGGCAGCAGCGGCTAAGGCTTGAACAATCTCCGAGTTTGTACCCGAACGATAAATCGTCTGCTTGATAGCAAGTACATTTGGATCGTTTGCTGCTTGCCAAAGCAGATTGACCACCGGAACGAACGATTCAAATGGGTGATGCACCAACACATCTTGTTTTTTGATGGTACTAAACATTGATGTATCATCTTTGGCAACTCGCACCGCCTCCATGCCACGAAATGCCTTAGGAACGGTGTGTACGAACGGTGTGAACTTAAGTTCAGGTTTATCAAAACTTGTCAGCATACGAGTTAAATTTACAGGTCCATTAACTCGATATAATTGATTTTCTTCTAGCTCAAACTCTTGAAGCAAGAATTCATAAATCTCTTTAGGGCAATTGGTTGTCACCTCCAGACGCACTTTATGCCCAAAACGGCGGTTATCTAGTTCGCCTTCTAGTGCCTTCGCCAAGTCTTCAACATCATCAGACAACGCCAAATCAGCATTTCTAGTTAAGCGGAACTGATGACACCCAGTTACTTTCATGCCCAAAAAAAGCTCGCCCACATGTTCATGAATCACGGCAGACAGCATGATGTGATGATCTTTACCACCTGTTAATTCATCTGGCAGACGAATCACACGAGGCAATGAGCGAGGAGCAGGCACGATGGCACGGTTAATATCACGACCAAAGGCATCTTTGCCCTCTAGACTGACAATGAAGTTTAAAGACTTATTAACCACTCTGGGGAATGGGTGTGCAGGGTCAATACTAATTGGGGTTAGTACTGGCAGTACTTGATTGAAAAAATATTCTCGCATCCATGCTTTTTGAGCATCTGTCAGCTCATGACGCTTAAGGTAGCGAATATCAGACTTAGCAAGCTCTGGAAGGATGTCTTCATTTAAGATACGATATTGCTCATCAACTGCACGATGAGCCACCTGACTAATCTCCGCCAAAAGCTCAGATGGCTTGCGACCATCTAAACTGCTTGACTTATCTCCATTATTCATCTTTTGTAGCAGTCCTGCCACACGAATCTCAAAAAACTCATCCATGTTTGATGAAAAAATCGTCAAAAACAACATTCGTTCAAGTAATGGGTGGCGAGGGTTCACCGCCTGAGCCAACACCCTCAACTGAAATCTTAGGGTGGATAAATCACGATTAATATAGCATTCAGGAGCAAACCCACCCACCTCATTGACAAGAGATTGAATCTCGGTAAGCTGTGCAGGCGGGGGAGTCATACCCAATACACTTTGCATTGCTTGCTGTTCGATGCTGTATTCAGCAGATGATGCTTTTGTTTTCATGTTCTATCTTTCACTTTGTTGATCTTAGTGTTTTTATCTGATATGCCAATCTTCATTGACCCATTACAACAATATGATCTTGACTGTATATTGATACGCCCAATTGTGTCATTTTAGGCTAATTAGGCAGTATTGCCGAGTTCATGCGAGCTAGTATGATTCGCTGTTTGCTACGCAGTCGTTTGGCATTGTTGTTTTTTTGAAAGTATTTTGGATTAGGAAGCATACTAATCAGTAGTGCCGCCTGCTCACGACTCAGCTGTTTGGCAGATTTACCATAATAATGCCGTGCCGCCGCTTCAATGCCATAGATGCCATCACCAAACTCCACCACATTCAAATACACCTCCAAAATTCGCCTTTTATCCCAGATACCCTCCATCATCACCACAATGATGGCCTCTTCCGCCTTTCTGATGTATGACCGATGCGATGTCAAAAACAGATTTTTGGCAAGTTGCTGACTGATGGTTGAACCACCGATTGAAATCGCCCCTCGTGCTTCGTTCGTCTTGATGGCTCGTTCGATACTCTCAAAGTCAAAACCATGATGTTGGCTAAATCTAGCATCTTCGCTGACGATGGCTGCCTGCTTAACAGACTTAGCGATATTGTCATAATCCACCCAAGTTTGCTGAACACTGCCCCCACCCACACGGTGTGCCATCATAAATGCCGATTCTGTAACAGGCATGAATTTACCTGCACCCAGTAAAACTGCCACCATAGCATGAAAGCCAAGAAAAATAGCAAGAACCAATACAAACGCCCAACGAATGATTTTCTTTAACACCTTATCAGCCTTTTTAAGTTATAATGACAGCTGTGATTTTTACCCACACCATCGTTATTTTACACCATTTTTGACTTTTTTCTGTATGAATTCTTTATGAATAATGACAATTTTATCAAGCAATTAAACCACCTTGCACACAACCGATTTGCCCTAAACAGTGTCAACATCAATGAATATCAACAATTTCGTCAACAGCTACTAGCTCTCTTTGATATTACCAATGTAGATGCCACATGGTATTTACTTGGCACAGACGGCTGTCATCTGTGCGATGATACCCATCGCCTATATCATTATGCCAATCAAGTTAGGGCATTACCGACCTTACAGGTGCTTGACTTAGCAAACATAACCAACCCAAATCATAAAGCATTTGAAGTGTTAGGCATGATGATTCCCATACTGATGACACCCACACGCCTTTTATGCTACCCTTTTGGAGTGATGGACATCGCAAGCCTACCCATACCATAAGCAATAACAACCCAAACCAACAGCCAACATTCAATCAATAAACAACCTTTTTCTCAAAAAAAATCATCAATCACTGCCCATTTAAGATTTAAAGACAACCACCAAAACCTAGATTTTCCTAAAACTTTTACAAAAACACCCCCGTTCACCAATTTTATTGATGACTTGGGTGTCAATTAACATATATCGTTAGCAAAAAAAACTTAGAAATTTTCATACAAAATATTTATTTTTAATCAAAAAGTAAGTACAATAGCAACCGATTGACAACAATCTTACCTTTTCTTTTTTTTACTACAAATAATAAAAATTACACAGTCATCTTTTTATATCAGCCCTTTGTTATCGCTTATTTAGTACTAACAATACCTTTAAGCCTAAAGCTTGTATTTAGAGTGCTGTAATTTTTATGTTTTTTTTGGTTACATGGAGTGTTTGATATGTATACCTTTTTGGCAATGCTGCCAATCATCATTGTTTTTGTACTGCTGGTTGTCTTGCGACTACCCGCCAAGATAGCTATGGCGGTCGCTTATTTGGCAACAGCAACCTTATCTTTTTTTGTGTGGCAAACCAGTGGCAACCAAGTTGCTGCTGCCACCATTCATGGTGTTTTAACCGCAGCCAATGTACTATTTATCGTATTTTCGGCGATTTTGTTGCTCAACACCATCAAAGAGAGCCAAGCCATTGTCGCCATTCGTCAAGGCTTTATGGGTATCTCTCCTGATCGCCGTGTGCAGATGATTATCGTTGCTTGGTTGTTTGGCTCACTCATCGAAGGCTCAACTGGTTGGGGTACGCCATCAGCCGTTGGTGCACCCCTACTACTGGCACTCGGTTTTCCTGCGATGGCGTGCGTGATGGCCATTCTCATCATTCAGTCCACGCCTGTGTCTTATGGTGCAGTCGGAACACCCATTCTAATCGGTGTTAATTCAGGTCTTGAAAATAAAGAAGATGTCGGTACTGCCATCGCTGAAAAAGGCATTGCCTTTGGCGACTATATTGTACAAATCGGTGCAAATGTCGGCTTTATCCACTCTGTTGTTGGCTTCTTAATTCCGCTCATTTTGTGCTGTTTCTTGACCAAATTCTTTGGTGAAAAGCGTTCTTTCCGCCAAGGTTTTGAGGCGGCACCGTTTGCTATTTTTGCCGGTCTTGCCTTTACCATTCCTTATTTCTTGACCGCCAAATTCATCGGTCCTGAACTGCCATCATTAGTTGGTGCTATCGTTGGTATGGCGATTGTCATTCCTGCGGCAAAAGCAGGCTTTTTAACCCCAAAAAACACCTTTGACTTTGGCACTCATGAACAATGGGACGAAGAATGGAAAGGGTCGCTTGCCGCCACTAATATTGATGTCAATGAAAAAGCCAAATACTCTGTGTTGCGTGCTTTCATGCCATACCTACTTGTTATTGGCATCTTGATAGCCACACGCACCATCAAACCACTAAAAGCATGGTTGAACGAAAACCTTGTAATCACTTTTAGTAATATTCTAGACACTTCCATCACCAACAAAACTCAGCTTCTATATTCACCAGGCACAACACTGCTACTTGTCTCCATCTTATGTATTTTCATCTTTGGCATGAAAGGCGATATGGTGAAAAAAAGTTGGGGTGCGTCATTTAAGACGATGTTAGCAGCCGCTCCTGCCTTGCTCTTTTCCATTCCAATGGTACAAGTATTCATCAACTCTGGCACGTCTGCCGATGTTGCTCAGCCGATACTTGCCATGCCAAGAGTGTTGGCAATCGGTGCAGCTGATGTATTTTCTGGAATGTGGCCAATCGTGTCGCCTTGGATTGGAGCACTTGGTGCGTTCATTGCAGGTTCGAACACTGTTTCAAACATGATGTTCTCTCACTTCCAGTGGAGTACTGCCGCCCAAATTGACCTAAACGCCATTGAAGCTGCCAAAGTCGTTGCTCTGCAAGCTGTTGGCGGTGCTGCTGGTAATATGATTAGCGTACACAATGTTGTTGCCGCCTGTGCGGTTGTGGGCATGGTAAACCGTGAAGGCTTTATTATTCGCAAAACACTCATTGCAATGACTTATTATGTCATCCAAGCAGGTCTTGTGGGTATGGCATTCATCTTTAACCCCATTTGGTGGATTGGAGCGGTTATCTGGCCTGTGGTGTTCTTTGGCACCATGAGCCTAACAGATAAGAAAAAGACCGCTTAAGACTTGCCTTTTGTTGTATTATTTTAAAAAAGCATCCATTTGTTAAACGGGTGCTTTTTTGGTTAATAAGTTAATGAAAAACACAATTTTTCATGTCTTATTGAACACTTTTTATAATAGTAGCTTATTTATCTATATGTTAATAATGAAAAATGGTGTAAAATAAATGGTATTTGATTATTTTTGTATTCACGATTTTTAACAACTCTTTAAGGGTATAATTATGGCTGATTTAAGCAAAATTACCGAAATTGAAGACCTACGCCGTATTGCTGAGCGTAAAGTCCCTCGTATGTTTTATGACTATGTAGACTCTGGTTCATGGACACAAACCACCTATCGCAATAACGAAACCGACTTCGACCGTATCAAACTACGCCAGCGTGTGCTAGTGGATATGGAAGGTCGTTCACTTGCCACAAAGATGATTGGACAAGATGTACATATGCCTGTAGCAATCGCTCCAACAGGATTTACAGGCATGATGTGGGCAGATGGCGAGATTCATGCCGCTCGTGCTGCTGAGAAGTTCGGCATTCCTTTTTCACTCTCCACCATGAGTATCTGTTCAATTGAAGATGTGGCAGAAAATACCAATAAGCCGTTTTGGTTTCAGCTGTATGTCATGCGTGATAAAAAGTTCATGGAAAACCTTATTCGCCGTGCTAAAGAAGCCAAATGCTCTGCGCTTATTCTAACGGCAGACTTACAGGTTCTAGGTCAACGCCATAAAGACATCAAAAATGGCTTGTCCGCCCCACCCAAGCCAACCCTAAAAAACATTCTTAACCTAATGACTAAGCCTGAATGGTGCTTTAATATGCTAGGTACCAAACGCCATACCTTCCGTAACATTGTAGGTCATGCTGAAGGTGTAGGCGACCTATCTAGCCTGTCATCATGGACAGCCGAGCAGTTTGACCCTAGTCTAAACTGGGATGATGTCGCTCGCATCAAAGAGCTATGGGGTGGTCCACTCATCATCAAGGGCATTATGGAACCAGAAGATGCCATCTTGGCAACTAAGTCAGGAGCAGACGCAATGGTCATCTCCAACCACGGTGGTCGTCAGCTAGACGGTGCACCTAGCTCCATCTCTACCCTAGCCGACTGCGTACAAGCAGTACAAGCCGAGAACAGTGCTTGTGAAGTATGGCTAGATAGTGGTATCCGCTCAGGTCAAGATGTACTAAAAGCCATCGCATTGGGAGCAAAAGGCACAATGATTGGTCGTTCATTCTTGTATGGTTTGGGGGCATATGGCGAAGATGGTGTTCGCCGAGCTCTGGAAATCATCTATAAAGAATGCGACATCACAATGGCGTTCTGTGGTCATACCAACATCAACACCGTGAATGAAGGCATCTTTGTCAAGGGTACTTATGAGAACTTAAAAGCCTCCAACCCTCACATCACACCAATTCGCTGGTAACCCAACCAATAAAAAAGACCTTATTAATATAAGGTCTTTTTTATTGCCATCAATTACACAACAAACTACCAAACGGATATCATGGTGGCTTTTAAATGAATGGCAGTTCACCAATCACCACCCAATAAAACAGCCCTTCAATTAAGGGCTGTTTTATGACTAAGGTTTTGCAGATTTCGTAAGCATACCAAAACCTTGCCATCATCTATCCAAGATACTACGATTGACAGTAACTTTCGTATTGTCTTTTAGATAATGCAAATAGTCAGACCACTGGTCATCACCAATATTATCACGAATTATCATCGCTGCCTGCATACGCTCCACTGCCGAAATCTGTTCTACGGCTTGGTTGCTAACAGGCCCACCAATGATGACACTTGCACCCTGCTCAGTCTGCACTGACCAAATGTCATTTTTACCCGATTTATGAATAAATAAACTGGCTCGTTCTTGGATACTAAGATTGGGGCTTTGGCGAGTAGCGATACCAAAATTTGCCCCAGATGTCATCAGTGACTGAACACCAGAGACTTTAGCCTGCTCCGCCAATTTACTGGCAGCTGCCAATGCCAGTTCGGTCGCTGCTTTTTTGTGAAGCAACTCTTTAATCTGTGGAGTTGCTTCTGGCAATGTTAAAGGTCTGGCCTCTTGGTGATTGGTTGATTGCACCCAGACAGTCTTGGTATCACCCAAAGTGATATTTGCACTCACTGCTTGATCTTGAATATTAAAATCATCAAATGCGGTATCAATCACCACAGGCTGTGATAATTCGGTGGTATTATTATTTTTTGGATAAGATTTAATAGATTTGGCAGGCAATGAAACTGTAGCAGCGATATCACTGATGCCCATGGCATCATTTGCCATGTTGTTAATCTTGGTGATCAACTCATGATAAGCTGCTTCACGCTTTTGCTTTAGTGCCATCTGCAAAAGCTCATCACGCACACCATCAACTGTGATACTGCCCGCTTTAACCACCTTAAAAATCTGGTAACCAAAACTCGTCTGTACAGGTTGACTCACCCCACCGACTTTTAGCCCCGCTAAAGCAACATTAACCTTGCCAGCATCATTACCAAATACCGAAGGGTTGTATTTACCGATATAGCCACCTGACTCACCACTTGGATCATCAGAATATTGCTTAGCAAGCACCTCAAATGACTCACCCTTATCAAGTTTTGCCCTAATCTCGTTAGCTTTAGCTTTGGCATCTGAACCTGATAGTAGAATTTGTGATAGTTCACGACCATCACTCAAGCCATTTTTTTGTAGATAATTTGCAAATTGAGACACAATCTCCTCTTCGGTCGGTGCATCAACTTTTAACTCATCCATCGTCAGCTCAATATAGGTCAAATCCACCGATTCTGGGCGTATCAAAGACTCTTTATGTTCATTAAAGTATGCTTCGATTTGAGATTGAGAAACGCTTACTTGGTCGGCATAATCCTGCCAAGCAAAACGATGCACCCAAACCTCACGAGCCTCAAGTTGCAAATCAAGCAGGCGACCCACTTGAGAAGTAGGATAAATCGCCGTACCTAATATGCTTGCGGTTAGTTGTCTTATGCTAAGCTGCGTGCGAAATCTAGCGAACAACTCATCTTTGGTCAATCCGCTATAATCTAAAAATTGAGCGAATAACTCATTAGAAAATCTACCATCTTGCCAAAAGCTCTCATCTTGGGCTATCATCTGGCTGATGACCTCATCGGACACCGACATACCAAGCACTTGTGTTTGGTTTTGGAGTAAAACACGATTAATGAGATCATCTAGCACCTCATCTGCCATTGCACGCTCGTTAATCATGCTTGCGTCATTGTTTTGTAAAAGCTGTTGGCGGTAGTTATTTAGCTCCGATTGATACACGCTCACATCAATAGTGCTATCGCCTGCCTTTACCAACTCATTTGTCCCAATGTGCGTCCCGCCATTTATGCCCTGCACGCCTAGAAACACCATTGGTAGCATGATTAGACCCATCGTGATGCGACCAGGCCAGCCGTGTAGAAAATCACGCAATTTATCCATAAAATTTCACTTACCGATTAAATTTTGATTAAAAAACTAAAACCTTACTATAATACGCTAAATCACAAAAATACTCAAAATGTTTTGCAAAATTTTGCCAAATATTCACAATACTCACCAATACCTGCACAAAAAACACCCTTTGCTGAACAAAGGGTGTTTTGATTGGCCAAGCCAATCGTCTAGCTAAGCAAGGTAAATTAGTTCACTGCGTCTTTTAGACCCTTGCCTGCTTTAAATCCTGGTACTTTGCTGGCAGCAATTTGTAATGATTCGCCAGTTTTTGGGTTGCGTCCAGTGCGAGCGGCACGCTCTTTCACACTAAAAGTACCAAAACCAACCAACACCACATCATCACCACGCTCAAGAGCACCTTGTACGCTTGCAGTAAAAGCATTTAGTGCTTTAGTGGCTTGATCTTTAGTTAGACCTGCTTCACTTGCGATCGCATCTACCAATTCTGACTTATTCATATCAAGTTCCTCATGTGTTGAGTTAATAAAAATGATTCAATCACAGCGCCTAAAAATACTTCAAGCCTGTTAATTGTCATGCTCTTAGTATAGGGCGATTGTTGATGTGTGCATTGTATGACTATCAACAAGCATTTACAAGTAGATAAATGCAAAATTTCTCAAAATTTTACAAAATTGTGAGAAATTTTGCAAAAAATCACTCAAAATACCCACAAGTTATAGTCAATATACGCACATTTCGTTGTTTGTTAGCACAAACATTACTTACCATTTATAACAATACTTGGCTCAATATGCAAGATAATTTACATAATTTTATGTAACACAGTCAAAATTTTACCCAAAACAACCTTAAATTCAACACAAGCCCACAAGATTGTGCGTTTTTTAGTATTGATTTTGTGTTTTTAATGATTTTAGGATACAATCACATCAATTAGGTCCATAGACGAAGTGCATCAATCACACCAATCATCAATAGGGTTAAATCGCATTCGTCAGCACCACAATCTTAATTTTTAAATTAACTTAGGATAGATTTATGGCAGAAATCAATCATTCGCAACGCATCACCCCCAGTCAACAAAAAAATACAGGTACTATCTCGCATGGCTTACTTAATGTTTTACTTGTATTTTTAGAATCCGCTATCACACTCATGCTAAGACTAAACCCAAAATTACGCCAACTCACATATCCACTAGCACAAGAAGAAGTGTTGGTATCAATACGCACCTACCTTCCCCATGTGCAGATATACGCTTCTTTTAGCCATCATGGTGTACTATTGGACAGCGAACTGCCCGCCCATAAAGAATCGGCGAACATTACTGTTAATGCCTACAGCTTTCAGCTTGCCCATATTCTGACCAATCACAGCATTCACACTGTAGATAAGCTACAAATTCGTGGCGATGCCATTCAAGTGGCTCAATTCAAAGAATTTTTAGTACAACTTGGTATCGGTGGCGTCATTGATCATTTGCTTCGGAAAACCAAAAAGGCAGAAAAGCCAGCGCCTGAGCAAAAAGCTGAACAACTAGATGAATTAAAAAACAAAATCACCGAACAATCCCAAAAAATCAATGAGCTAACTACCCAAAATGCCAGACTCAGCACTCAACTGGGCGAAGCCAAAACCAAACAAAAAAGTACCTTTACAGGCTTTATTGTCGCAAGTTTAATTGCCATAGTCGCCCTAATTTCTCACTTTTTTGTATGATTTTATGCCATCGTTTCATTCATCATCCATGAGTTATGTTGCGTTGCGTTTGTCATCGGGCAAGTTTCGATATTTTAAATAGAATTGGAGCAATGTTTTATCATCCATCATCATTCGCTTCAATTCTATTTTGATTGATTTTTTAAATCGTAGGATTTACAAATAACAACAACAAAGTTTATAAAATAATCTTGACCTATTTACTCGGAATTATTATAATAAGCAAAAATTTTATAACTGATGTTCATTTTGCGAACTAGGCATTCTTAGGTATTTTTATGCGCTTAACCACACGCGGCAGATATGCAGTTACCGCCCTACTTGATTTGGCAGTACAAGAAAATCGCCATCAAGGTGCCATTTCTTTGTCCGACATCGCAAAACGCCAATCCATCTCAATTTCTTATCTCGAGCAACTATTTTCAAAGCTACGCAAAAAAGGCTTAGTAAATAGCACTCGTGGTGCATCAGGCGGTTACCACCTTGCTAAACCCTTGAATGAAATTGATGTCATGAGTATCATCACCGCAGTCGATGAAAGCGTGAATGCCATGCAATGTGGGGGTAAAGGTGATTGTCAAGATGGTGCCATGTGCTTAACACATGATTTGTGGCATAACCTATCTGCCCATATCGAAGCTTATCTGAGCCAAGTAACTCTTGCTGATTTACTACACTCAAAAAATACGCAAAACATCGCCGATCGTCAAGAACATAAACGCCAAGAACATAAATTTCAAAGCATTAAAAGTGACAAAAAAGACCAACAAATCAATACCATTAACTTACTTGGGGTAAAACCAGTATGAGCCAAAATTCCTTAATTTATTTAGATTACGCTGCCACCACACCAATTGCACAAGAAGTGGCTGACAAGATGGTCAAATACATGACCTTTGATGGCATATTTGGCAACCCTGCCAGTCGCTCGCACGGCTTTGGTTGGCAGGCTGAAGAAGCAGTTGAAAACGCTCGCCTACAGATTGCCGAAACTGTAGGTGCAGACCCTCGTGAAATCGTTTTTACCAGCGGTGCGACCGAGTCAGACAACCTAGCTTTAAAAGGCGTGGCACACTTCTACCACACTCAAGGTAAACACATCATTACCAGTCAAATTGAGCATAAAGCCATTTTGGACACTTGTCGCCAGCTAGAACAAGAAGGTTTTGAAATCACCTACCTAACTCCACAAGAAAGCACAGGCATCATCACGCCCGAACAAGTCGCTGATGCCATCCGTGAAGACACCATCTTGGTAAGCCTTATGGCAGTAAATAACGAGCTTGGCACCGTTACTGATATCGCAGCCATTGGTGGAATCACTCGTGAAAAAGGCATACTTTTCCATGTTGATGGTGCACAAGCAGTCGGTAAAATTAAAATCAATCTGGCTGAATTAAAAGTAGATTTGATGAGTTTTAGCGGTCATAAGATTTATGGACCAAAAGGCATTGGTGCCTTGTATGTCGGTCGTAAGCCTCGTGTGCGTATTAAAGCCGAACAGCACGGTGGCGGTCATGAGCGTGGCATGCGTTCTGGCACACTGGCAACTCATCAAATTGTCGGCATGGGTGAAGCATTTGCCTTGTCTGCCAAGCGATTTGATGAAGATCTTGCACACATCACACGCCTAAGAGATAAGTTGTGGAATGGCTTACAAGGCATTGAAGAGACTTATTTAAATGGTAGCTTTGAGCATGGCATTCCAAACATTTTAAATGTTAGCTTCAACTTTATCGAAGGCGAATCTTTGATGATGAGCCTAAAAGATTTGGCAGTATCATCAGGTTCTGCTTGTACCTCTGCCACACTTGAGCCATCTTATGTCCTTCGTGCCATCGGTCGCCCTGATGAATTAGCACACTCAAGCATTCGCTTTAGTTTTGGTCGCTATACTACCGATGAAGACATCGACCGTGTACTGGCTCAAATCACTGATGCAGTAAACAAACTGCGTGAACTATCGCCACTATGGGATATGTTTAAAGAAGGCGTGGATTTTAGCAAGGTAGAGTGGCAAGAACATTGATTTAACCTGTTAAATTCAGTGGATCATTAGCCCACAAGCAACAAATATTGGTTATATTGATAATGATATGTTCATTTGCTAATGTTGTATTGGCAAATGAACACTATCTATCTTAGTACAAAAGCCCATGTTAATGTATTAAGCACTATATAAAAGTGATTTAACCAAACCGATTTTATATTGATCAGCATGGCAACATCTATCCAACCGCTGATTAGCTAAAGATAAAGACCAACTTTTTTATTTAAGCCAAGCAAATTATTTGCTAGCAACAAAGAGAGAAAACTATGGCATATTCAGACAAAGTCATTGATCATTACGAAAACCCTCGCAATGTAGGCAATCTTGACAAAAACGCCAAAAATGTTGGCACAGGTATGGTGGGTGCACCTGCGTGTGGTGATGTGATGCGTCTACAAATCCAAGTAGGCGATGATGGTATCATTACCGATGCCAAATTCAAAACCTATGGTTGTGGTTCTGCGATTGCATCAAGCTCGCTTGTTACCGAATGGCTAAAAGGTAAAAACCTAACTGAAGCCGCCGCCATCAAAAATAAAGACATTGCTGAAGAATTGGCATTACCACCTGTAAAAGTACACTGCTCTGTATTGGCAGAAGACGCCATCAAGGCAGCGATTGAAGATTATCAATCAAAATCCAACGCCTAATACATCACTATAATCATTGTGATACAACAAGCACACAGGAGAAGTTATGATTACACTAACCGAACGAGCGACCAAGCATGTCAAAGATTTTTTAGAAAATCGTGGAAGTGGTCAAGGTATTCGTGTGGGTGTACGAACGGCCGGATGCTCGGGTCTTGCCTATGTGCTTGAGTTTGTTGATGAGCCAAACGATACTGACCAACGATTTGATAATGATGGTGTGAGCATCTTTGTGGATCAAAAAAGTTTGGTGTATTTAAATGGCTTGCAGATGGACTATGTGACCGAAGGTCTAAATTCTGGTTTTAAATTCATCAACCCCAACCAAACAGGTGAATGCGGTTGTGGTGAATCTTTCACGGTGTGATCATGGATACCAATAACTTTTTTGTTTTATTTGGGTTGCCAATTAGCTTTGATATTGATAAGAACAACCTAAAACAAGGGCTGCTATCTCTACAAAAGCAATATCACCCCGACCAAACAGGTCAAGACACAAAGCTGGCTTCCTTAATCAATCACGCCTATGACACCTTGTATCATGATGATAAGCGAGCTGCACATCTACTTAGCCTTTCAGGTATAGAGTGTAATCTAAACGCCTCCATTAACGATTGGGAGTTTTTAGATGAGATGATGGAATTTCGCATGGCACTAGACGACCTACAAAGCAGTAGTGAAATCCAAAATCTACTTGACACAATCAATAATCAAAAGGTGCAATACAATACACAGTTTAGTCAATGCTATCAAGCACACGATTGGCAAAATGCACAAAATACCGCACAAAAAATTCAATTCTTAGAAAAATTAGCGACCGATGTGCAACATAAACTCGCCCAAAGTCTAAATACACATACCGATGATGGTGATTTGTATGTATAATACACTTGTCCACATCATACTAAAGTTACAATCGGTGCGACAACAACTATTTTATTGTGGCGCTTGATCATCGGATACAAATTGGTCATCTAAAAGTCAGCCACCTTGTTTATTTATGCCTATTTTTGGGCAAATTAGCCAGCTTTTAAGAGATATCATGTCTTTATTGCAAATCAGCGAACCCAACCAATCCAAAAACCCCCATCAACACCGTTATGCACTGGGAATTGATCTAGGCACAACCCATTCGTTGATTGGTGTGGTGCGTTCTGGCAAAGCCGATGTGTTGCGTTTTGGCGATACACCACTTTTACCATCAGTCGTATACTATGGCGACAAATCTCCACGCCCTGTGGTTGGACTGACCGCCTTAACTTATGATGACGATAAAAATACTATCATCTCCGCCAAACGGTTCATGGGTCGTAGCAAGGCAGATATTAAGTTTTCCCATCCTTACACACTGTCTGGCAATAAACACACCATGCCTGCTTTTGTTACCGCACAAGGTGAAAAGTCTCCTGTGGAAACATCAGCACACATCTTATCACACCTAAAACGCCATGCTGAAGCCACATTGCCACCTGACAGCATTGCAGGGGCAGTCATTACCGTGCCAGCATATTTTGATGATGCTCAGCGTGCCGCCACTAAAGATGCTGCAACCGCTGCAGGCTTGACTGTGCTTCGCCTATTGAACGAACCTACCGCTGCTGCCATCGCTTATGGTTTGGATAAGAGTACATCAGAGGGCATCTACTTAGTATATGACTTAGGCGGTGGTACTTTTGATGTATCCATTTTAAGATTGTCTGATGGTGTGTTTGAAGTCTTGGCGACAGGTGGTAATAGTGCTTTAGGCGGTGATGATATAGACCGACTGATTGCCAACTATTTTATCAAAACAGCCAATCTTGACCCTGCTCAAATCAGCAGTCAAGAAAAAGCTCGCCTTGCCAGATTGGCTAAAACTTATAAGCAAGCCTTGAGTAATAATCATGCCACCATGGTGGATATTGAGATCGCAGGCACACCATTTCAGAGTATGTTAAATAACAACACTTTGGTTCAAATCATAGAACCTGTTACACGACGCACACTGCAAATTTGCCAACAAGTGTTACAAGATGCTAAGATCCAACCGTCAGAAGTTTGTGAGGTAATACTGGTGGGCGGTTCAACCAGAATGCCAATCATTCAAGATGCCGTCCAAGCATTCTTTCATAAAAAACCCCTATGCACGCTAAACCCTGATGAAGTCGTGGCACTGGGTGCAGCTCGTGTCGCTGATCAACTCATCAATAAAAAAGAAGACAATCTACTACTGCTTGATGTCACACCGCTGTCCTTAGGACTTGAAACGATGGGTGGTTTGACCGAAGTTATTATCCCAAGAAATACGCCAATTCCTGTGGCACGCCGTCAGGTATTCACCACACATCAAGACGGTCAGACAGGCATGGTCGTTCATGTCGTACAAGGCGAGCGAGAAACAGTTGCAGACTGTCGCACTTTGGCACGCTTTGAGCTACACGGCATTCCACCCATGAAAGCAGGTCATGCACGCATTGAAGTCAGTTTTCAGATTGACGCCAATGGGCAACTAACCGTCTCTGCCCAAGAGACCACGACAGGGGCACGCAGCCAGATTCAGGTCAGCCCAAGCTATGGACTTAGTATTGAACAACAAGAACAGCTACTACAAGCAGGATTCTTGTATGCCAATGAAGATAAACGCCTGCGTATGCTAATTGAAGCAAAAGTTGAAGCAGAGCGTGAGCTGATTGCATTGGATTCAGCATTGACTGAGTTTTCTAGCTTGATGACAGATGATGAAAAATCTTGCCTGCTATCTGCCATGCAAGCACTTAAAGACGCCATCAATGGCGATGACAAAAAAGCCATTGATACCGCTAACGCCAACCTAAAACCACTCAGTGATAATCTGGCTGCCATCATCATGGATCAAAACATCAAGTCCGCTCTAAAAGGCACAAATACAGCCGATTGGTAATGGGTTAATTTAAATTGGTGTTTAAAAATTTAATACATTTAAAAAATCAACACAAATTGAGAGAATTTATGGTAACCGTAACCGTCCTACCCCATCATGAAATCTGCCCAGAAGGTGCTACTGTTGAACTAAACGAAGGTGAAAACCTATGCGAAGGTCTGCACAAAAATGGCATCAAAATTGAACACGCCTGTGATATGTCAAAAGCATGCACCACTTGTCATGTGGTCGTTCGTCAGGGCTTTGACAGCCTAGAAGAGATGGATGATATTGAAGGCGATTTGCTTGACAGAGCATGGGGGCTTGAACCAAATTCACGCCTGTCTTGTCAGTGTATCATCGCCAATGAGAATCTTACCATTGAAATCCCAAAATACACACTCAATCACGCTAAAGAAAACCATTAAGGCGATACCCGCCCAAACTTGGCAGTCATCAAAAGAACCTAACCAAAATCTGGCTGGGTTTTTTATTCATCTTTATCAGTCCAAATAAAACTTAAATGGCAATGGCAAACTGCTTACAGCACCTACATTGCCAAGCCCTATCAAGTCTTTAACAATCAACTCAATCGTCAAAGGCAAAACATAATGCTCTAATTTTTGTACACGCAACCTTAAAGATTCTATCGTATCTGATGGCGACACAAACAGCACCGCCTGCGTTAGCACCTGTCCTGCATCAAGCTCAGTTGTTACCATATGCACGCTACAGCCATGCACAACATCGCCAGACTTTAGCACCCTTTTGTGCGTATCCAAGCCTTTATAATTGGGTAGTAGCGATGGGTGTAGATTAATCATTGGACATGACACGCCATCAATAAATTCCGCTGACAACACTCGCATGAATCCTGCAAGCAACACCAAATCAGGAGACCATTCACCTAGTAGCTCCAAAGCGTGCTTCTCAAAGGTTTTAATGCCCATTTTTTTGCCATTAGCTGTGTGTGATAACACAGCGGTACGAATGTTGGCATTTTTGGCACGAGTAATCGCATAAGCATCTGCCACATTACTAATCACACCAACAATCTCAATCGGCAAACAACCTGCTTGCATGGCATCAATCACAACTTGTAGATTAGAGCCATTACCTGATACCAAGACGGCGATTTTTAAGGTTTTCATCTGTTGTACCCTGTTTTTATACGACCCTATACAGTCTCTTTGAATATTTTTAGCAAATATAAAATAAAACCGCCAAATAATTGACGGTTTTAATTATTAGGCATACACCACCGCATCACGCTCACGAGAGACAATATCACCAATAACCCAAGCATCTTCCCCTTGAGTTTGTAGGAATTTTAATGCTTCATTCGCTTTCTTTTGTGGAACAACCAAAATAAAGCCAACACCGCAGTTAAAGGTACGATACATCTCAAGCATATCAATATTACCGCCCTTTTGTAGCCATGCAAATACTGCTGGTAACTGCCAGCTATTCGTATCTATTCTAGCCGACAAACTCTCTGGCAAAACACGGGGTAGGTTCTCTGTCAGGCCACCACCTGTGATATGTGCCATGGCGTGAATATTGGTGTTGCCTAATGACTTTTGCAAAGCATTCACTGACTTGACATAAATACGAGTCGGCTCCATCAAGGCACTTGCTAACGACACATCGCCAACCCGCTCATTTTCAACATCAACGCCCGTTACCTCAATGACTTTACGCACAAGAGAATAACCATTAGAATGTACACCACTAGATGCTAAAGCAATCAGCACATCGCCTGACTGCACATGCTCACCTGTAATGACCTCAGACTCCTCAACCACACCCACACAAAAACCCGCCAAGTCATAATCTTCATCTTGATACATACCGGGCATCTCGGCAGTCTCACCGCCAATTAGGGCACAATTTGACAACTTACAGCCATCGCCAATGCCCTTAATGACCGCTTCTGCTGTATCAACATTTAGCTTGCCTGTGGCATAATAATCCAAGAAAAACAATGGCTCTGCACCGCACACCAGTAGGTCATTGACACACATCGCCACCAAATCTTGACCAATAGTATCATGACGATTTAGGTCAAGTGCTAACTTTAATTTTGTGCCTACACCGTCCGTCCCTGACACCAAAAGTGGTGATTTGTAACCCTGTGGAATACGGCACAACGCACCAAAACCACCCAAACCACCAACAACCTCAGAGCGTGAAGTCGCTTTAGCTACAGATTTGATGCGTTGTACCAACATCTCGCCTGCATCAATATCTACGCCTGCATCTTTATAGCTAAGTGAAATTTGCTCGGTCATGTCTCTTTCCTTTGAAGTTGAGAAGTTGTTAAATATACCCCATTATACCAAAAATTTCCACCAAAAACCTTGCAAAAAACACCACCCCTAAAAAATATAAACTTTTTCAAAATAATTTCAAAAACCGTATGTATTTATCTATTATTTTTGTTTATCATATATCCACTGTTAAATAAACCAAAATATTCTTATGATGCACCGTACCATCGATCCATTTTTTCGCCGCTTATTCATTACAGCTGCTCTATGCCTACTTCTTTATGCTTTATATTTGATGAGAATTGTCATTGCACCATTTTTGGCAGCATTTATCTTGGCGTATTTTTTAAACCCTTTAGTCAATATCTTCAATCGGTTTTTGCCCAGAATCCCATCCATCATGGCAGTGTACTTATCCATTATTGTCTTACTCACTGCTTTAATGATTTGGCTTGCTCCTTTGTTATGGGCACAGCTTCAGTTGATATGGGAGTCTCTACCCGCTTCATTGAAATGGTATAATGAGGTTGTTAGACCTTGGTTGGGTCAATTTACTTCCAATAAGCTCTTAAAAATAGACCTTGAGGTAATCTCTAGTGAACTAAGTAACTTTGTTCAAACAAATTATCAATTCTCTGATGCACAAGTAGTCATTAAACGAGTATTAAGCTCAGGCATGAATGTCGCCAACAATCTAGGACTCATCATCATGATTCCGATTTTGACTTTTTACTTTTTAGCCAATTGGCACGAGCGACTACAAACTTGGCAAACCGCCATTCCCCGTGATTATGAACACAAAATCACCGCCATCGTCAAAGACTGTGATGAAGCACTCATGAATTTTGCCAAAGGACAATTTAGCGTCATGATTCTACTTGGGGCAATTTATGCCATACAGCTTGAGCTGATTGGTCTAGAGCTAGGACTTATCATTGGTATTGGTGCAGGTATTGCCAGTTTTGTACCCTATTTAGGCTTTGGTGTTGGTATTATTGCTACACTGATTGCAGGATTTTTTCAGTTTGGTCTTGACTGGAAATACCTATTATTGATTGTTGGTGCTTTTGGCATTGGACAAATTTTGGAAGGTTATGTCTTACAACCACTGTTACTGGGGAATAAAATCGGATTATCGGCACTGTGGGTGATTTTCTCAGTACTGGCAGGAGCATCTCTCTTTGGCTTTATCGGTATGCTCATTGCCCTGCCTGTGTCCGCACTTATCAATGTATTATTCCGCCATGCTTATGCTGCATACCTACAAAGCAACTGGTATTTAGGATATAAGCAATCTAAACTATGGTAAAACAACAATTACCATAGTTTAAAATAAAAAGTAGTAAATCCGCTTGGCATTTTTTCTAAAAATGTGCTATATATAGACACATCAAAAAGCCGTTCAATAGCAAACGGCGACTTAGGGCATGAATAATAACAACGCACATTGATGGGTATTTTTAATTGATGAATGATTTGACGCAACCTTCACTGAACCTAGATGTCAAACAGGACGCTAGCCTATCTGATTTTAGTAGTCAGGGATTCACCCCTGTGCTCAATGCCATACGAAAATTAGGACTTGGCAACCTAAGAGAAATTTTTATCATCGGTGATTATGGCTTTGGCAAAACACATCTTGCTGCCGCCATTTATCGCAACTACACTCAGACCTACAAAAAAACCGCCATCACACTTGCCTTAGGTGATATCATTGATACCGATGAGAATGCCAGTGCGTTGGTTGGGCTTGAAATGTTTGATTTGGTCATCATTGATGATTTACACTTTATTCATCGCAGTCGTGAATGGCAAGAAGGACTCTTTCATCTCATCAATCGCATCCGTGAACAAAACAAACAGATGGTCTTTTTGGCAACCGCTCCTGCCAGAGAGCTTGAGATTGGACTATTAGATTTGGTTACTCGCCTATCTTTAGCACCAACCTTTCGACTGCCAACCAACGAGAATATTGAAGACAGGCAAGCACTATTAAGTTCAGTACTGAAACGAAAGCACTGGAAACTTCCTGAACAAATATTTGACTATATGCTCACCAATGGTCCACGCAATGCAGGCGACATGATCCAAGTTTTAGATGAAATTTCACCCTTATTAACACATTTATCTCGCATTCAAGTGCCAAAAAAGACCATTGATGAGGCAAAGACAATCATTAACAAAGAGACCTTCTTGCTTGAAATCTCAGAACACAAACAAACCACTTCATAACCCTTTTATTTAAGATATTTCATAAAAGAGGTTAATTTTTTAAGGATGTTTTATGAAAGTTTTGACCGCAGGCATCATCACTGCCTTATTAGCAAGCTCTGCTTATGCTGAGGTGCATCTATTGGTTGATGACAACATTAAAGTTACTGCCATCAATGGGCAAGAAATTCACCACAGCGTCCTACAGCCCTTAAAGCGTGAATTCACCTTACAAGCGGGTCGTCATGTCATCACTGCTCGCTATGATCGTCTATTTGACCTAACTCGTGGCGACCATGACTATCTAAAATCTGGCAATATCAGTGTCGTTGGCAACTTACAAGATAAGCAAAGCTATCAGTTAATCATGCCAAATCAGCCAAACAACTATACCGCCGCCAAAGAATTCATCAAATCCCCAACGCTTGCCATCGTACAAAATGGTCAAGTACTCTCTCAAGAAAGCATCGCAGAAGAACGCACAGGCATATTAAGCTCCATCACCCAAAGCATCGGTGGTATATTTGGTCGTGGCGACAGTGCAATAATATCCAATCAAAAAGCCATTTCTGCATTAGGGACTCCTACCACACAACACTCTAATAACAAGGAAAATCTAGATAGCTTTATGCAACTTTGGCTAAACTCTAGTGAAGAAGAGCGTGAAAAAATCCGCCAATGGATCGGTAAGTAACTTCGTAATTTCATCGTTTTTAAGCAAGCCTATCATTAGGTTTG
The DNA here is from genome assembly GCF_041807865.1 of Moraxella sp. E33BD. Taxonomy (NCBI): domain Bacteria; kingdom Pseudomonadati; phylum Pseudomonadota; class Gammaproteobacteria; order Moraxellales; family Moraxellaceae; genus Moraxella; species Moraxella sp. E33BD. Next base: position 59,263 of record NZ_JBGTZD010000010.1, on the reverse strand, counting down.
CTTTTTTATGGGTATTGATTACCAGTAAATACAGGCTTAATAACAAGATGGCGTAGAAACAAAAACTCATAAAATAAAAAACCATCACAAAATTTGTGATGGTTTTTGGTTATGGTTGGTATTAGATTATTTTGCTAATACTGATACATAACGGCGGTTAAATTGACCTTTGGTCTCAAACTTTACAACGCCTTCAGTTAGAGCGAATAAAGTGTGATCACGACCCATACCTACACCTTCACCTGCGTGAAATTCGGTGCCACGCTGGCGAACGATGATGTTGCCTGCAACAACATCTTGACCACCAAATACTTTTACACCAAGCATTTTTGGGTTAGAATCACGACCGTTACGAGTAGAACCTGCGGCTTTTTTGTGTGCCATGAGAATATCTCCTATGTGGATGCTTTAGAATCTAAAGTCATCAATGATGGTAATTAAGCGTTGATTGCTTTGATTTTTAGCTCGGTAAACCACTGACGATGACCTTGCTCTTTGTGGTAGTGCTTACGACGGCGGTGCTTAACGATACGCACCTTTTTGCCACGACCATGCTCAACCACTTCTGCTTCAACGCTGGCACCAGCAACAACTGGCTGACCAATTTTAATGTCAGCACCATTCACAACCATTAGTACATCTTCAATCTTTAGCGTTTCGCCTTTTTCAGCTTTTAATAGCTCAACTTTCAGAGTCTCGCCAACGCTAACACGGTGTTGTTTACCACCACTTTTGATTACTGCGTACATCTACATTCTCCATAAAAACCTGTGTGTCGTGACCACCCCTTGGTGGCACTTGATAACGAACACGACTAGGACATAAAAATGAAACGGTATTCTATCAAAAATTCATTTAAAATACAATAAAATTAACACATAAATATAAAAATTTTTGAGTAAATCCATCTTAAAACATATTAACCATGCCGGTTTTATTATTTCTCCATCTTTATAATGATGATTTATTTTAAAAACACCACTTCATTATCAAGCTCATTACCACTGACATCATCGCCAGGATAATACCGGCGTAACAGTTCACCAATTTGAGCGATCAAAGTCATTAAAGCAGTGGCGAAGTCGCCTGATTGACAAGATTGCAAGGCGGTCTGAGTAAGGTTTGTCCATACTGTTTCACCCACACAATCATCAATCCCCCTATCGGCGATGATCTCAAGATTATGTTCACAGATATTAACATAAATCATCACACCTGTGTTCTCAGCGGTATCCCATACTCGGTGTGTACCAAATAACCCCAATGCACGCTCACGACAATCCACCCGATAAGCCTGACTAATAGGTAGGTGGTTTTCAATCACCAAATAAATCTCACCACGATGCCCAGATTCGGCATGAGTAATGGCTTGGGCAAGCCTGACTTTCAGCTCATCAGTTAACCATTGATTATGCAAAATTGGAACAAAACTTAGCTGTCGCCAAAGCCGAGATAAACTTTTGATTGAATGAATATACTGCATCTAACTTACCATCCTTTTTTAATCTCTACCAAATACAAATCATTTAATGCAATGATGACGCCAACAAGTAGAATTGTCAATCAGTCTTAAGTCTAGCACCAAAGGTCAAACAACATCAACCTACCAAGAGCCACCAGCACCACCGCCACCAAAACCACCGCCTGAGCCGCCAAAACCACCTGAACCAAATCCGCCACCGCCAAAACCGCCACCAGCCGGTAAAATAATAGAACCGCCACCTGAGCCACCACGACCGCCAGAACTGCCGCCACGACCAGAACCAGATCTAAATAGCAACAAACACAACCAAACAACAAAGGCAATGGGAATTGACATGAATCCTGCACCCAGCATAAAGCCAAAAAAACCGATGCCCCCTGCAGTTAAAGTTGCTCCCAAAAACCTTCCCAAAATAGAAGTTAAAAATAGCCCAAACCAAATTCCAAATATGAGCAACGCCATCAATGAGATACTTTCATCTCCATAGGAATCAGAAGCACTTCCTAACGCTTTATCAGCTCGCTTGATTGTCTCTGGATCGGCACGCAGCCTCTCACTAATACCATCAATGACGACTGACAAACCTTGAGCATACTGACCCATTTTAAAATATGGCGTAACATCATCACGAATCATGCGTTTAATGACAGCATCAGGCAATACACCCTCAAGACCATAACCTGTTAAAATATACAAATTGCGGTCATTGATGGCAACCACGATAAGCAGTCCCTCATCAGTGTCTTTTTTGCCAAGTTGCCAACGGTCAGCCACTGCCATCGCATAATCAAAAATAGGCATGCCTTGCGTACTAGGCACAATAACCAATGCCGCCTGTGCCAAATTGTCATTGTATAATGTGCGTAACTGCTTACTTAGGTGTGCTTTTTCATCAGGCGATAAAATATGAGCAACATCAACCACAGGCTCATTTAAGATAAGTTTATCATGCGTTACATTGGGTGCATTTGAGATGGTGGGCATCTCATTAGTAGCTGATTGTGCTTGGGTGATTTGGTTGTCATTTTGACCTGTTTGATTTTGACGAACAAGGTCTTTGACAGAATCACTCAAAGGCGGCAACGCTACACCTGTCGTATCTTTTAGCACGCCTGCTACTGCTTGATTGCGATTGGAAGCAATGGCGGCTGCCACCAACTCATCTTCTGTACTAACAGTTGGCGTTGTCGCTACAGATGAAGCGAATACCTGTGATGACATAGCCATACTAAGCACCAAAGGCATAAGCCAAGTGCTTGCATGAATCAGAGCCATCAGCCCACCTTTTTTTGGCATAACAACCACCTTATTGACCCATGGTAGCAGTGCCTGCATCAGATTCTGCTGTCGCCACACCATTTGTTGGGGTTGACGCACCATTATTAAAGCTTACTGTCGGTGCTGTTGAGATGGCTTTTTCGTTCTCAACGCTGAAGTTTGGCTTAGCCTGCATACCAAAAATCATCGCTGTTAGATTGGTTGGAAATTGACGCACAGTAGTGTTATAATCTTGAATATCTTGGATATAACGCTGGCGAGCCACCGTAATACGATTTTCAGTACCTTCTAGCTGAGCTTGTAGGTCTTGAAAAATCGCATCCGCTTTTAACTGCGGATAATTCTCCGAAATCGCCATCAAACGAGATAAAGCACCTGTCATCTGAGCTTGAGCTTCTTGATATTTTTGCATGGCGATAGGGTCGTTTAGCGTCTCTGGAGTAATCTGTGCACTGCCTGCCGCCGCACGCGCTGCTGCCACTTCACTAAAAACGCCTTTTTCATGCTCAGCATAACGCTCTACCACTGACACAAGGTTTGGTACTAGGTCAGCACGGCGTTGATATTGGTTTACCACCTCAGACCATGAAGCGGCAACTTGTTCGTCTTGGGCTTGTAGCGAGTTATAGCCACAACCTGATAAGACAACACAGCTTGCTAATAACGCAGCGGTAGTTACTTTTTTTAAAGATTTCATCTTATTTTCCTTATAAATTAGACAACCAGACATCACGATGATAAAGATGGGTTAGCCATGCTTAATCAAGATGGTGCGTTGAGAGTTAATCATCAGGGAAATAACATCTTAGCTCACTCACTAAAATACCCCCATCATTCTCAAAATCCACCAATCTAACACTATAATGGCAATCTTTATCTCAAAAAACAAGTCAAAACACCAAATCGTACACAAGCATAACATGATTATTAAACTTTAAAAAGGCTTTGACACATTCATTCATCAATGCCAATCAAGCAATATGGGGATTTATAGAAAAATTGGATCACAGCACCACCGACCACTTTTTACCTAAAAATCAAATTTTTTTGTAAAAAAATACCCCAAAAGTGCAAATTCTGCTAGCATTTATTGCAAAAATATGGCAAATTCAAACACAAGATTTATGCTTGATGAAAAAGCGATAAAAAGTGTCTATTTGATACAGTCAGACCTATTTTTATATTTATTTGTCAAACATAAATCCCGTTTTTTTAGTGAAACATTTGAAACTATTATCAACTTTCGTTTTATCTCTATGACCAAGGAAAAGTTATGGAAAATTTTATTAACTGGTTAAATGGCATCATTTGGAGTCCTGCATTAATTTATTTATGCTTGGGTGCCGGTCTATTTTACTCCATCATGACCCGCTTTGTACAAGTGCGTATGTTTAAAGAGATGATTGCCCTCATGTTTAATGGCACCAAAAGTGCTGAAGGCATCTCATCATTTCAAGCCTTCGTGGTGGCACTTGCCAACCGTGTGGGTGTGGGTAACATCGCAGGTGTGGCCGCAGCGATTGGCTTTGGTGGTCCATCGGCAGTATTTTGGATGTGGGTGGTGGCATTCCTAGGGGCATCAACTGCCTATGTTGAATCAACCATGGCACAGATTTATAAAGAAAAAGACCCAGTTACTGGTCAGTATCGTGGTGGTCCTGCCTATTATTTTGAAAAAGGCTTGGGTCAAAAATGGTATACCATCATCTTTGCCATCTCAATGGTGATCGCTTGTGGTCTATTCCTGCCTGGCGTACAAGCCAACGGTATCATCAGTGCTGTAACTCGTATTACAGGCGACGGCAGTCCGATGAACTTTTTTGGCATAGAAACAGGCTCACTGCGTGTGGTTGTCATGTCAATTGTGGTACTTGGATTGGCAGCGATTATCTTTGGTGGCATTAAGCGTATCGCTCGAGTAGCGGAGTTTATCGTACCATTCATGGCGTTAGGCTACATCATTTTAGCCATTCTTATCATGATTATGAACCTAGATAAAGTCCCTGCGGTCTTTAGTCTTATCATGAGCGACATTCTAAATCCAATGGCAGGCTTAGGTGCGGCAATCGGTTGGGGTGTAAAGCGTGGTGTGTATTCAAACGAAGCAGGTCAAGGTACAGGTCCTCACCATGCAGGTGCTGCTGAAGTGCAACACCCTGCACAACAAGGCTTGGTGCAAGCGTTTTCTGTTTATGTAGATACGCTAATCGTTTGCTCATCAACAGCATTCATGATTTTGACCATGGGAACATACAACATCCAAAATGAAAAAACCAAAGAATTCATTTTGGTTAACATAGATAAGTCAACAGAAATCGGCACTCCTGCTTTCACACAGATGGCACTAGAATCTACCTTTGGTACATTTGGGAACTACTTTATCGCTATTGCCGTATTCTTCTTTGCTTTTACTACCGTCATGGCATACTACTATATCGCTGAAGTTAACATCGCCTACTTAACTCGTCATAAAGACAAGGCTGTACAAAAACTTGCCATGTGGCTACCAAAAATCACGGTGGTTTTAATGGTTGCTTACGGCAGTTTAAACAGTGCAGGTTACATCTGGAACTTAGGTGATATTGGCGTGGGCATGACCGCATGGCTAAACATCGTTGGTATCTTGGCAATGTTCTTTATGGCAAAACCAACTTTGCGTGCTTTGGCAGACTACGAAACCCAGAAAAAATCTGGTGTAACCAACTACACCTTTGACCCTGTAAAACTAGGCATTAAAAATGCCACTTTCTGGGAAGAAAGACTTAAGAATAAATAACAATTAAGCCTAACAACCCCAATTAAGCCCTTGCATTTGCAGGGCTTAATTTTTTTATCTTTTAGATAAGCTCCCATTCTTATGTTTATCCATAAGTAAGTGTATTTTAACCAAATATCTTAACCTACCAAAAATAAGCCAATAAATGCAGATGATAAATCCAAGCCCCAATCAATCCCATATTTTTACCCAACCATCATGATTGATAGAATGATTTAGGCAGTTTCCAAGAAAAACCGCCACCCAACAATGGTGGCGGTTTTTTATTAACCTAAGAACACTGATTAATCAAACTGTCTTAGTGCTGACTCAAAGTCTTGACGAGAAGTCTGTCCAAGCATTACATGGGTTAGCTTGCCTTCTTGATACATTAAAAGTGCAGGCGGTCCCATCAGCTGATAACGAGAAAGTAAAGCACGGCTATCATCGCTCACTTCAGTGATGTCAAATTTTACCAACTGAACCTGTGCCATACCATCGGGTCGATTCATGAATAGCTCTCGATCCATGATACGGCATTCTATGCACCAATCTGCCGTAACATCAACAACCACTTTATCTCGAGTAGATAAAATCCCATCAAGCTCATCTAAGGTTGTAATGTGGGCATCAGAGTAGTTTTCCCGCACTGATGATTCCATAGATAATTTAGCAAGCGGTCTCCAAGCATCAACCGACCCCATGCCGGCACCCACCATTAGACAGCCTGCCCACAACATCGCTAGCAACGCCAAAGCATGACCAACCCACGCTGTCAATCTCCATAGCCATACGCCGACCATCGCAAACCACACCGCCCACAGTAGCAGTACCCACACCGATATAAAGACACGCTCCACCATCGATACCGCCACCGCCAAAAGCAGCAGACCGCATAATTCCTTTACTCGAATCATCCAGCCACCTGCTTTTGGCATCAAGCGACCTTGTGCCATGCCAATCAGTGCAAGTGGTACCGACAAACCAACCCCTAATGCAAACAACGCCAAAAATCCAAATAGCACACTACCACTGACCGATACCGCTGCCAAAACCCCTGCCATTGGTGCAGACACGCAAGGCGATACCACCAAAGCAGACAGCATACCTGATAAAAAACTACCCCCAACTCGACCTAAACGGTCATCTGCCATCTGCGAGACACCTTGTAGTTTTTCACGAATAGCGGTAGGAAGTCCCACACTAATGGCATCAAACATATACAAAGCAAGTATGACAAATAATAGTGCAAAACCAATGAGTACTGCGGGGTTTTGAAGGTAACCCATCACATTGATTGCCCTACCAAACCACGCAATAATCGCTCCAAGTATTCCATAGGAAGTTGCCACCCCCAAGCCATAGGCTGATGATAGCAATAGACCTTTTTTGGTATTTAGCGTGTTTTGTCTAGCGACAATATTCGCCACAATAGGAATCATTGGATAGACGCAGGGCGTCAAAGAAAGTAATAGCCCTGCCAAAAATAACAACCCGATGGCAAGTACAGGGTTATCATGAATACCAAATGGATCATACACCTGCTCAAGGTCATGATTGAGCTGATAGCGTTGAGCAGTCTTAGCCACTGGCGTCATTTCATCCACCAGCTGACCATCAGAAACATTTACCTCAGATTCATCGCTCATCTTGTCCATCTGTGATGGCAGTACAGGCTGTACGATGTTAGGCAAAGCAGTATCAGCACTCTGTTTTGTTGTTGTCTTGGTATTATCTATATCGGTAGGCTTTTTCGCTTGCTCTGTTGCAGATGCCAACTCTTTTTTTGATGGCTGGCTTGATGATGCCCGACTGATAGCTTGAGCTTGTTTTTGGGCGGAAGCTGACTTTGTTGAGCCATCTGCCAAGCTGTCTGATGAACCTTGCGGTAAATTTAGCTTAAATTTGCTTAGCTCTGGCGGATAACACAGACCTGCTTTTGCACAGCCCTGCCAACGCAACGATGCTGTGGTCTCGCTACTTGCACCAGTCAGCATTGCTCTTGCCACCACATCCTCTTCAAATACCGCCACACGCCCAAAGGTTGGATCATCCATCATGGTTGCCGTTTTGTCAAACTGCCATTTAGATGCCTGCACCCCATTTGGCAATCTTAAAGAAAGTTTATCACGATAGAGATAATGCTCTGGCGTTACCCTAAAGACCGCCACAATCTCCGTACCCTCAGTATGTACTTTAACCTTGAATGCTTCATGTACCGGCAAAAATCTCTGAGATTTTTGCCCAAATAGTGCCGACAAACCTTCACCCTGAGCAGTAGCTGGTGCCGATGTGCCAAGCGTAACAACCATCAAAGCACAGATGGCAGACTTGAACAATGCGGAATGAGACATAAAAAACCATAAAAATCAGTTAAAAGAACACCTATTATATCATCATCATGTACTCATTTCCACTTAAAGTGGTCAGATGGTTCATTTAACACAGCCTCACTCATCAATCGCTCATTCTAATGAATACAAAAAAGCCCACCTTTTGGGTGAGCTTTTTATTGATGCAAGATTCTAAATTAAATTAGAACTTGTATTCAATACCACCGCCGATACCGTATAAATCAACATTTTTACTGTCAGTTTTATCTTTTAGCAATGCACCATAGATATGACCAGTGGTTGCTTTGTTGAATGCATATTTACCACCAACAGCGATACGCTGTTTTTCAGCATTTTTTGTACCTGCAACATTATCAACCAAGTCAATTTGACCATAGGTAGTCCAAGGAGTTTGAGCTACTTTGTAGTTCGCAGATACAGTAATGACATTTTCATTGTCGTTGGTAGCATGATCAGTGTTCTGATATAATGCACCTGCAGTTAGTACTGGACTTAAAGCAAAAGAACCGCTGATACGGATTGTTTTAAGAGCATCACCAGCTTGGATGTAGGTAGCACCTACTTTATAAGGTGCGTTAGTTGGTTCGTATTTTGCACCAATACCAAATACGTCACGACCTAGAGAATCATTGCCAACAGTAACAGTCGATGTAGTCTCTACATAATTTCCTGTCTCGGCACCACTCATATCCCGTACAGGTTTGCGAACTGTCTTAGTTTTAGTATTTGGATTTACATTTTCATCTAGTGCATACATAGCCATCAACTGCACGCCGTTACGCACTGGTGAGAAGTAAGCAAATGTATTGTTTACACGCTCTCCATCAAAAGATGCCAGTACATTGTCGCCACCAACAACGCCACCTTGGGCTTCGTTAGCATAGTTTACATAGTCATCAATTGCAGTTAGGCGACCAGCTACTAGTGTACCATATTGCTTATTAGCAAGACCTAGATAAGTATCACGAGATTTGAATTGAGTTGAGTCATCGTCAACCTTTACACCATACTCTAGTTGATAAACCAAGCTAGTGTTTTGAGTTAGAGCTTCACTACCCTTTAGACCGATGCGTGAGCTATTAGAGTTAAGCTGGGTGCGTGGGTTGTGATTTCTGCTTGCTTTGTTGCCATCTTGAGCATCAAGAGTAAGGAATGCTTTACCATATACAGTTGGGGCAGCTTGTGCAGCTGTAATAGATAGAGCAACGGCGGCTGATGCTAAAAGTAGTTTTTTCATGGGTTTCTCCACATTTATACATTTTTAGTTGGGTCGCTAAAGCTACGCCCAATGTAGAATAAAAAAATAACAATCTCATTCTACGAGGTTACTTCACGAAACATTTTTTGGTATATTCACTGCCGTTAAATTAGCACAAGAACATTGCTAAATTTATGCTTCGGTTAATAGGATACCAATTTTGACATATTTTGCAATACCTTTTATTAAAAAAATTGCTAAATTTTTTGTATATTTAATAATTTATGATTTAAAATCAATAAGTTATAAATATTTTTCATCACTGACTTTTTTGTTAATAATAAGGTAAATTCTTATTATTAAAGTGGGTATATGTCATCATAGATAACGCACCGTCTAATTGTTAAGCAAAATATCAGCCTATTTTTGCCAAAAAATATGTTAAAATAATCTCTGTGCAGCAACATTGTTAATCCAGTTTAAGCTCATTTTTACATGAGTAAAACAAATGTTTACAATTATCCCAATTGGCAAATTTGGCGATTTTTAGTACGCTTTTAATGTCTTGGTTATTATGAGTAATTGCGATGGGCGATTGCCATTCTACCAGTTTTTTAGTTCTGGGTCATTTTTAATCAATCATTACCCAGTTTTTCACCAACCGACAACAAGAAGAGAGTCATGCACCATCTAGAGTCCCAGACCAGTATTCTCCCAGAAGACGATCTAAAAAACATCACCACTCGTGCTAAAGCAACGACTGATATCGGTCATATTCATCAGTTTTTGGGTACTCGCACTTCTGAAAAATGGCTTAGCGTTGCCAAAAATAACCTGCCATTACTCATGCAAGACCACGCCAACTGCGAAAAAAAGGCAGCAGGTACAGCCATGAACCTTATTTTTCGTTACGAATTTCATCGTGAATTGCAAGAGCGTTTAGCTCAACTGGTGCGTGAAGAAATGCTACATTATGAGCAAGTCATCACACTCATGAAAGAGCGAGGTATTGCGTGGTCGCACCTACCAGCCGGTCGCTATGCCAAGGGGCTACTAAAACACAAACGCACCTATGAACCTGCAGCGATGGTAGATGTGTTAATTATTGGAGCGTTTATTGAGGCTCGTTCGTGTGAACGATTCTCAGCATTGGCTGATGTCATTGATGATGAAAAGTTGGCTCGCTATTATAAATATCTATTAAAATCAGAAAGCCGTCATTATGAGGATTATATTAGACTTGCTCAATCAATTACTGATGAAGACATCAGCACAAGAGTGGCTTTCTTTCGCCAAGTGGAGTCCGAGCTGATCGACAGTCCTGATGGCGAACTGCGTTTTCATAGTGGCGTGCCTAACTGGGTGTAAGATTATAGAAGGACTGATGACGGTTAGTTTTTATGATTAATCAGATTTTATTGGATTAGTCATCAATAAAAAAGCACTTAAATAAAAGTGCTTTTTTATTGATTGAATCACCCAAGTAACCACACAATCGCCACAGGCAACCAAACCGCTGTAACCAACCCATTGATTGCCAGTCCAAAAGCGGCATATCGCCCTGCGGTCGGACTGATTGTCCATGCCTCTACCGTACCAATGGCATGGGCAACCAAACCAAGTGCCAAGCCTTTTGCCCTATCGTCATCAATGCCAGAAAATAGCATACGGCACACACCTGCCCCTAAAATACCCGATACAATGATAATCAAGTTCGCCATTACCAAAGGTGCATCAATAATTTGGGCGACCGACAAACCCACTGGTGTGGTAACAGAGCGACTGGCGAACGCCAAAATTGTTTCCATATTTAGACCAAACAGATAAGCAAGCGACATCGGCACAATTGCCCCCACCAAACTTGCCATGATGACGATGATGGAGAGTTTTTTAATTGGCAACCCCCTAAAATCCATACCAGCAAGCGGTACAGCAAGTAAAACAGTGCTATAACCAAGCAGACGGTCAAACACAGGTTTTGCATTGGCATAATAAGTGGCATAAGGAAGCTGAATGACAAATAAAATCAATAAGGTTAAGATGATGGCAACGATAATCATCGGCACACCACGCACATACTTATTTAAATAACGAAGGACATACTTCGCCCCCACATGAGCAATCATTGTTACCACAAAGGCGATGACAACAGTACTGCCATCAATAGCAATGTTAGACATGACTCTCTCCTTGCTTGCTAGCACTGCCTTCATCTTTTGCTAGCCACTTGGCAGATAACTTGGCAAATGCCCAAAGCGGAATCACGGTACTGATGATAATCACTGCCGACACAGCAACCAGATCCGACCCAAGTCCAAACATCAAAATCCCAGCTCCTGCTGACACTGGCAAAAATGCAAATCCACTATCCACAAGCAGTACGCTTGCCGATGACGACAACCAAGCAGGCAGACCACCTTTGATAAGCCTTAAGATAAGCAACATCACAAACAGCGATATCAATCCTACAATATTGGTCGCACTTGGCATACCCAAGGCACTGCATACCACCAATGCAAGCTCACGCACCCCAATGATGATGATAATGGTGGCAAGCATACTGCCCCAAAAAGTAGGCGATTTGGTCAAATAAGGCGATTTCATAAGCATCCTTTGTGGTGGTAGATGATTTTTATTAAATCATTAACTGACCGTGCGGTCAAGGCAAACACCACACTGATAAAAAATGTTTGTTATTTTTTATCAAAATAATGCACATGTGCCACAGATAAACCCATCATCACCAACAAAACGGATCTAACTCATCATCGCCCTTACTTGCATCATCGATCTTACCATCTTCACAAGCCTGAATTTACACCCTTTCAAATGCCTCCAACTCTGGCAAAAACTCGCTCGCCTGATGTGGGGGCAGTACATCAAAAGGATTTAGGTGGTATTTACCTAACAGTTCTTTTAGCCTGTCTTTAGCTAGGCAAATCGTTACAATTTCATGCCCTGTATCATCAAACTCACTATGACTCACCACGCCAAGCTCATGCAAAGTGTTTTTCAATTGCCCTGCATGGTACGGCAAAGTCAGATTAAATTCAAAAAGACCACCCACCAACAGCTCTTGCACCGCTTGCACAAGTTTATCTAGACCTAAGTTTTTATGAGCCGAAACATAAACACGGTTTGGCACGCCTTGTTCTTTATAATGAATCATGGGCAATTCATCGGTTTTATCAATCTTGTTATGCACCAAAAGCACAGGAGCTGTCGCCCCAATTTCATCAAGCACCGCATTTACCGCATCAATTTGCTCGTGCATATCAGGACTGCTACTGTCAATAATATGCAACAAGAGATCGGCTTGTAAAGTCTCCTCTAGCGTAGCGTGAAAACTTTCAACAAGCTCATGTGGCAAATGACGCACAAACCCCACTGTATCAGCAAGCACGACATTTCCCACGCCTGCCCATTTGACACGGCGTAATGTGGGGTCTAGTGTAGCAAACAGCTGGTCGGCAGCATAAATGTTATCATCGGCCAGACGGTTAAACAGTGTGGATTTTCCGGCGTTAGTATAACCAACCAAAGACACGGTCGGAATATCAGATTTGGTGCGTTTGGCTCGACCTTGGTTGCGAGTCCGCTTAACCTTATCAAGTTTGGTTTTTAGCTGATTGACACGGATTTGTAACAGTCGGCGGTCTGTTTCAAGTTGGGTTTCGCCAGGACCTCGCAGACCAATACCGCCCTTTTGACGCTCCAAATGCGTCCAACCACGCACAAGGCGAGTAGCCAGATGAGAAAGCTGTGCAAGCTCCACTTGTAATTTACCCTCATAAGTTCTGGCTCGCTGAGCAAAAATATCAAGGATAAGTCCTGTACGATCAAGCACTCGGCATTTAATCATCGCTTCTAAATTTCGCTCTTGGCTGGGCGACAAATCATGATTAAAAATAACAATATCCGCCCCATGTGCATCAACCGCTTGTGCAATCTCTTCTGCCTTACCTGTACCAACAAAGTATTTGGCATGTGGTCTATTTCTAGCACCTGTGATGATGGCAAGCTCATTTGCCCCTGCTGAATGTACAAGCAGACGAAATTCTTCTAAATCATCAGGGTCAATCATCTCACGAATATCTAGATGTACCAAGATGGCCTTTTCACCACCTTCGTGTCTGTCAAAATATTGCAAAAACTATCCTTTTAAAAAATCATCAAAATAAATAATTAAAACCACCTTGTTTTAAATTGTGGTATTATGCTAAATTTCAAGATTTTAGTGGCTTATTTGTTATGAAACACAAAATACACTTCCGCCAAAAATCCCTAGACTTATCCACCCCAAAAATCATGGGTGTACTCAATGTTACACCAGACTCATTTTCAGATGGTGGATGTTTTAATAATGTAGATAACGCCCTACGCCATGCTGATGAGATGATGGCTTGGGGCGTGGATATTATTGATATTGGCGGTGAATCTACTCGCCCTAATGCCCCTGCAATAGATACCGATACCGAGCTAGATAGAGTCATTCCCATCATTGATGCACTGCGTCAGCATCTTGGCAATGATATTTGGCTATCTATTGATACCAGTAACCCCATCGTCATGTATGAAGGCATCAAATCAGGTGCAGACATGATTAATGATGTGCGAGGACTAAGACAAGATGGAGCAAGCAAAATGGCAGCACAGCTTGATTGCCCTGTTGTCATCATGCACTCACGAGGTGAACCTGACACCATGAATGACCTTGCTGATTATGATGATGTGGTAAACGAGGTGATGAGCGAACTTGACCAAAGCATCAAAAACGCCCTGCACATTGGGGTCAGAAAGGAGAATATCATCATTGATGTCGGCATGGGTTTTGCTAAAAATTATAAACACCATGTTGCTTTGATGAAACAGCTGGACAAATTCATGGCACATTTTCATCTACCCATGCTCTTTGGGGTATCTCGAAAGCGGTTTTTGGGTGAGATTTTAAATCAATTTGACCAGTTACATGATCATCACCCCACCAAAAGGGATATGATTGGAGCGGTTGCCCACCTACTCGCCATTCAGCAAGGCGTATCCATCGTGCGTGTGCATGATGTCGCCAAGATGAGGCAAGCTCTGGCAATGTGGCAAGCATTGCAATAAGCATGTAGAACAATTATCTTAAATTAAAAATATAATAAAAATCAACAATTTATATTTTTATTTTAAAAAATTATAAAAAATACTTGCAAATACCAAAAAAATGCGTATAATACGCCCCATCAAGACAACTTGGGGTCGTGGCGAAATTGGTAGACGCACCAGATTTAGGTTCTGGCGCCGCGAGGTGTGAGAGTTCGAGTCTCTCCGACCCCACCATATTAAAAAAAGCTGATGATAAATTCATCGGCTTTTTATTTGGCAAAAACCTAAGTGAAGTTTTTTTAATAATTATATGATAGATTATTATTGTATTTTTGCTTGGTTTGTTGTAGAATACGCCAATCCAGAAGATGTGATTTGGATTGATTAATTTGGGCCTATAGCTCAGTTGGTTAGAGCAGAGGACTCATAATCCTTTGGTCCACAGTTCGAGTCTGTGTGGGCCCACCAAATTTAATTAAAAAAACCAAGATCTTACAATATGTAGATCTTGGTTTTTTATGGCGATTTACCGGCTTTTATTTTATGAATAATTATAAGACGCATCGGCAATCATAGCAGGTGGCAACGATTTACCCAACAAAGCCAAAGTTTCTCTCTCCATCAACCTAACCATCGTATCAAGCGGTAAATCATTGGCTGAAGTACCAAACGGCTCTTCTAACTGATGACTTAACTCATCAAGTCCAAGCAAAAGATATGACAAAAACCCCACCAAAAATGGCGTCCAAATACCCATCACCGACTCTAGCCCAAAAGGCAACATCCAACAAAAACAAAACACCGCTCGATGCAACAAAACTGAATATGGAAAAGGTAGGGGCGTACTGACAATTCTGTCACAGCCCGCCTGAATACCACCCATTTCTACCACATGACGCTGAATGCTAGTGTAGATAATATCGGTTATTTGCCCTGTTTGTACCGCTGTTATAAGCTGTTTTTGCATTCTTTCAAGTACATATTGCGGTGCGTTTATGTGAGCATTGATGACATCAAGCTCCTTTTTATCCATCTGATAATAGTGATAAAACTGCTCTGACTGAGACATCTGCCCCCGCAAACGATTGCGAAGCAACCCCACAAATAGCAACATATCCATGAGCAGTTTTTCACGCTCTTGCACGCCCAAAAAATGACTATCTCTGGTTAAATGGCGAGTATTGGCAATCATCGCACCCCATAGCTTTCTCCCTTCCCACCATCTATCATAGCAGGCAGTATTACGAAAGCCTAAGAATATTGATAAGACCACACCAAACACTGTAAAGCCTACCGCAGGCACGCCTGTAACAGCATAGACTTTATAATGCGTTAAAGACCATGCCACCATTGAGATTGCCATAAGTAGCAACACCATCGGCAAAACTTTAGGCAATACCGTACCACGCCAAACAAATAGTAACTTTAAGCCATTGCTTTTATCACGGACAATCATGCGTTATTTTAGGACTGACAAAGGGTCGATGTAATTAGAATTGCGAGAAATACGAAATTCTAACAACCCAGAACCATTGGACTGATGACGCATACTGGCGATTCGTTGACCTGCTTGTACGGTCTGCCCTGATTTGACCTGTGCATCTTGTATATGAAAATAACTGCTCACAAAACCATCGGTATGTGCAATAGCAATCATTGCCCCATCAATATTACCATCAGCATGAAGTACCGTACCTGCACGACTTGCTAAGACCGCATCACCACCACGACCAGAAAACCACATCCCTTGACTGGTAACTGACTGACCACCAACATCTATTGTACCAAAACGACGAGCTACAGGGTTACTGCTACTTACAGGATAACGAAACTGCATCACGCCCACACTACCCACCGACAAAGGTGTATTATTTGTTGTTGGTAGCGGTGTATGAGCTGGCACAGGGCTAGGCGATACAACCACCGTCTGCTTAACTGGTGCTACAGGCTTGATTGTCGTAGTTACTGGGTTTGGTGCAGGCTTGGGTGTGGGTTTTTTTATTGTTGTTGTACTTGTTTTGACATTACTGCCATCTTGCCACAAGCTAATCCACTGCCCCACATAGATGGTATAAGACGAATCAAGATTATTTATGCGTCCAATGGCACGCCAGTCTAGACCATAACGCTCGGCAATCTTACTGACCGTATCACCCTGTTTGACCATATAGCGATTTGGCACACCACGACTGTTTGTTATAACAGATTGGCTGTTTTTTATGATGGGTTGCTTATTTGTACTACCCTGCACAGTTGGTTTACTAGCACAGCCTGCCAACACAAAAGCTCCTGCCACACCACACACCGCCAACATATTTACTCGTTTGGTCGCCGGTCTTTTTTCTTGAAATTTCGCCATCTTTGTCCAAACCCTCTTATTACCTCAAAAATATCAACAAGCCCATCGTGCCTAATTGCACAAACAAGCCAACAAAAATATCGCCACCCATGTATTGTAGGCAGGGCTTTTATTGTAACACAACCACAAAAAACACAAAACCCATCTTATAGACAGGCTTTGTGTTTTTTGATAATAAAAACCAAATTAAACTAATAGACAACCATACCGCAATATTACAAACAACGCTTTAGCTCAAACTAGCAAAGAATGTCAAATCAAATGCCAGTCAAGACCATTAAGCCGACCAAGTATCATCAGCTTGTGTTTTTTGCTGAGCATGTAACTTTTTAGTATCCAAGAGCGTCTCATCAGCTTGCTTTTGGTTTTTTAACATACTAGATAATATTTTATTATTTTTATCAAATGTCCGACAATGCCTACACACGGCAAAGTGCAAGATTAGATATGCCTTTTGTTGCAACGAAAGAGATTTTTCTAGAGAAAGACTAGCTAGCTGGCTTATTTTTTGACAACTTTTCATAACACTCCTTTATTCATCAAACCAATGACGAGTCAAGCAAGTTTGCAAATTAAGTCTGGCTCGGTGCATAAGTACATAATAATTTTGTTTGCTAATTTGTACGGTTTGGCAGATTTCATCACTATCTAATGCCAAATACTCTTTCATCAAGAATACTCGTGCTTGCTCACCTGCTAAATTATTCAAACAATAACTCAAAACCTGCCAAAAATGATGATTGTGCATTTGTAATTCTGGGTCGCACCACGAATCATCAAATGCTGTAGGCATATAATCTTTATGCCACCGCCCTGCCTCAGAAAACACCAAATCCGCCATTTGCGTCTGATTCTCACCATCACCCAAATCACTCAATGTGGTATAAGGCATATTTTTGCGAAGGCAATCGGTGATTTTATGCTTTAAGATTGCAAAGACCCAGCTTTTAAACGCCGAATTCCCCTTAAAATTTTTGGCATATTGCATGGCAGATAATAAACATTCTTGCACTGCGTCCTCTGCCAAGCCACTGTCATTGAGTTGATTTTGTGCAAATTTTAATAATTCTTTATACAAACCACCCAAATATTGCTCATTTAATGAATAATGTAGAATATGTGCTGTTTTATTATCTTTTAATAATAACTTAATAAATGTTTGATACTCATCATTCATTATTTATTCCTTATTTTAAGAAGCGTTTGCCCAAAAAATAATCCACGCTCACATACTTGCCTGCCCCATAAAATAATAAAGGCAGTAGCATAATCAAATAAGTTGCCGCAAACTCTATGCCATTATTTAAAATAACAAAGTTACCCATTTCAGTCAGCCAATCATAATTGCCGTGTTCTTGTAGAATCTCACGAGCCTTCTGTAGCCTTAACGCAACTTCTTCTGCATGATTAAGGCTATCATTAGCATTGCCAAAGCCTAATTTTGACCAGAATAAAGCGATACTAGTACTAGCATCACTTGATGCAATGGCAGACCAACCGTTTTTTAGATGCACCGTTAGCCCTGCCACCGCCATAGTGATAATCAAGCTAAGGCTAAAAAAGCGTGTCATCACCCCAAACAATAACGCAAATCCACCAATAAGTTCTGCAAAAATGCCCAAGACTGCCATCAAAACAGGAAAAGGCAATCCAAGACCCCAATCACTATTGCCAAACCATTCGACGATTGATTCAAAACTGTTCAACTTAGTCAACCCTGCAACAATAAAAATGGGTGCTAGGTAAATACGGAGCAATAATAAACCAACAAAATCCAACGCTTGTAGTTTGGTAATGGCAGTTGTATATAGACGAGACATTTTCATTTTTTTACTCTTAGATAGTTATATGATGATATTTTGGGCAAGTAATTCAGCAAATAAATCATCAGCATAAGCCAATAATTCATCAATATTATGGTAATCAATATGCTTGGCAAAATCAGTCACCAACTCACCTACTGATGAATATACCCGCTCATTATTTTGTATAAAATCAATAAATAGATGTGTCAAAGCATTGGTGTGTACAAATTTAACTTCATTATCAGATGCTCTTAATACCACCAAAAATACTTCATCGGGGGCTATATCATTGCAATTATCCACACTGATGGCATGCACGGGATAAGTATAATGGCTGTTTTGTACGCTTGGATTTAGACCATAAGATTGGTTATCTGGCGTTTTTAAAATAGGCCTTGCTGTTAAGTTAGCAAGAGTATCTACATGCAACTCCAACCACTCATAATGAGCCAACTCGCTTAAATAATCAGGCACAAAATCAATATCATTGTTTGTGATGGTGATTTCATCGTGCCAGTCTGGACTGTCCGTCATCAGTTGTGATAAAAAATTCACAAACTGCATGGGAATTTCATTAAAATAAGGTGAATGAGATGGATATCTTTGGAAAAAATACAGCGACAGCACATGAAAATTATCATCACCCAATATCTCACGACAAATCGGAAAACATTGATTTAAAAAATTACGCACATTATTAAAAATCAAGGTTTGATAAATCCCACCCACACGGCTAGGTATGCCATCATCTTTAGCATGATACTGCGAACGCAAATAATCACCAAATTGATTTTGAAATTGTTGTAATGAATAAGGGGCAAGTAAAGTTACGGTCATATTCTTAAAAAATTTAGGCAATCAGTGTATAAGATTGTTCAGCTTTACGCTGAGCGGTATGGATTAAATTGACCTCTTGGCGTAATACATCCAACTCAGGAAAATTAAAATCTCTTTCTAGGCAGGTAGGAATATCCACCGCCTTTTTTCCTGTTCGCCGATAAATCTCATGGTAGGCTTCATCTAGCAATCGCCAGACAGGTTCAATCACCGCATTACCATGCGTATCTATGATAAAGCCATCTTCTTCTACATAATGCCCTGCAACATGCATATAACACACCTTATCTAGTGGCAACTCATGTAAATATTGAATAGGGTCAAAACCAAAATTTTGGCTATTGACATAAATGTTGTTGATATCCAGATGCAACAAACAGTCAGCTTCTTTGACCACAGCGGTGATAAACTCACTATCGCTCATGTCGCTGTCTGGTGGTGCATAATAATAACTGGCGTTTTCAAAGCCAATTTGCATACCCATAATATCTTGAGCTTGTTTAATGCGATTTGCTGTCCACATCACAGCATCGTTTGTACAAGGAATGGGTAACAAATCATACAAATGCCCCTTATTGTCAGATGTCCAAGCCAAATGTTCGGTGTACAACTGCATTCCATGCTCTTGCATAAACCGCTTGATATTTTTTAATAAATGAATATCCAATTCAGCACTACTGCCAATTGACAGTGATAAGCCATGACAAATAAAGGCAAATTGCTCAGTGTAGGACTTGAGTAACTTGTGATATTGTCCGCCCATTCTCCCTGATGAGTTCAACCAATTTTCAGGAGACACTTCAAAAAAATCAATGTCTGATAGATTTTCTGCTTTCATTTGTGTGCAAAGTTCACGACGAAAACCTAGTCCTGCACCTTTAGGATAGCCATTCATATCAACCTCTCCCAATCAATGACAATCTGTATAAAACCAAAAAGCAATCAAATGGGTAATACACCCATTTGATGCGAAAATTTCAGAGCGTTATTTACTACCGCCACACCTACCTTCACCACACTTACCTTCACCACACTTAGCATCAGCTTTTTTGCTTTTTGTGCTTGCACCGCCACACTTACCTTCACCACACTTAGCATCAGCTTTTTTAGTTTCGGCTTTTTTGGCTTTCTTTTCAGCACATTTTTTGTCAGATTTGTCGCATTTGACAGTTTTGTTTTGATAGCCTTGTGCCATTGCAGTCATCGCAAATGGGCTAGCACCTGCGATAACCAGTGAGCCAACTAGGGCAGTTTTTGCTAATTTTTTCATAAAATAACTCCAATTGATGCTTTATCATAACTTGTCATCACCTTAAGACCATGTACAGTTACCATAAAGCATGATACATTTAAAAAACCAAACAAAAACTGCTTGGTAATCATTAGTCGTGAATTTTTGTTAAATCTTACATTTTTATAAAAAATTTTTAAAAAATAAAATACAGCCCAAACTAAATGACGCCATGAATTTGAAAGTAAACCATAGCATTGTTTTTGCTTTTTATGTTGTCATCAAGACAATGAAAAAAGCAGACTTTGATAGCCTACTTTTTGTTTTGGTATTTAAGACTACATTAAAGTTGGCTTAGTTAGTGCTAAGGCGATAATAGCAACATAAGCAATCAATGCGATTATTATGCCCGCTCTGCTCTGGATGGCTTGATTGGTGGGGCGAAGTGCTTTTATGGTTGATGAGATTGCCACTATCAACAAGCCAAGCTTAATGATTGCCCAATACTGCACACCCACCACCTGTAATAACTGCCAAAATAAATACAGCCCACTCATCACCAGTAGCAGATAGACCAAATGACTTAAGCCCTTAAAGGCACGAGATAGCACAAGTTGCCTACCGCTTAACACAAATACCGCCTGATAGCCAAATAACACAAGAGTGATGAGTGCTGTCAGCATATGTAGATGTTTCACAACGCCCCCTTACTTAATTAACTTACGCATAAATGACTTCTAAGATTTCAAACTCAACCAGTCCACTTGGTGTTTGAATCTTAGCTTCATCGCCTTCAGACTTACCAATCAAACCACGAGCAATCGGTGAATTAACCGATATCTTACCTGTTTTAAAGTCCGCCTCATCATCACCAACAATCTTATAACGACGCTCTTCGCCATCATCAATATTCTCAAGAACAACCGTTACCCCAAAGACTACTCGCCCATCTTGTGGTAATTTGGCAGGGTCAATCACTTGAGCACCACCCAATTTCGCCTCAATATCACGAATGCGTGCTTCACACAGCCCTTGTTGTTCTCTGGCAGCGTGATATTCCGCATTTTCTTTTAAATCGCCATGTTCACGAGCCTCAGCAATGGCGTTGGTGATGCGAGGACGATCAACGGTTTTTAGTTGTTTTAGTTCTGCTTCTAATGCCTGATGACCTTCTGGCGTCATTGGGTATCGTTGCATGATAACTCCTTTATATAATCGTTTTTTAATGATGCAAGTACAAAAAATCCTGCTAAAAGTGTATTTAGCAAGACCCTTTTATATCAAGATTTCCAAATTATTCTATCAAGTTTTGACACAAAATACAACAACCATTAGATAAACAAAAAAATAAACCTAAGAGCGATTTATCAACCATTAAACTCTTAAGAAAAAAACTCAAGCAAAAAACAAAAACGCTACTTAAGGCGTTTTTGTTTTTTGCTTGGTAGATTAGATTAAGCATGCAAGTCTTGCAACTTATACACATCAAAAGGCAGGCTAATCTCATACGCCTTGCAAGATGCCAAAGCAGCGGACATGGTGGTTACATGATAAACTTTACCCTGCAACGCACTACGGCGAATAGAGAATGAATCCTCTTGGGCTTGCTTGCCTTCAGTGGTGTTAATAACAATATCAATCTCGCCATTTTTAATGGCATCAACAATGTGTGGACGACCCTCTGTTACCTTATTGACACGCTCGCACGCAATGCCAGCCTCTTCCAAGACCTTTTGAGTGCCGGCTGTCGCCACCAATCTAAAACCATAGCTATGAAGTGATCTGGCTACTTCTGGTGCATATTTCTTATCACTATCTCGCACCGACAAGAAAGCGGTTTTTACCTCTCCTTGAGTTGGCAAGCCAGGCAAGCGTTCATTTGAACCGATGATTGATTTATAGAACGCCTCGGCAAAAGTTTTGCCCACACCCATCACCTCGCCTGTTGATTTCATCTCTGGACTTAAAATTGGATCAACACCTGGGAACTTAGCAAACGGGAATACTGCTTCTTTGACCGAATAATGTGCCGGGATAATCTCTTTGGTAAATCCTTGCTCTTGCAGAGTCTTGCCTGCCATACAACGAGCGGCAATTTTAGCAAGCGATGCACCGATACACTTCGAAACGAACGGTACGGTACGGCTAGCACGCGGATTTACCTCCAAAATATAAACAATATTATCCTTAATGGCATATTGCACATTCATCAAGCCCACCACACCCAACTCTTTTGCCATTGCAATGGTCTGCTCACGGATTTGATCTTGAATGTCATTGCTTAGTGAGTACGGTGGCAACGAACACGCTGAATCACCAGAGTGTACCCCTGCTTGCTCGATATGTTGCATGATACCACCAATCACAACATCTTGACCATCAGATACACAGTCCACATCCACTTCAATAGCATCATCTAAGAATCTATCAAGTAGTACAGGTGCTTCGTTTGATGCTTGTACAGCTGTTTTTAGATAATGGCGTAACTCATCTTCATTATAAACAATTTCCATCGCACGACCGCCCAATACATAAGACGGACGCACCACCAATGGATAGCCAACTTCTTGGGCACGAATGATGCCTTCATCAGTGCTGGTTGCTAAGGCATTTGGTGGTTGATTTAGGTTTAGCTGATGCAACATTCTTTGGAAACGCTCACGGTCTTCAGCACGGTCAATGGCATCAGGACTTGTGCCAATGATGGGTACACCTGCTTCTTCTAAGGCACGAGCCAGCTTGAGCGGTGTTTGACCACCATATTGTACAATCACACCTTTTGGCTTCTCGGTACGCACGATTTCTAAGACATCTTCTAGCGTTACTGGTTCAAAATACAAACGATCAGAAGTATCGTAATCAGTGGACACGGTCTCAGGATTACAGTTCACCATAATGGTTTCATAGCCGTCTTCACGCATGGCAAGAGCGGCATGCACACAGCAATAATCAAACTCAATGCCCTGACCGATACGGTTAGGACCACCACCGATAACCATAATCTTATCTTTATCAGTTGGGTGTGCCTCACACGCTTCATCATAGCTTGAATACATATAAGCCGTTGAGGTCTCAAATTCTGCCGCACAGGTATCCACTCGCTTATACACAGGATAAACACCCAAATTCCAACGCTTCTTGCGGAATTGTTTTTGACTGATACCCATCAGATTACCAATGCGTAAATCACTCATGCCTTTGCGTTTGAACTGACGCACATTCTCTGCGGTCAAATCACCAAACCCAAGTGTTTTAATATGATTTTCAGTGTTGACAATATCTTCAATTTGCACCAAGAACCAACGGTCAATCTTAGTATAATCAAACACTTCATCAAGACTAAATCCATGTCGGAACGCCTCTGCGATATAAAAAATGCGTTCTGGCGTTGGGATACTTAGACGGTTTTTAATCTCTGATACGATGGCATTGGCTGACTTACCTGCCAAATCCATTATCTCATCAAAACCAGTTGCACCTGTCTCTAGACTGCGAAGTGCTTTTTGCATTGACTCTTGAAAATTGCGACCAATCGCCATGACCTCACCCACCGATTTCATCTGTGTGGTTAAGGTATTTTCTGCCTGCGGGAACTTTTCAAAGTTAAATCTAGGCACTTTAGTAACCACATAGTCAATCGATGGCTCAAAAGATGCCGGTGTCTTACCACCTGTAATGTCATTTTTTAACTCATCAAGCGTGTAACCCACCGCCAACTTGGCAGCGATTTTGGCAATCGGAAAGCCTGTCGCCTTAGATGCCAATGCTGATGAACGGCTGACACGAGGATTCATCTCAATAACCACCATGCGACCGTTATCAGGATTGATGCCAAACTGCACATTTGAACCGCCGGTTTCCACACCGATCTCACGCAAAACAGCAATCGATGCATTACGCATGAGTTGATATTCTTTATCAGTCAAGGTCTGGGCTGGAGCAACCGTAATTGAATCGCCTGTATGCACACCCATTGGGTCAAAGTTTTCAATTGAGCAGACAATGATGCAGTTATCATTCTTATCACGCACCACTTCCATCTCATATTCTTTCCAACCAATCAGACTTTCATCAATCAAAAGCTGATGCGTAGGCGATAAATCAAAACCCCGCTCACAGATTTCTACAAATTCATCACGGTTATAAGCAATACCACCGCCAGAACCACCCATTGTAAAACTTGGACGGATAATCACAGGAAATCCAAAGCGAGACTGAATCTGTAATGCTTCTTCCATTGTGTTAGCAATATCAGCACGAGGGCATTCTAGACCGATTTTTTTCATTGCTTGATCAAACAATTCACGGTCTTCAGCTTTTTCAATGGCTTCTTTGGTCGCACCGATTAATTCACAGCCATATTTGGCAAGTACGCCGTGCTTATCCAAGTCTAATGCACAGTTCAAAGCTGTCTGACCACCCATGGTTGGCAAAATCGCATCTGGTTGTTCTTTTTCGATGATGCGTTCCACCGTCTGCCAAGTAATCGGCTCAATGTAGGTAGCGTCTGCCATAGATGGGTCAGTCATGATGGTGGCAGGGTTAGAATTGACCAAAATCACACGATAGCCCTCTTCACGCAAGGCTTTGCAGGCTTGAGCACCAGAGTAGTCAAATTCGCAGGCTTGTCCAATCACAATCGGACCTGCCCCAATGATTAAAATGGATTTTATGTCGTTGCGTTTTGGCATGTCAGTTCTCTCTTTGGTTTATTTAATTTAAATCAATAAGTTATGCTACTTTTGGTAGCCATAAATCATTTAACATCACTCTAAATTGCATCAATTTATTATCCAAGCCATCTTTAAATTGAGACAATAAATTTTCTTGTTCACTCATCATTTGGCGATTGTTAAAATACCGCCAAACCAAAAACTCATACAATTCATTTCGACTGTCTTTATTTAATAACAGCTCGGAATTCATTGTGTGAGCGGTAGCAACATATTTTTTCCACTCTTTCTTAAAAGTACTTTCTAGCTGAGGTGTAATTTTATCACGCAGTTTTGATAATTGCAGTCGCTCAAATAGCTGTATCACACTCATCAATAAAATTGGCTTATGTGGTGCCACACCCAAATGAGACTTGGAGCAATTTAAGCGATCAAAACAATCCCGATAATACATTAAACTCTCAACTTGATTTTTTTCTTTAAGAAAATCCATCCATAATCGCTCTGTCATTTCATTGACAGAAATGTTGTTTTGCTCGGCATAACGAATGATTTGACCTTTTAATTGATTATCAATGTTTAAAATCAATTCCACCATCTATACTATTGCTCCACATAAACAATCGTCCAAGTCCATGTAATAAGTTTCTTATCATCACCTATTTTATAAAACTCGGGTGATAAAACACTCCACATTCAAGCTGGCTTTTATTGATATTTAATATACCAAAGCCCACCATAATCAGCTAATGACTAACACAAACACAAGACCAGTATTTGCATTTTAGGATAATTGGTCATTCACCCCATTTTAATCAAACACCACATCGGTGGATAAAGGCAATATCACGCCTTTGTCTTTGCCAATTCATCAGCAAATCTATCAAAAAGCACGCTACAATCATGTGGACCTGGGCTTGCCTCTGGATGCCCCTGAAAGCTAAATGCCACACGGTCAGTGCGTTCTATGCCTTGGTTAGTGCCGTCAAATAGTGAGCGATGTGTGGCTCTTAGCGTACTTGGCAGGTTATTCTCATCCACACAAAAACCATGGTTTTGCGAAGTAATCATTACCGTGCCATCATCTAGATTTTGTACAGGATGATTAGCACCGTGATGACCAAATTTCATTTTGATGGTTTTAGCACCACTTGCCAATGCCAACAGCTGATGCCCCAAACAAATGCCAAATACAGGGATTTTGGTGGTATCGCAAATGGTTCTGATGGCATCAATCGCATAATCACACGCCGATGGGTCGCCAGGTCCATTGGATAAGAAAATCCCATCAGGATTCATCGCCAACACTTCGCTTGCAGGCGTCTGAGCAGGAACAACAGTCAAACGACAGCCTCTATCAGCCAACATTCTTAGGATATTTGTCTTAACACCATAATCATAAGCAACCACATGATATTTTGCTTCAATGTCCTTGCCAATCTCAGCAAAGCGACCACCTGTCTCAGTGGTCTTAGCATTGCGTCCATCATGTGCCAATTGCCAAGAGCCTTTTTTCCACTCAAAGCCTGATGGATCGCAACATACCTTAGCAAGGTCAAGACCATTCATTGATGGTGCTTGTTGTGCCAGCTTCACCGCCAAAGCCTCATCAATATCACCCGCTTCATCAGCGGTTAAGATACAGCCATTTTTAGCACCTGTAGTGCGTAGTACAGTGGTTAATTTACGAGTATCAATGTCAGCAATCGCCACCACCTGATGCTTTTTTAGATAATCACTTAATGAAATGTTGGCACGAAAATTGCTATGTAGTAATGGCAAATCACGAATAATCAAACCACTCGCCCATACTTTATGAATACGCCCAGATTCAACATCTTCATCGTTACAGCCTGTATTACCAATATGTGGATAAGTCAGCGTAACCATCTGATGTGCATAGCTAGGGTCAGTTAAAATCTCCTGATAACCTGTCATGGCAGTATTAAAAACCACTTCACCAACGCTAGAACCTGATGCACCGATTGCCACCCCATGAAAAATGGTGCCATCGGCCAAAGCCAAAACTGCTTTTTTTATTGTCATGACATGCTCCGAATGATAAAAATATTTTGCTTGCTCTTATTGATTGACATAACAAATAAGTGCGATGAGCAAATTTTAGACAAATTTTTTTGGCATGACTGCCAAACCAATAAATTAACGGATAAATTTTACTCATAAAAAACGAGCCACCTAAAAAACAAATAACCTAATTTGCAAGATTGGCAAACTTTAAGTTATCTTTTTTCATGGTCGCTCGCTTTGGCATAGATTTTAGGTATTATACATAACTTTACAAAAAATGGCTAGAAATTTTTATTTTTCTAGCCATTTGATACAGAATCTATCTTAAACAGAGTGCTTCTTATTATATTGTATTGAGTTATAGACAGATAAGGCAATAAATGCGACACCAATCAGACCTGTGACTATCTCTGGTACATGGAATTTGGTTGATAACAACATGATGATGGCAAGTGCACCGATGGCGTAGTGAGCTCCATGCTCTAGGTACACAAATTCATTAAGCGTGCCTTTTTCTACCAAATAAATCGTCATTGAACGAACGAACATCGCACCAATAGCCAAACCAAGCATGATAATAACTACATCGTTAGTGATGGCAAATGCACCAATCACCCCATCAAAACTAAACGACGCATCCAAAACTTCTAGGTACATAAACCCTGCCACACCGCCTTTTAGAATGGTTGGCGACACGCCTGCGGTATTAATAATTGGCTCACCTTTATTGTCATACACCACCTCACTAGAATCAGATTCACCCTCAAGTAATGCCGATAATACGCTCACACCAAGATACACCAACACACCCCAGATGCCCGCTAGCATTACCACACCCTGCTTAGCTTCATCAACCCAAGTCAGCGATAACATCAATACTACCAATGCCACAAACACACTCATCGCATCAACCTTGCTAAACCGCACCAGACGAGATTCTAGCCAAGTAAACCAATGAATATCTTTATCGCCAAACATGAAGTTTAAAAACACAAGCAATAAGAACATACCACCAAAGGCAGAAATCTCCGCATGATGGGCGTTTAGGTGTTCTGCATAACTGGCTGGATTATTAAGTGCCAGATTCACAACTTCAAATATGCCCAAGTTTGCCGTAACCGCCACAATGACTATCGGAAAAACAAGTCGCATACCAAACACGGCAATCAACATACCTACAGTCAAGAAAATCTTTTTCCAAAACTCATTCCAGCCTTTTAAGATAGAAGCGTTTACCACCGCATTATCAAACGACAATGACACCTCCATGATTGCCAAAATTGCCGTAACACCTAGTGCCAACAACAAGCCTGACATACCGCCATGAGCATACCCCCACCAACCCGCAATGAAAAAGCAGACAGCGGTAAAAACAATGTCAAATAAAAAATGTCGCATAATAACCCTTTATACCAAAATTTTTTAGGCATATAAAGAAAACCAATAATCATATGATTATTGGTTTTTTATAATATGGTGGGGTCGGAGAGACTCGAACTCTCACACCTCGAGGCGCCAGAACCTAAATCTGGTGCGTCTACCAATTTCGCCACGACCCCAAGTTGCATCTTGCATCAATCATGATGTCTTGTTGATGCGTATTATAGCGATTTTTTGATGATTGGCAAGAACTTTTTTTATAAAAATCATAAAAACTTTATAAGATATTGATATTAAAATACTTTTTATTTAATATCCAACCTACTTTACCAATAATTTTCCACCGCAATATTGCCCACACCACGACG
This sequence comes from Moraxella sp. E33BD, assembly GCF_041807865.1. Taxonomy (NCBI): domain Bacteria; kingdom Pseudomonadati; phylum Pseudomonadota; class Gammaproteobacteria; order Moraxellales; family Moraxellaceae; genus Moraxella; species Moraxella sp. E33BD. Next base: position 30,423 of record NZ_JBGTZD010000010.1, on the reverse strand, counting down.
ATTCATGGTCAAGCCTTTATCTTTTAGGGTATTTTTGGTATCCTCAACCATCTCTGGATTACCGCATAGCATGACATGAGAAGTGCTAGGGTTTAAGCTAAAGCCTGCATGACCTTCAAGCTCGCCAGTAGCAATCAAGGTGGGAATGCGAGCATTAAGACAACCTTCCACCTTCTCACGAGTGATGATAGGCACAAAGTGTAATGTAGCAGGCGAATCAATCAGTTCTTTAAATTGCTTTTGCAATGCCTGAATCTTATCCACATAAGCAAGCTCACTTTTTGTTCGTACGCTGTACACAAGCACAATGTCGGTATAATTTTGCCAAGTCTCCAGATCGCCTAGCATGGATAAAAATGGTGCCAGTCCTGTACCGGTAGCAAGTAACCATAAGTCTTTTGGGGCAGGCTCTTGATAACGAGCAAGGGTCAAAAACCCATAAGGCTCACTTTCTAAATATAAGGTATCGCCTATCGCCAAGTGTTGTAGCTGACTGGTGAACGCCCCATTAGGCACCACCACCGAGAAAAATTCCAACTGTTCATCATAAGGGCTTGATAGCACCGAATAAGCACGAAAAATACGCTCATTGGGGGCATTTTGAGTGTTTTTTAATTCACTAGGATTTACCCCAAGTCGCACAAACTGCCCAGCATCAAAACGAAATCCATCAGGACGAGTAGTGGTAAAACCAAATAAGGTAGGCGTAATGGAAGTCTTGGACAGAACTTGGATTGAATGAATTTCTGGCATGATGATTTATTGATTAAAAATTATTATTGATTTTACCACAATCACACAAAAAACAAAACGCACTTAAAGTGCGTTTTTATTGTTTTAAATCGCTAAATTGGCAAGTCTAAACAGTGTATCTGGGAAAATACCAAGAACAATAATCATCGCTGTAACAATCAATAGCATGACACCGCCTGCCTTAATACCCCACTCATGATGAGCGTCATATTCTAAATGCACTTTAGGGCGTTGGTACAGCTGTGTTAGCACTCTTAGATAGTAAGCCAAACCGATGGCACTGCCCAAAATGACAAGAAGTGCCGCCCAAAATCTTACGCCTTGCACCGATGACAAAATAATCATCACCTTAGTCATAAAACCTGCGGTCAAAGGAATACCTGCCAACGACAACAGCATGATGGTTAATACCACTGTCAAGACAGGACGACGCCAAAATAGCCCTTGATAAAATCTAAGCTCATCTGCTTCGCCTGAAATAGAAGTACGACCACGCTCTTTATATGGGCTTGACATCAGTGTAATCACCCCAAACGCCCCAATACTGGTCAAGGCATAGATAGCCATATAGACGCTAACCACGCCTGTGCTATTGCCCTGTACACTCAATAACGCCACCAATGCATAGCCAATGTGAGCAACTGATGAATAAGCCAATAGACGCTTTAAGTTATGTTGGCGGATAGCGAGCAGATTCCCCATTAGAATTGAAGCTGCGATGATGAACATCAAAATGGCATCAAACACCGCCAATGATGGTATCATGCTTGTCATTAAAAAGCGAATGGCAAGTGCCATCATTGCCACCTTACTCACGCTTGCCAAGAATGCAGCAATCGGTGCAGGTGCACCTTCATAGACATCAGATACCCATGAATGTAGTGGTGCTGCTGACAGCTTAAAAGCAATGGAGATCATCATCATTGCCACACCCAAAGCAAACCACACCCCCACTGTTCCTTCGGTCAATGACACACCCAACGCCTTAAAGCTTAAGGCACCTGTATCAGCAAAGATGAATGCCATACCCATCAGTAAGGTTGCAGAAGCTGTGGCTGATAAGACCAAATATTTAAGCCCCGACTCCAAAGAACGAGCTCTTAAAAAAGTATAAGCCAGCATACCATACATTGGCACAGATAGCAGTTCAAGCGACATAAAAAACGATGTTAAGTCTGTCGCTGACACCATCAGCATTGCCCCGATGGTGCTAATTAGCATGAGTAGATATAGCTCATCTTTGTTATCTTTTAGGGTCTGAAAATAACCATAAGCCAAAGTACAACACGCCAATGATGCAATCAAAATTACCGCCATATTAAATAAGGCAAAACCATCAATAACAAATAAATGGCTAACCTGACCAATAGGCAATAGCCCCAAAGCCTGTGCCACCAAGCTAATCAATGCAAAATTCAACCCCAACACACTCAATGTGGCGGACCAAAAATGTGAACGCTTCATGGCGATGGCAATCATGACAACCAACGCCGTCAATGCCACAATCACCAAAGGCGTGAAGGTCAATAAGGACTCAATAAGATGACTGTTAAACATAAAACTACCCCTTATTTTCCTTGTGTATCAGCATATTGATGGTACATATGAGACATATCATCATAACTGTGCTCGGCGATGCCATGTGGCATCTTAGACTGCAACGATAAAGGCAGCTGCTCATGATAAACTTTAGAAATCCAGTCCATGGAACCTTGTGAAGCATTCAATGCTGGTTGCGGATATAGACCTAGCCATACCAAACCTACCATCAGTATCACAAGCAAGCTGATTTCACGCTTACCCAAATCTTTATTTACTCCGTCATTATCCTTGATGAGCTTTGGTGCGGTATTCTCGCCAAACAACGCACGATGAATCAAAATCAACGAATACAGACCACCAAGCACAAGACTGGCTGTAGCTAGCACCACAATGATCGGATATTGCCCAAATGAACCCAACAGAATCAAGATTTCACCAACGAAGTTGCCTGTACCAGGAATGCCAAGTAGAGCCGCACAAAAGAACATCAGTAATGGTGCAAAGTATCTAAATTGCCCCCACATTCCACCCATGAGCGTCAAATCACGAGTATGCAATCTTTCGTACAGCTGACCTGCCATGATGAAAAGACCTGCACTTGATAAGCCATGAGCCAGCATCTGAATCATCAAACCTTGCAATGAAATCAAATTACCCACATAGATGGCAAGTAGCACAAAGCCCATGTGTGAAATACTGGTATAGGCAAGCAGTCGCTTAATGTCCGTCTGAGCAAATGCCAAAAATGCTCCATAAAAAATCCCAATTGTGCCTAGCGTAATGGCAATCGGAGCGAACTCAGCCGAAGCTGTGGGGAATAATGGCAAGACAAAACGAAGCAATCCAAAGGCTGCAGTCTTAATCAAAATACCTGCCAAATCCACCGAACCTGCCGTTGGAGCTTGGGCGTGAGCATCTGGTAGCCATCCATGCAATGGAAATACAGGCAGTTTAACCGCAAAACCAATAAAAAAGCACAGCATGATGACATATTCCCAAGCACCCAAATCCGCACCCAACAAATCATGGTAGGCAAAACTTAGCACGCCTGTACGATTAAATTGAATGATAACAAGCATCAAAATACCAATGAGCATGATTAGACCTGATGCTTGAGTATAAATAAAGAACTTGGTGGCAGCATACTCTTTGGTTTTACCCCCTGTGGCATTATGTCCCCACAATGCAATCAAAAAGTAGATGGGTAGCAACATCAGTTCCCAAAAAAAGAAAAACAAGAACAAATCAATCGCTAAAAATACACCAATAACGCCACCTAGCGACCACAAAAGATTAAGATGAAAAAACCCCACACGGCGAGTAATCTCACCCCACGAACAGCCGACTGCCATCACGCCCAAAAATGCCGTCAAGACAATCATCAGCAAAGACAGCCCGTCCATTGCCAAACGAAAACTAATCCCCAAAGATGGAATCCATGGCAACACAAACTGTGCCGACCATGGCAGATGCCCACCACTCATTTCTTCGGTTGCAAGCATTTGATTAAAACTGCCTTGTTGCCACAGCATCATGCTGATTCCCAAGGTCGCCAACATGGCAAATAGTGCTATCCAGCGTGGCAACTTATCATTTACCTTTTCAATAAGCCAGCACAAAAACCCTGCCACAAAAGGAATGGCAATCAATGTCGGCAAGAGCCAATTTTGTTCCATCATTTCATCACCATCATTATTGCCAATACCAAAATCATCACAAGACCCAATCCAAAGCTTATCGCATGAGAGCCCAATCTCCCTGTTTGCGTCTTGACAAGTAGCTTATTACCCACACTTGCCATTGCAGGCAAGATATTCCAAAGCCTGTCTATGGGATCAGATTTTAATAATTGACCAATCCCCAAAAACGGCTTGACAAATACAATGTCATACAACGCATCAAAACCAAGTCCATGATAACACCAATGAATGCAAGCACTGCCAAATGTGCAGTTACGCCAAGCATTTAAAATTTTGCCTTGATTAATGACATATAAAAAGTAAGCCAATACCAAGCCAAGTGCTGTTATGCCCATAGCAATCATCTCTGCGGTATGCTTACCCTCTGTTAAAGTACTACCAATACTCGTTGGCAGAACATTTGCCAAAGGTGGATGAATCAACGCCCCAAGCCCTGTAGATAGTATCATGAGTACCACCAAAGGCAAGGCATAGCTTATGCCAGAAATTTTGTGAGCATGGGTTTTTTCTTCACCAAAGAACACTAGATAAATCAAACGGAAGGTATAAATAGCAGTTAAAAATGCACCAAATACACCCGCCCAAAACAGACCCATATGCCCTGTGGCATAAGCCTCCCACAAAATCGCTTCTTTTGAGTAAAAACCAACCGTCACAAATGGTAGAGCAACAAGTGCTCCACCGCCGATAACGAACGACCAAAATACCAAAGGAATGCGTTTACGAAGCCCTCCCATCTTAAAGATATTTTGTTCGTGATGTACCGAAATGATAACAGCACCAGATGCCAAAAATAACAATGCCTTAAAGAATGCATGGGTCATCAAATGGAACACCGCCACCTGCCATGCACCCACACCCAAAGCAATAAACATATAGCCAAGCTGACTCATGGTTGAATAGGCAAGCACTCGCTTAATGTCGGTTTGTGCCAACGCACAAAAACCTGATACCAGCATGGATAACGCCCCCACACCACCGACTACATACAACAGCACATCAGGCGTTAGTAAAAACACAGGGTGCATACGAGCAATTAAATATACCCCTGCTGTTACCATTGTGGCGGCATGAATCAGAGCCGATACAGGCGTAGGTCCCGCCATTGCGTCAGCAAGCCAAGTATGTAGCGGAATCTGTGCCGACTTACCAAATGCACCAAAAGTTAGCATGAGTGCGGTCAAAATCATCTTAGGATTATTCACATCAAAGATTTTTGGTGCTTGATCAATGATGGCATGAATATCTAGCGTGCCAAATTGTTGGTACAACAAAAACAGTCCGATTGCCAAAAATACATCACCCACACGAGTTACAGTAAACGCCTTAATTGCTGCTCGTCCATTGGCACGATTAGAAAAATAATAACCAATCAACAAATAAGAACAAATACCCACGCCTTCCCAGCCTAAGTACATCAGCAATAAGTTGTCAGCCTGCACAAGCAGTAGCATACTGGCAACAAATAAATTTAGATAGCTAAAAAATCTAACAAACCCAGTCTCGCCTTTCATATACCAACTGGCAAATAGATGAATTAAAAAACCTACGCCTGTAATGATGGCGGTCATGGTCAGTGATAGACCATCTAAAACCAAACCAAAGTTTGGAGCAAAGCCATCTACCGACAGCCAAGTCCACAGCCTAACAAATAGCGTCTCATCACTACCGGCACTTAGATAATCCATACTCACCAAGACGGTGGTCAATGCGGATAACGCCATCATGCCCACACCAATGATGGTGGCTAGTTTTTCACAGATTCTATCTCGCCATAGGGCAAGTACCAAAAAACCAATCAAAGGAAATATAAAGGTTAATGCTAACAAATTCATAACACCCCCCACCCTTTTAGCTTATTGGCATGATTAACATCAAGGCTTTTAAAGCGATGATAAAATTGTAGCAAAATGGCAAGTCCAATCGCCGCTTCTGCTGCTGCTAGCGTCAAAATAAAGATGAACATAATCTGTCCATTAGGCGAACCCCACATATTGCCACCCACAACAAAAGCAAAAGCAGCTGCATTCATCATAATTTCAAGACTCATCAGCATAAACAATATATTACGGCGTACCATTACGCCCACCAGCCCAACCACAAATAAAATCGCCGCTACAATGAGTGCATGATGAGCAGGCACGCCAAGACTATTCATTTGCACAGCTGCTGTGGTCGTTAAAACAACACTCATGAGTCTGCTCCTGTATTTGTTTGCTCGGCTTGTTCTTGGGTGTGGCTGATATTCTCATCATCTAGGGCTTTTTTGCCAAGATGATATGCCGCCACCAGTGCCCCAAGCAATAAAAACGCCGCCACTTCCACCAATAACACATATTGGGTAAATAGGCTAATGCCCACATCTTTGATGCTAATACTGGCATCTTGGAGCATGATGTCCTTACCACTAACGATAAAACTTATCAGTACGCCAGCAATAATCACAGTTAGTAGTAACGGTGTCGCCCACGCATTGGCAGTTAGCCATGATTTTTCTTCCGTATTGTCCGTGCCAAGATTAAGCATCATAATCACAAATACAAACAAAACCAAAATCGCCCCTGCATAGACAATCATCTCAAGCACGCCTGCAAACGCAGCACCAATGATAAAGAAAATTCCTGCCACTGCAAGCAAGCTGACAATCATTGATAAAATGGCGTGCACAGGATTGACCTGCGTTACCACTCTTAGACTTGCCCAAAACGCCACAAGAGATAAGGCATAAAAGCCCACCATGTCGCCATTTGCCAAAAAACTTTGTAATGTTTGCATCATGGCAATAGACTCCGCACATCAATCGGCTGGCTTTCACGCTCGTGCGACCCTTTGGGTTTGCCGTCTGTTGCCATACCTGTTACTCTATAATAGTTATAATCCGGATATTTGCCTGTACCGGCAATCAGCAAATGCTCTTTTTCATAGACCAAATTTTGACGGTTGTACTCCCCAAGCTCAAAATCAGGTGTCAGTTGAATGGCGGTGGTTGGGCAGGCTTCTTCGCACATACCACAGAACACACAGCGACTAAAATTGATGCGGAAAAATTCAGGATACCAGCGACCATCTTCTCTCTCCGCCTTTTGCAAGCTGATACAGCCCACAGGGCAGGCGACCGCACACAGGTTACATGCCACACAGCGTTCATCGCCATCTGGGTCTCGAGTTAGGACAATGCGTCCACGAAATCTAGGTGGAACTGGCACAGGCTGCTCTGGATATAAAATGGTATCTCTCTTACGAGTGGCGTGCGAATTTACCATCCACATTGAACGCACTATGGTGAAAATCCCCACCACCGCATTTTTTAAAGTTGTAAACATTTAATTCACCATCAAAATCACAAATGCTGTTGCCAATAGATTTACCAGTGTTACAGGCAAACACACCTTCCAACCAAAATTCATCACTTGGTCGTAGCGAGGACGCATGAGCGAACCACGAGCCAAAACGAACAAGGTCATAAAAAACAAAGTCTTAATCGCAAACCAAAAAAATGGCGGAATAAATGGAATGTTCAGGTTAAATGGCGCCAACCAACCACCAAAGAACAAGGTTGTCATCAAAGCGGAAATTACCACCACATTGACATACTCGCCAATAAAGAACATACCAAATTTCATGCCTGAATACTCAACATGATAACCTTCTGCAAGCTCCTGTTCAGCTTCTGGTTGGTCAAATGGATGGCGATGCGTTACCGCCACACCTGCCACCACAAAGCATAAAAAGCCAAAAAACTGCGGTATGACATTCCAAACAGTTGTTTGAGCTTCCACAATATCTCTTAGGTTAAATGACCCTGCCATTGAGACCACGCCCATCAAGGATAAGCCCAAAAAGACTTCATAACTGATGGTTTGGGCTGCACTTCGTAGCCCACCAAGTAGCGAAAATTTGTTGGCAGATGCCCAGCCACCAAACATAACCGCATATACCGCAAGACCTGCCATCGCAAAGAAAAATAACAACCCAATATCCCAATTAGCCGCCCCAAGTGTCGGTGATAGCGGAATGATGGCAAAACTTGCCAAAGCAGTAAACATGGCAATAGCTGGTGCTAGGGTAAATAGTCGTTTATCAGCAAAGGCAGGCATCCAATCTTCTTTAAAAAAGATTTTCAACATATCCGCCACAAGTTGTAGCGATCCTTGCCAGCCCACTCTATTTGGACCATATCGGTCTTGCCATAAAGCAAGCATTCGGCGTTCATAGACAATCATCAAAGCAGCAACCATCACCAACCCCAAAAAAATCGCCAAGGTCTGTGCGGTCAGATAAATGAACGACCATAATTCAAAAGACATACCACTTAGAAATGACGGCACATCAGCAATTACTTGGATACTCATTTATACCCCCATCTCTTGAGTTGTTGTGCAAGTATCAGCAAATGGCGTGTTATTAAAACCTGCTTTTGGTGCAAAAATTGTATTCGCCTTAGTAGCATTCGCCAAGCGTCTCATACTCAACTGATATCGTGGCACATAGACAGGTGTGTCCTTATCGGTCTTTTTAACACCGGTTGGTAAGCCTACCATAAATGGCACAATCCCCTCAAGATAACCAATACACCCTTCTGCCAGATAATCCACCACCGATACAGGCAGGGTAATCGCCACTCCCTGCTGAGTTAAGGTTAATTTATCACCCGCCTTAACAATCCATCTGGCAGCATCTTCACGGCTAATAAACCAAGTAGCAGGCTTGATTTGACTTGCGACCACAGGACTGCGACTAACCAGTGGCGATACAGTAAATAGATTGGCTACAGGCACAACCACCGCACGCCCATCAAAGACGCTACTTGACACATTATCAGCAACCATCACTTTTTCAAAAACTATCTGCATCTTAGGCAATTCATCAAACAGACGAATACCGATGTCGCCACCTTTTAATCGCCCACCAACTTTATCTTGTAGCTTATTCCATGCCTGTGGCGAATTCCAACCAGCCGACCACGCAAAAGGCGTTACCGAACTTGGTATTCTATCGCCCACATAACCTTCCATTGAGAAAGTTAAAGCACTGTCTTTATCCTTAGGCTGCATTGGTTCATGAATAGAAATCGGTGCACGCATGGCTGTACGGCCTGAGTAACGGCGTGGTTCACGAGCAATTTTTAACCCTGTAATGCGATAGGCAGACTCTGGTGCAGCTTGCTTAATTTGGGCAAGCTGTGGATAATCCGCCACCAGCTCATCAATCACATCATCTAGATGATACCAATTAGGTTCACCCTGCTTGGCATGCAACATATTATCCAAGGCATGTAGCCAACGCCAGCTGTCTTTAATCTCACTAGCTGGGTCGTAATAGTGTTTGTCATAGGCGGCAAAGAATCGTCCTGCTCGACCTTCTGCTGAGATTAGCGTGCCATCAGACTCGGCAAATGAACCGCTTGACAGAATAAAGTCCGCCTCATCATGCCACTCATAACGCTGATGGTCTAAGGCAATCATTGTTTTTTGGGTTAATTTATCAAGCTGACTTGGGGTCAAATTCGCCAAATCATGCTCAAGTACAATCACCGCATCAAAATCATCTGCCAGTATCTCTTCTACCGACTGACCACCCAGTAGATTTAGACCCACGCTATTTGCCTCTGGCATGGTCAAATAGACACCTGTTTTATCAGTATAGGAAGTATTGACTTTTAGTAGGCGAGATTGTAGCGTCTTTTCAAACTCATTTGGGTCTCGTTCAGTCGTATGCACGCCATCAGTTTTGGCGGATTTTTCTTGATCAACAAACTGTCGCTCTACCTCATCACGGATTTTAGCATTTTCCACCTCTACAAACTCACGCTCAACATGAGCAATTTTAGCTCGTTTGTCAGTTAAATTCTGAGCAATGTAGCCAGTAGCTTGTAAAATCGCCTTAGAAGTAAGGCTAGTGCCTGAAATGATAAGGGGGCGATTTGCCATGATTAAATCATAAGCGATGTGATGAGCCAAAAACTCCATCGCCATGTTCTCATTAATCACTAAATTTGGGTCTTGTTCTTTGGCAAAAATGGCATTTTCATGCTCGGTGATTTCCTCTAAGCGATCAGCAAACGCTTTAATAACATCACCCACCATAAATCCTAGCTTAGCGATATCATTTGGCGTGGCAACAGTGGCAATCTTAGCAATGTCATCAAGTTTGGTCTCATTCACACTGGCAGTATAAATAGGACTAAAGGCTTCTTGACCAATGCGTTTGACAGGTTCTGCCAACCAATGCTCAGTACGAAGTGCCGTTGCCATCTGCTTGGCTTTATTTTTGGTAGCTTGACGCACGGATAATGCAACACGACTTGCTGTCTGAGTGATATCCTCACCTAGAATAAATACACAATCTGCTGTTTCAATCTGAGCAAGTGATACCTGATGGATATTTTCTTGGCGTAAAATCTGCACACCTAAGTTTACCACCTCTTTGACCGCCGCACGCTCACCTGTGCTATAGTTGTCCGCTCCGACCAATTTTTTTAGAGCAAAATTACTCTCAAGGCTTGCTCTAGCCGAGCCGATACCAATGACATTTTTGTCTTTTAATAAATTTGCCACACCATCAACAGCAAGATTTGCACTGGTCTTGACAAATTTTGTATCTACCCTTTTAAGGGGGTGCATCGGACGATCGGCACGATTGATATAGCCATAACCAAACCGACCTTTGTCGCACAAAAAGTAACCATTAACATCGGGATTATAGCGGTTTTCAATGCGTCTTAGCTCGCCATAGCGTTCACCTGCCGAAATAGAACAGCCTGTAGAACAGCCTTGACAAATGCTAGGGGCGTATTGCATGTCCCATTTGCGATTATATCTGTCAGAGTGTGTTTTATCAGTAAACACCCCTGTTGGGCAAACTTCGGTAAGATTACCGCTAAACTCACTTTCAAACTGCCCGTCCACCTCACGCCCAAAATAAACACGGTTGTTGGACGCATAGACACCAAAATCTGTACCGCCTGCATAATCCCTATAAAAACGCACACAGCGATAACAGGCAATACAACGGTTCATCTCATGATTAATAAACGCCCCCAAATCTTGATTGTGGTGTACTCGCTTGGTGAAGCGATAGCGTCTTTGGCGATGCCCTGACATATAAGTCATGTCTTGTAAATGACAATGACCACCTTCTTCACAGGTTGGGCAATCATGGGGATGGTTAGTCATTAAATATTCAACAATGCGTTTGCGAAAGTCTTTAGATTCAGAGTCATCGACCGAAATGTACATATCATTTGTCGGTGCAACCATACAACTCATAACAAGTCGTCCACGCCCTGCCTTGTAATCTTCTTCATTGTTGTACTGCTTGACTGCACATTGGCGACACGAACCCACCGAACCAAGTGCAGGGTGATAACAAAAATATGGCAAATCAATACCAAGCGACAAACAAGCAGAAAGCAGGTTGTCAGCACCATCTACTTCATAGCTTTTGCCGTCTATATGAATAACCGCCATCACACGCTCCCTTGCTGATTGTCTGATTCGCTGACCAGATGCACTTGTTCAATTTTTTGTTCAAATTCACAGCGAAAATATTTTAAGGCACTCATTAAAGGCTCCATCGCTCCTGGTGCGTGTGCACAAAAGGTTTTGCCAAGCCACAAATCACGGGTCAACTCGGTTAATTTTTCAATATCGCCATCTTGCCCTTGACCTTTATCCATGTCATCAAGAATTTTAACACCCCAAGGCAAGCCATCACGACAAGGCGTACACCAACCACAAGATTCTCGTTGGAAAAATTTTTGTAAGTTTTTGGATAAACTCACCATATCTTGGGTTTCGTCCACCACCATCATCAGACAAGTTCCCAAGCGACTGCCAGCTTTCATAATGGGGTCAAAATCCATCACAAGATCAAGATGTTCATCACTTGCGGTCAAAAAATCGGTACTTGCTCCACCCGGTAGCCACGCCTTTAATCTAAGCCCCTCTTGCATACCACCAGCCAATTCAATCAGCTCTCGTGCGGTATAACCAAAAGGCAACTCCCAAAGCCCTGCATCTTTTACACGCCCAGACACGCCCATAATCTTAGTGCCAGGAGTATCTGATCTTCCTTTGGCTTTGGGTAAATTAAGATACCAATCCACCCCATTTAACATAATGGCAGACATATTGTTTAATGTTTCTACATTATTAACCACTGTAGGACGACCCCACGCTCCAGATACTTGCGGAAACGGAGGTTTGGTGCGTGGATTGGCACGACGACCTTCCAAGCAGTTAATCAGTGCCGTCTCCTCCCCACAGATATACCGCCCCGCTCCTGTATGAATGTGCAAATCAAACTTAAATGCCGTACCAAGAATGCCATCGCCAAGTAACGCATTAGCAATACATTCATCAATTGCTTGTTGTAGTCGCTCAACAGCGATTAAATATTCACTACGAATAAAAATATAGCCTACGCTCGCTCCGATGGCATAGGCAGTAATCAACATCCCTTCAATCAATTGAAAAGGCAAGCGTTCCATCAACAAGCGGTCTTTAAAAGTGCCAGGTTCCATCTCATCAGCATTACAAATAAGATATCGCACACCACCATCAGGAGGTGTCATGAAAGTCCATTTCAGTCCTGCATTAAAACCCGCTCCACCACGACCACGCACATTGGCGTTTTTTATCATCTCACCCACTTCTTGTGGGGTTTTTGATAAAGCAATTTTTAAGCCATCAAAGCCTTTTAGTGATAGATAATCTGCCAGTTTTAGTACCGCATCATGATGATACAGTCGCCATGTCAAAGGGTGCGTCTTGCAAGTCGGTGCTTGACCATCTGCCAACCCTACCCCCCAAATAGGAATCTTTTGGCGGTTTAATTGACTAGGAGCAAGTCCATTTTGGCGAGCAGTAATCTGACTTTGCAAGTCGGCTTTGTTATTGATATTATTGTAGTTCATTGATATTGCTCCAATAACTCAGCAACTTCGTGTGCTTGAATAGGGCCGTAAGTGTCTTCATCAATCAAAACCGCAGGGGATTTATCACAATTACCCAAACAACAAATAGGCAGTAAAGTAAAGCGTCCGTCAGGCGTGGTCTGTCCATAGTCAATACCAAGCTGTCTTTTAAGCTCAGCTTCTACGCTTTCAAAACCGTTTAGATAACAAGCGATGCTATCGCACAGTAGAATGACATGGCGACCAACAGGTTGGCGATAGATGCGGTTAAAAAAAGTTGCCACACCCTCGACATCGCTCACGGCAATATCTAGCATGTTGGCAATGGCGGTAACTTGTGCATCATCGACCCAGCCGTTGCGTTTTTGCACCAATTTTAAGGCATCAAGCACTGCAGCTCTCGGTTGGGGGTAGTGATGAATATGATGATGAATGCCGTCAATCTCTGCTGGCGTTAAAATCGTCTCAATGGCGACTTTGGGGGTTTTATCGGTTACTATTTTCATAAAGTTACCTTAATTTGCTTGCTGTTTTGACGGCTCGCTAAGTTTGTTTTTTAATTAACCAACTCAATTTATTAACCAAAAACCACATTGGTAAGATGTATTTGGGTTAATAAATTTTGCGGTGCATATTATACACGATTTTTTAGGGAATCTCTTAGGGATTTATAAACTTAGTCGTTCATCATCATCCAATCATAGCCAATCCCTGCATTTTCAAAAAAATAAATAGTATTAGCCAATATTTGGCTCTTTTTTAAAGCCTAGTTATGGTCTCATCATGAAATCTTTTTGGTTTTTTAGATGGTTGGAGCAACTTTATAAAATAACTTTGGCAATCCATCGTCCATTCACCTAGCTTATTTTTGCTTGTCAAATTAATTTGAATAACAGATTATCTTAAAGCTCCCAAAGCCAAAATTAGCAATTCCTTCTTTTTATCATACAATCTTAACGCAACAAATCACACCCCATCTGGGCATTTCCTTGATATTTCTTAGTGTGCAAAGCGTTGGGAGATAATCACGCACTCATTGTTTTGCAAAGTCCATCATGCCCAACTTGTTACACTTGGCAACAAATTTTCCAAAAAATATTTCAAATCGTCTTTTTTATAGACTCATCTTCCATAACTTAGGTTGAATATCCTATATAATGGTTTTAAATTCGTTTGGTATCCTTGATAGGTTTGATATGGCGATTAAAAGCGATCAAAAACTTCAACACACCAAACAGCATTCAAAAATATCACGCACAGTCATGACATTCACCAGACAAAACCATTAAGTACACAACTTTCATTTAGTTATTAAACAACTGATTATTATATAACAAAAAAGTCATTTATAGCAAAAAAACTGTTTGCCTTTATTACCGACACAAAAAACAAAATTTTAAAACTTAAGAACCAAACATCTTTTGTGTATCATGCACTGCCAGATTTATTGTTGGCATGAGTAATGCATTGTACATGACAGATTGGTTCAAGTACAACATAGCCCATCGTATTCAAGGCAAGTTTTTGTTAATTCGATGTTTTAAAATGAGCAAGTAAGGAATTTATGTATAAACCTTAAATAAAAAAGCATGATCATAAACAAAAAAATAATAGCTGACTATTATTTTTATTTTGGTTAATTTTCGTGAAAGTTTTTACTGACAAATAATTACAGAAAAGATAAATTAATACAAAAGGACTTTTTTATGGATTGTATTATGATGTTACGCTCAATTTGCCTATCAAGCATTCTACTATTACCAAGTTTTGCCCAATGCAAATTCTGATAATATTGATGTTTCTGTTGGATTAGAAACCTATTTTGAGAGATATAAAGAAACTTCAGACGGTATGCCTTTCATACAAGAAGATGCAAAAATGCTATCTTTAACCAGCAAGGTATCATACATCACCAATCGTCAAGACGCCATTTCAGTATTTGGCAGGTATTCGCTAGGGAAAAGTGATTATGTCGGAACCTTGCAAAATCAAGAATTCAGCTCTTTAAGAATGAACGATCAAAAGCGTTCTAGTGGTCAAATTGGCATCAATTATACACACTACCTAAATCTACCCACAACCAAAAAGTCGGTCTTACGGCCGGTGTATCATCTCGTTTTTTAAAAGATCATTTAAGCACCAGTCAAAACGCCTTGGGTTATTTACGAATCAATAGAGCAGTTTTTTACAACTTGGTGCTAGTCTCTCGGACGACATTAATTCAAAGATGGCTTATAAAGCCGATTTGATGATTAACCCAATCATCCGAGCAAAACAATATTCAATCATCGGCGAACATACCATCCCCATGAAACAAAAAGGTGGGGTTGGGGTGCAAAGTAGCGTACTACTAAACTATAAACTCAATGACAAAAGACAAGTTGAATTTGGTCCTTTTGTAAGATTCTGGAAAGTGCCTGATTCAGAAGAAGTGATGTTTTATGGCATACCTTTTGACAAACCCTCCAACTCAACTTATGAAGTGGGCGTTCAATTAAATCATTATTTTTAAACACCCAAAAGCTCAAAATCCAGTCAAATTCCGTTCAATTATCGCTATTGTATTGTGATGATTTTTTATCCATCATAGTGCAATAGCGACATCCATGCTTTTTAAATAAGCCGTAGCCAAACAAATAATCGCATTATCTAAGATTGGCATATACCACCTTGATGAGGTTGAAAAGATTTGTTCAGTGTTTTAAACCAACCTTACCCCAACCAGTCAACAACTCACTCTTCTGCACGAAAGTTTTTACCCAAAGTTTTGCCCACACCCTGATAATGACGAAAATTATAAATCAATGGTTACCATTTGGCAGGGTCAATTTTATGATCATCCATTATCAGCTTCTCACAAGCATGAACCTGCAAAATTTTTAATTCAATAATGGCATAACCATCTCTTTTACTGATATGGATTACTTTTGATTCAGCTTGTAATGGGCATTCTTTGATACGAGATGGCTTTACTTTGATGAATTTTCAGCTGTAAACCCACCCTTTTTTAAATTTATCATCACAAAATTGATATTCCGACTTTTGAAAATCAGGTATAGGGTTTTTGGCGGTTGTAGGAGCGATATTTTCTATTTTTTGCCAAAGTGTTTCATCGGGCAAATTGAATACCACCTCTGCACAAACACTCAAATTTTCAAATGCCTTGCCTTGTGTCCCAAGTCCAATCACCACATTATCACCCAAGCACCAACTGGACAAAATGGGCGTGATATTAGACGCACCATGTTCATCGCAAGTGGTTAATAAAACAACAGGAAAGCCGTAATAAAACATCTTGGGTAAAATTGGTTGATGCATAGTGTTCCTTACAATCATCTTCTTTTAAGATTGTCATCATCAAAGAGTAGCACGCCCATCAAAACAGATGTTGCATCGCTGTTTGTTCTTGATGTATTCTGATGGCCAAGATAACTCCATAAATAGGTAAACCCACAACCAAGACCCACCACGCCTGACATAACAACGCAATACCAATCAGTTCAGGGATAATATTTAAAAAATAATTTGGGTGCTTAAAAGTTCTAAAAATCCAAGAGTGATTGATGGTATGATTCGGCAAGATATATACTTTCACAGTCCAAATATCGCCCAACTGCTTGATGATATAATACAAGACAAATAAAGACAAAGTAACAATCAACACCCCTAACGCAGATACCACATCAAACTGCACTTGATAATAATACGCACTCCATAAGGCAGTAAAGTAATACAAGATATGTGCCGCAGCCAAAACCTTTGAATTTCTTTCTCCAACTTGCTTTGCACCCAATGCAACCAACTTTTTCTCATTATTGATTGATATTTTTAAAAACGCCAAACGCACAATAAAGAATGCAAGAAAAAAACAAAAAATTAATAACACACCCAACCCCTAAATAATTTAAAGTCATGAATATATTTCATGATACATGATAGCTAACTCAAATTCATCATGAGTTTTTATCATCAAAAATATCATCAAAAATCCTACCGATCGCAATCCGCCATTACAATATCAATGCTTGCCAAATAAATAATCGCATCCGATACAAGCGAGCCATTGATGACCGAAGGCATTTGTTGCAGATGGGCAAAGGTGGGCGTGCGAATGCGTGTGCGATAGCTCATCGTTGAATTATCCGATACCACATAATAGCTGTTTAATCCTTTGACGCCTTCTACCACACACGCCGACTCGCCTGCTGGCATTACAGGCCCCCACGATACCGACACAAAGTGGTTGATAAGTGTTTCAATGTCTTTTAAGGTTCTATCTTTAGGTGGTGGTACAGCCAGTGGGTGTTCGGCTTTATATGCCCCGCTTGGCATATTATTTAGGCATTGCTTAATGATACGCAAAGACTGGCGAATTTCTTCAATCTTAACCAAACATCTGTCATAAGCATCGCCATTATAAAACACTGGCACTTCAAAGTCAAAATTTTCATAGCCCAGATAGGGGCGTGCTTTACGCAAATCAAAGTCCACACCAGTTGCACGCAGACCTGCCCCCGTTACGCCCCACGCTAGAGCGTGCTTGGCATCGTATTGGGCGACAGCTTGGGTACGACCTTTGAGTACTGTATTGGTCATAGTCGCCTTGTAATATTCATCAATGCGTTTTGGCATCCAATCCAAAAACTCTCGCACCAATCTCTCCCACCCATTGGGCAAATCCATCGCTGTACCGCCAATTCTAAACCACGCAGGGTGCATACGATAGCCTGTTACCGCTTCAATGATGTCATAGGCTTTTTGGCGGTCGGTGAACATATAAAACACAGGCGTCATACCACCAGCATCTTGAATAAATGTTCCCCAGTAAAGCAAGTTATTCGTAATCCTAAACAGCTCACTCATCATAATACGAATGGTATTGGCTCTATCAGGCACACTAATACCGGCTAATTTTTCCACCGCCATAATATAAGGCAATTCATTCATCACCCCACCCAAGTAATCAATGCGGTCGGTATACGGAATGTATGAATGCCAAGTTTGGCGTTCTGCCATCTTTTCCGCCCCACGGTGATGATAGCCAATATCGGGAATACAGTCCACAATCTCTTCGCCATCTAGCTGTAACACCAAGCGAAACGCCCCGTGTGCTGATGGGTGGTTAGGACCGATATTCAAAAACATAAAATCTTCATCACGCCCTGAGCGTTTCATGCCCCACTCTTCTGGCACAAAACGCAAATTTTCTTGCTCGAATTGTTGTTTGGCGGTATTTAAAAAATATGGCGTAAATTCAGTCGCCCTTGCGTGGTATTCTTTACGCAGCGGATGTCCTTCCCAGTATTTGGGCAACAAAATCCGTGTCAAGTGCGGATGTCCATCAAACACCACCCCAAACATATCCCACACTTCTCGTTCATACCAGTTGGCATTGGGGTAAATTTGCGTAGCACTTGGAATACTTTCGCCCTCAGCAAGTGCAACCTTAATGCGAATGTCGGAGTTTCGCTCTAAGCTCATCAAATGATAAAACACGGTAAAATCGCTGACAGGTTGTCCATAGCGATGTTTTCGCAGGCGTTCGTCAATGGCGGATAAATCCACGAGCATTACAAAGGGCTTGGGCAATTTACGCAAGTACATCAAGACATCAAGCACTTGCCCACGCTCTGCCCAAACGGTGGGAATGCCGTCTGCGGTTTCTTGGACAACAAGATTTATAAACTTAGCGTTTAACTCGTTTAGAATGTCAAAATCGTGAATGTGGTTAATGCTCATAATACCAACTTTTTGTTTATGTTTGCGATTACTAAAATTTAAGTAAAATAAAAAAAATTGCATCGCCAATGTCTATATTTTTAAAAACTAAAACATAATTGAGTGAGTAAAATGATTAATAATATAAATTAATAAATACTCTCATTAAACATTATCCTCAGTTTATTTTCATCAATATCAGATGTTCCTCCAACTAAGCACACCAGAACAGGGCAAGTCAGCAAATCTACTGTTACAGGCATTATGTCATTCGTGAGAATTTTAGCCTGATAAAAACTAGGTAGACTTTGAATTTTTGACAGGAATAGTTGCTCATCTAATTTATTTTCCTTTTGGTAATTAATTAAAAATACTACTTTGGCTTGACTGATAATTTTTGAATAAAATATATTGTCTTTTGTTTTTCCATAGAACTGTGTCAAATCTTTCTTTAAATAACTATGGACACTTAATTCAAGTAAGCTCTGTTGGTAACATTTTTCAAAAACAATGGGTGCAACCCCTCCGTGCAATCTTGCCCCCATTTCAATCATTACTGGATTAATATAACCATTGGTACTTGATTGTGCCAATAGCTCCATATGCACCGCCCCAAATTTGACCTCTAATGCTTTAATGCATTGTATTGCATATTGAATTATGGCTTGATATTTTTTACTCGCAATATCCAACATTTGCATATTTTCATAAACAAACTGGCTACCATTGTGATAACCTTTTTTATAAACACACAAACTACAAATAAAAATGTTGTCATCTTGCACAATCATATCTACAACAAATTCATCACCAGTTTCAAATGATTGCAAAATGTAGTTGTCATTCTTTATTCCTAACGCATTAACTGTTTCCCAATTAATGTTTTGTATATGATTAGATAGTGTTGTCTTATTTTCAAAAAACATTACACCATCGCTACCTGCCGAATTTACAGGTTTAAGAATATAGCCACTTGCACTTTCAAATAAATCTTCATTATTACAATGAATGAGTTGACTTTTAATATGCTTCAACCCATTCTCTTTCAAAGCGTTTTGCATCACAAATTTATCTCGGCGTTTTAAGCTACTTTTTACGGGATTTCCTGTTACGCCAAAGTATTCTGCTAATTGTTCACCAACAATAACGCCCGTTTCTGCACCAATTACAACAGCCAAAATCTCATCTCTATGAAATTTTTCCTTACATTCTTGAACCGAATAAATTACTTTATTAACAAAATAAGTATTATCAAAACTAAAATAGTTCATACTCATATCAGAATTAGCAAGTACCGCATAGCATTGATGTCCTAATTCATAGAACTTTTGTGCGTACAATGCACCAGTAGAAAAAGGGTCTACAATCAAAATTTTGCCTTTAACCATAATTGCACTCCTAGTTGGTAGAGATTTTGTTTGCGAAAAGTACACTAATATAAAATACAATAATAATAAATGCCACTAATGGTAAAAATATTTGGGAAATATTGATGTTCTGTACACTGGCTAATATGTATCCAAATAATAAGCTAGCACCTGCTTGAAATATGGTATAAAAAACAGCACTACTTTGACCAATAAAATTAGCTTGCTCTATATCTTTTGCCAATAAAGATAATTTTTCCCTTATCAATATCCTAATACTATTGATAAAAAATCCAATAAAAAAACATATTGCTAGTGATAATATTTTCATATTTGACATAACAAATATTAAATCGGCAAAAATTAAGCATATTGCCATTACCAAGCAATGTTTTGTATTGCTTTTTAGAAAAACTGCACAAAAAGCACCTATGCCAGCAAAAGCACTGGATAAACCAAAATCTTGGGCAGTCCACTGTTTGATTTCTTGAAATATAATCGGTGTGGTTAAATTAAAACTGGTAATATGAATGCCAATAAACCCTAGTATAAAGCATAATAAGTAAATATTTTTTTTATCCAACAAGTCAAGTTGATTCACAGATTGCTTTTCATTCATTTGAGTTTTATTCTTTATTTGAGCAAAACTACCATTTTTCGCCCAAATCATAAAGATAATAGCAAATGAAATATCTATTAAAACAATACTTGTCATAGAATAAAAAAAAGATAAATGATTTAATAGCATTCCCCCTATCATTGCTCCACCAAATGCACCAATCTGTATAACAGTTTGCATATATCTTGATGCTTTGTTTGCAGAAACGATACCATCTACAACAAGATAATTATTATAAGTCTCATAATTACTTAATATACTAACACTCAATATTCCAGATATTAACGCAAGACCAATAAAACTATAAACAGATGTATTAAGTGCTGACAAAACAAAAACAATGGAATAAAATAAAATGCGTGAAAGCATTAAATGATGAGCCGAAAGAGACAATAAATTAATTTTGGAAAACTTTTTTAATATAAATGGGACAATTGTACTAATGCACAATATCAATCCAAGCATTAAAGGATTTTTGGTTATCTTATAAGACAACCAAATTACCATAATCAGTAATGCCATATCACTAAAATAAAAGACAATCAAAGCACCGTAGAATTTTCTCAAGTCCATAGTCTTTGCCTCATTTTATTTCTTATGATGTCTTTCAAAAGAAAGTGGGCATTGCATAGGCTCTTCATCATTGGTAACAGGCAACATATATTGAACCCACTCCAACTCTCCAAGCTGATAATGACCAAGTAAAGGACTTCTGGAAATTAAATCGTAATTATCTATATTTTTTCTTATCCGCTCTCTAATAGCATAACCTGCTTCATCATCTCCTGCAAAAACATCAAAACGCTCTCTTGGATTAATAACCAAAACCAAAGTATCACACAAATTTCTACTTAACCTTAAATGATGATTTGGGTGGCTAGCATTAATAAAAATCTGAACTCCGTGAAAGCACATTGTCCAAAACTCTTGGTTGGGATTGAGTGGAATTTCTCCCACCCAAGATTTTTCATCATTATCAATCAAGTATTGCAAGGCTTGAACAAAAATGTCTTGATAGTCTTTAGTTTGACTATGTCCTTGCACAGGTTCAAATACAACTAACAATGGGTAGGCTGTATTAAATTTCCCATCCCAAACCGACATTGCCAATTCTAGGTAATTTTTTAAACCCTGTGCAAAACACTCTAAATCATATTGAGCCTTATCTCGCACATAAGCTATCGGTAAAAATTTTACCATACCTTGTGCAAATGCCTTACGAGCAAATAGACACGGAAATAATGCTTTTTGTTCTGCATTATCACCATTAAATCTTTCTAAAATTTGTCTTCCCATATCGCCTAGCTAACCTTGCATTTTGGCTATTTCAGACTGAGAGTATAAAGTATTATTCATTAACAAATCCCCATTCTATTATGACCATAAGATTAATTTCCAAATCCAATGACACAAGAAAGTACTCACATTGCAGGATATAACATCACTCCACCCCATCAGGACTTTTTAAATTCTTAACAAGAATGCGTTCGGCATTTTTTCTATCCCGCTCTGGGGTCATAATTGGCTGATAAATGCCTTGGTCAAGATGAATACCAAGCGGTCGGCGTTCTTTGGTAATACTCTCTTGCAATAGCATAATCGCCTGAATAAGTGCTTCTGGGCGTGGCGGACAACCGGGGATATAGACATCTACGGGCAAAATTTTATCCACGCCCTGCACCACCGAATAAATGTCGTACATACCACCAGAATTGGCACACGCCCCCATTGAGATGACCCATTTGGGTTCGAGCATTTGCTCATACAGTCGCAAGATGACAGGTGCCATTTTGACAAAACAAGTGCCAGCGACAATCATCACATCAGCTTGACGAGGACTGGCACGAATCACTTCCGCCCCAAAGCGAGATAAATCATGCACTGCTGTTAAGGTTGTGGCATACTCCACATAGCAACAGCTTGTACCAAAGTTAAACGGCCATAACGAATTTTTACGCCCCCAGTTGGCAGCGGCATGCGTAAGGTCAGACAGCTTACCCAAAAAGATATTTTTTTCAACTTCTTCTTGGGTGATATCATCCACCACTTGGCGAGTGGTGTGGAGTTCTTGATTGCCTTGTTCTTCGGCACGAGTTAAGGTGTATTTCATAGTGGTCTTTTGTCAATTAAATATCTACTAAATTAAGATTAACAATTTGTTTATTTATCTTTTGGCATGCCCTTGGCTGTCGTCTTGATACCAAAAATACAACAGATAATCACCAATCTAACAAAGGCGAGATTTTGAAGTATGATTGCCATCATAAAAAACGATGGCAAATATCAAAAAAGAAGGTTGATCCGATGATTGCCAAATTTCATTCAATTAATTCCCTTAATCAAATTTTTGCGTAGTAACTCGTCCTGTGTCATTGATGTGGTCAATGTTTGCCATATCCTGCTTGTCTTTTTCAAGCACCGCCTGCAAGTCTTTTCGTCCTGAAAAAATCCGTCCAGACGACTGAGCAGGCACTTTACCTGTGGGGTCGGTGTGCAACTCATCAATGGTGGTAAAGGCTGTGATGCTCGCCAGATTAAAATCATCAGGACGGTGTAAAATGCGTGGCTTTTTTTCTCGCTTATCAGCAGGTGCCCAGTTCATCGCCCCAAGTTTCATCTCATAAAGCAGGCCAATAAACAAAATGCCAATAAAGGCAGTAGCAGCCATAAAACCTGCCCAACCCACTTCACGCACACTCACTGAATAGGCATATAAAAATAAGGCTTCTAAATCAAAAATCACAAAAAAAATCGCCACCAAATAAAATTTGGCGGATAAGCGAATGCGTGCCGAACCAGCTGGTAACACACCTGCTTCAAAAATTTCGTGTTTTTGTGAACCACTTGACTTACCCCCAAGCAAGCGAGGCACGACAAGCATAAAGATAACCAACCCCAAAGCGGCTAGCAAATAGACGATGGCTGACCATTCGGCTGACATAATCACCCCTGCGTGATTTCTGAATAAACATTCAAGGATGGTCAAGACCTTCTGACGCACCCAATTTTGTGGCGTATTATACCACATTTCAAATAAATACTCATGACCGATACCAAATATTTTAACAACTTTCCTTGTCAATCTTTAAAAATATATAAAACCAAACACCGCCACACTTAAAAACCCAGTCAAACTTTTATAAAATCAGTTTGCTCCCAATGGCAATATAAAAATACCCAAGCACTAAAATCATCTATGATTAACCGGTCATTTATGATTCGTGCTTGGGTTTCTTAATAGATGGGTCATTACAACCTTTATACGATAGCCATTGTGTTATTGATTGACAACCGATACTCCTTTTGGTGGAGTAAAGCTAAACTGATCAGCATTGATCTTTTTGTTTAGGCTGATATTAGAAAAGCGGATTTGCGTCTGCTGACCCATTGCATCAGCAATACTCATAAACACAGGTTTACCACCATTAAAACTGATATACATTTCACTAAACCCTGCGTTATTTGATTTTGGTGTTAGTTTAAAATAGTTCTTAGTGTTGTTTGGCTGAGAGATATTAAAACTATCCGCAATCTTAGCGGTGTCGCCAGATAGTAATAATGCTGGCGTATCGCCCACTTGGTTGGCGACAGATTGTTTGATCGCCTGATTTAAATCCTTGTCATAAACCCACATGGTTAGATCATTGGCAACAATCAACTGATGTGCTGGCGACTTTGTCTCCCAGCGAAGCTGACTTGGGTGTTGTACCGCCATACTACCACTTGAAGTCATGGTTCTTTTACCCGCCTTTACCGTTTGGTTAAAATCAGCAGTCATGGACTTGGTGTTTGACAGCAGTTCGTTTAAATTTTGCACAGCTTGCATTTGACTGGCAGGTGCAGCGGTCGCAATGACAGGTAATACAGCGGTCAAACTCATGACAATAACGCTACCAGCCAGACCAAGTTTTACACCCATCGCTTTAATGTTGCTAGAAGTTAGCATATCAATACTCCAATGATTGATGACTGTTTTTGGTTGATTAAGATTGGGTAACCAATAGATTTGATTTCATCTTATCATGGTGCGATTTTTGCGATGGTTTAATCGTCTAAAATCAACCACACAACCTTTTTTAGTTAATGGATAGATTTTGCCAGTTTTTTATATTACAATCTAGTAGAGATTTGCAACCATATACAAAAATTGTTGCTGACCGGCTAAAAATTGATGCAAGACACACCATGAAAATATGACAAAATTGGTAGGATTGTCCTTGTCTTGCAACACCGCCAAAGAACGCCAATCACCATTTTATGACCTTGCCACTTTGGGGTGCTGTACTGTTTTTGCTGTTTTTAAAAAGACACCATAAATATGTCATGACATCTCTTTGGCGATTTGGTCGGCGATGTCTTTTGCTAGCGTTTGGCACAGGTGTTCGTCTTGACATTCCACCATCACACGAATCACCGGTTCAGTACCTGACTTGCGAATCAGCAAACGACCTTGATCCGCTAGAGTCTGTTCTGCCACATTAAACGCTTGCACCAAGTTTGGGTTGCTATAAGGATCTGCCATCTGTGTCAAGCGAACATTAATCAGCGTCTGAGGAAATGGTGTATAACCTGCTGATAGCTCGCTTAGTCGTACGCCTTGCTCCACCATACACATGAGTACCTGCAAGCCTGCCACAATGGCATCGCCTGTGCGACTCTTATCCAAGCACAAGATATGACCTGACGGTTCACCACCGATACTAAGTCCATGCGTCTCTAGGGTCTGCATGACATAGCGATCGCCCACTTTGGCACGATGAAACTCTATACCACGCTCACGCATGGCAATCTCTAAGGCTACATTACTCATCAGCGTACCGACCACGCCTTTTGGCTTTAGATGATTAGCCAAGACATATAAAATCGCATCACCATCAACGATCTCTCCTTGCTCATCCACCATGATGATGCGGTCTCCATCACCATCTAGGGCAATACCAACATCAGCACCATGCTTTAGGACGGCTGTTTGTAGGGAGTTTGGGTGTGTTGAACCACAGTTATCATTGATGTTGATGCCATCAGGGGTATTATGAATGGCGATAACCTCTGCCCCCAGCTCACGCAATACACGAGGGGCGACGCTATACCCTGCACCATTGGCACAGTCTACGACAATTTTTAAAGGATTTAGGCTTAAATGATATGGAAAACTACCCTTGCAGTATTCAATATAACGACCCTTGGCATCGTCCACACGATAACTCTTACCGATATTATCCGCCTTGATGCCTGTCAATCTTGATAGTCCCACACTACCATCGCCAATGAGTACATCTAGCTCTTGGTTCATCATCTCTTGAAGCTCATCAGAGATTTTTTTGCCTTCGTGCGAGAAAAATTTAATGCCATTATCATGATAGGGGTTGTGTGATGCTGAAATAACCACCCCCATGTCCGCATGAAAACTCTTAACTAGGTGTGCAATGGCAGGCGTTGGTAGCGGTCCTAACAAATGCACATCAACACCAGCAGCATTAAAACCCGACTGAAGTGCCGCTTCGATCACATAGCCTGAGATACGGGTATCCTTACCAATAATGACGCTTGGACGGCGTCTACCCTCTCCTGCTTGCCTAACCAGCACACGACCTGCCCCAAAACCTAACCGAAGCACAAAATCAGGGGTAATCGGAAACATTCCAAACTCACCACGAATACCATCAGTACCAAAATAGCTCACATTCCACCTCTGCTGTATTTTTATTTAATCATTCAATCTTATAAATAATAAAATATCATCACCATTATAGCATATCTTTTTAACCAAAATAGCAACCCATCATTAATGTTGTGTTGCCAAATATTATGATAGATCATCTCATCAAATCATTTTTTGCAATTATTGAACGACTAAACGATTGTTTACTTGCTCATTTTTCATTTACAATAGATAATTTAAGTAGATGGTTTTATCGCTAGCTACCCCTAACCACTATTTTTAGATACCCCACACCTTATGAATCATCACATACAGGTCAACCTGCCTAAGAACCGCTCTTTTGCCCTGCTTTATGCAATGGGCAGTACACTACTACTCACTGTGGCGTTATTCATCTGCCAGACAGGTTTTTTGTGGGGATTTGGGTATTTTGCAGGCTTGGATGTGCTAAACGCCAGCCATCATGGTGTTTTGGTCAGCATGGCGACCATCTCCACCTGTATCACAATGAGTCTTTTATGCGTCGGACTGGCTTTTTGGCGTGATGGTCGGCGTATGTGGCAGATACTAGGTGTGCGTCCGTTTTATTGGCGTTCTTTGGCGGCATGCCTTTGGTGGCTTTTGCTGTTTTTGGTACTAAGTGAGCTTATTATCCATGTACTTGGGCGAACGCCGATGGCATTCATGGATAGACTGATGAGCACCGCCCATCTACCGCTACTCGTGGTAGCAATGACAGTTGTCGCCCCCATCTATGAAGAGCTGATGTTTCGTGGCGTGTTGTTTGATGCGTGGCGACAGGTCTTTGGGGTGTACAGCGAAAAAATCTCTATCCTTTGTGCTAGCATCATAAACAGCGTACTATTTGCTAGCATTCATTTACAATACACTCTCTTTGAGATGGGAATCATCTTTGGGCTTTCGCTCATCTTTTGCTATACTCGAGTGTATTGTCGCTCTATCATCGCTCCTATATTGCTACATATTTTTAATAATGGCTTGGCGATGGTGATGTATTTGTTATATACATAAGCAACAACTCAGCTGGCATGATATACATCTAATACCGATGGAAAATATTCTTTTCACTCTCCCATTGCTTGAATAACAATCACTTTTGGTCATTCATTATCAAGACTTCATCAGCCGCTCGCCTAATGTCATCAATACTCAGCGTGCGTTTACCACTTAGCTCTTGCCGCCATTTTCTTGCTCCTGATAGACCCTGAAACAACCCCAAATAATGCCGTGCTAGCGTTGCCAAATTCGCCCCTTCGCCAGCTCGCCTTTCTAAATAAGGACACAGAGCATCCAAAACCTGACCACGAGTCGGTATCGCCCTGCCAAACAGAGTATTACACTCACCCATCAGCATTGGATTATGATAAAAAGCACGCCCAATCATCACGCCATCAACATGGTTT
Source organism: Moraxella sp. E33BD (assembly GCF_041807865.1). Taxonomy (NCBI): domain Bacteria; kingdom Pseudomonadati; phylum Pseudomonadota; class Gammaproteobacteria; order Moraxellales; family Moraxellaceae; genus Moraxella; species Moraxella sp. E33BD. The sequence goes on along the minus strand of NZ_JBGTZD010000010.1, from coordinate 2,721 downwards.
AGGTGCGTCTTGATGGCATCAATGTCGTTAATACCGCCGTTAATCTCAATAAATAACTCTGGAAAATCTGCTTTTAGCCGATATACATCATCATAGCGAAGCGGTGGAATTTCACGGTTTTCTTTGGGGGATAATCCGTTTAACCACGCAATGCGAGCATGAACGATAAAATGCCTACACCCTGCATTCATTACCTGCTCCACAAAATCACGCATGAACTCATAGCTATCAAAAGTATCAATACCGATGCGGTGTTTGACCGTTACAGGCTTACTGGTAGCATCTTTCATCGCACGCACCATATCAGCCACCAAGCTAGGCTCTGCCATAAGACAAGCACCAATTTTATTGTGCTGAACACGGTCAGACGGACAGCCAACATTCACATTAAACTCATCATAACCCATATCGTCAGCAATCTGTACACAGCGTGCCATCTCAGATGGGTCTGAACCACCAAGCTGTAAGACGATGGGGTGCTCTATGTCATCATGTCGTAAAATATAATCAGCATCGCCCTTTAAGATGGCACTAGTGCTAATCATCTCGGTGTATAGATGGATATCAGGGTTAAATAGGCGTGCAAAATAACGAAAATCCGCTGTCGTCCAATCAATCATCGGAGCTAGGGATATTCTCTTAGTATTTGATTTTAAAGCGTTTTGTAGGGAAAGCATTGTATTGTAAGCCTTTTAGGGGGTTGGGATTATTAATTATTTTTGATTATTTTAGCGTATTTTTGATTATTTTTGTAGTTTTTTGCGGAAAATTTGCGTAAAATATTGCGGAAAAAATCTTACCAAAGGTCATCAAAAATGGGTAGTATTCGTACCAAAAAATCAAAAGACGGCACGCCCCGCTATTATGCTGAAATCCGCATCAATAAGCAAGGTTTTCCGCCTTATCGTGAAAGTGCCAATTTTGGCACAAAAAAACTCGCTCAGGCGTGGATAGCCAAGCGAGAACAAGAATTAAAAGACAATCCAAAACTCTTATTTGGGGCAAAAGGTATCAGCGATGATTTAACGGTTAGCGATGCGATTGACCGCTATATTAGCGAGCTTGGGGCAGGCTTTGGACGCTCAAAAATGCACGCCCTAAGGCTTTTACAAAAATTCCCCATCGCCAAACTGCCTTTGACCGTCATTAGCCCCCTTGATATTACAGACCACGCCAATTTACGCAAAACTGGCGTTCCAGCTCTCGCTCTTGACCCTATTAGTCCGTCCACGCTTGGCTCAGAATTTACTTACCTTTTTGGGGTGCTAGACCACGCAGATATTATGTGGGGCGTGGACATTGATATGAATGCGTTAAGGCGTTCATTGAAACAGCTTAAAAAGACCCGCAATGTTGCTCCGTCTAATAAGCGAGACCGCTTACCAACGAGTGATGAACTTATCAAATTAACCAAACACTTTTACCAAGCTTGGCAAAATGGCAGTATGGCAATGCACCTAATTATGTGGTTTGCTCTATTGTCATGCAGACGGCAAGCTGAAATTACACGCTTAGAACTTAACGATGATTTGGGCGGTGTGTTTGTGGTACGAGATGTAAAAAACCCTAAAGGCAGTCTTGGTAACCATCAAAAATTTATGGTATTGCCAGAGACAAGACAAATTATTGACTTATTAAAACAGCATACCGCCGATGATACTTATTTGGTAGCAGAAAGCCATAAGATGATAAGTAAATTATTCACAGAAGCCTGTCATTTACTTGATATTGACGATTTGCATTTTCATGATTTACGCCACGAAGCCTGTACAAGATTGGCAGAACAGGGAATGACAATCCCCCAAATCCAGTCAGTGAGTCTGCACAGAAGTTGGGGGAGTTTACAAAGGTATGTGTCGGTGCATAAAAGGGCAAACACGCTTAGTTTTGATGAAGTTATGCGTGAAGTTTTGAATGATCGTTTTTGACCGCATTCTTTGCTTTGTCAAGGGCGGTCGCCAAGTCGGACAAATGAACAAAATAAGGTGATTTTTGGCTATCGGCAAGGCGAAAGCAAGGAAAAGCAAAACCTTGCTCGCTGGCTAGGCGGTTAATTTGGCTTTGCTTAAGGTGCGGATAATAAATTTCGCACACTTCACGCAGTTCCACCACCAATTTTCCAAACTGTAAAAATAGATAGTCTTGGGTGGAGATTGCAGCTTGGATGGTTTTATTCTGCATCAATACTTCCTCCACTTAGTTTGATAAGGGCTTCGGCGTGTGCGATAGCATTTTCTCTGCTTTTGTGCAAAAGCCCTCTACTTAAAGCCAATTTATCCAATTTATTACCTACCCAAAGACCTAGTATTGCGTAGTTGTTGGCTACTGGGTCAGCCATCCAATATTTATCGCCATCTTTCAATGGTTTTAACTCAGGCTTAGGAAAACTCACACCGCCAACAGCAACCATCTCTGATGTCATGCGAAACTCAATATCATCAGACAAAAAGACATTCACATCGCTCATGCCACTTAACTTAAACCACTCATCATGACCTAGACAACAGTACTCGACCGTTCTATGCTCTTTTAGAGCCCTAATAATCTCGTCATAGCTTAGTTTATTGCTCATTTTCACACTCATTTTCTCTTTTCCACGCCCACAACAAACAAAATTCATAATAATTAAGTGGTCTGTATCGCACCGTCATCAATATCGGCAGTTCGTACAGTCCTGTGTGTACATACATCATATCAAGTCCTTACTCGTGCGTAGCTGGT